>NZ_NISR01000005.1 GCF_002352765.1 Alteribacter populi | reverse complement strand
GAGCCAGGATCAAACTCTCCGTAGAAAGTTCGATGTCTCTGACATCATAAAATAATTCATTGACGGAATATCTCTCAATATCCCACGTTTCGCTTGGCTTTTTGTTTAGTTTTCAAAGGTCAATGTTTCAACGCATAACGTTGGAACTATTATGGTGGAGCCTAGCGGGATCGAACCGCTGACCTCCTGCGTGCAAAGCAGGCGC
The DNA here is from genome assembly GCF_002352765.1 of Alteribacter populi. Taxonomy (NCBI): domain Bacteria; kingdom Bacillati; phylum Bacillota; class Bacilli; order Caryophanales; family Bacillaceae; genus Alteribacter; species Alteribacter populi. The sequence continues at coordinate 924 of NZ_NISR01000005.1, read as the reverse complement.
TCTCCCAGCTGAGCTAAGGCCCCGAAGTATAGGTTGTAAAGATGGTCGGGAAGACAGGATTTGAACCTGCGACCCCTTGGTCCCAAACCAAGTGCTCTGCCAAGCTGAGCTACTTCCCGTTAAATGGCGCGCCCGAGAGGAGTCGAACCCCTAACCTTCTGATCCGTAGTCAGACACTCTATCCAATTGAGCTACGGGCGCATATATTAACTTGATTATATAATTAGTATGGTGCCGAGGGCCGGACTTGAACCGGCACGGTAATCACTTACCGCAGGATTTTAAGTCCTGTGTGTCTGCCAATTCCACCACCCCGGCAGGCAGTTTATGGAGCGGAAGACGAGATTCGAACTCGCGACCCCCACCTTGGCAAGGTGGTGTTCTACCACTGAACTACTTCCGCCTAAAACACTACGTTGCAGACCTTACAGTTATATAAATTATTCAGCTTTTTTATTTTAGTGGTGCGGGTGAAGGGAGTCGAACCCCCACGCCCGAAGGCACTAGATCCTAAGTCTAGCGCGTCTGCCAGTTCCGCCACACCCGCACTAAAATGGTGAGCCATGAAGGACTCGAACCTTCGACCCTCTGATTAAAAGTCAGATGCTCTACCAACTGAGCTAATGGCTCTAAGTGGTGCTGGCCAGAGGACTTGAACCCCCAACCTACTGATTACAAGTCAGTTGCTCTACCAATTGAGCTAGGCCAGCATTTAGAATGGTGGAGGATGACGGGCTCGAACCGCCGACCCCCTGCTTGTAAGGCAGGTGCTCTCCCAACTGAGCTAATCCTCCATATATGTTGCCCAGCGACGTCCTACTCTCACAGGGGGAGAGCCCCCAACTACCATCGGCGCTGGAGAGCTTAACTTCCGTGTTCGGCATGGGAACGGGTGTGACCTCTCCGCTATCGTCACTAGACAAG
>NZ_NISR01000004.1 GCF_002352765.1 Alteribacter populi | reverse complement strand
GTCACACCCGTTCCCATGCCGAACACGGAAGTTAAGCTCTCCAGCGCCGATGGTAGTTGGGGGCTCTCCCCCTGTGAGAGTAGGACGTCGCTGGGCAATGAAGGTAACACTCGCTTTAGGGCGGGTGTTTTTTGCGTTTTGGTGAAAAAAAGCCAAAGAAAGGAAAAGGACACTACTGGCTATTGAGCCAGTAATTCTCGAATTGATTATTAAATGAAGGGGAGTAAGACCAGCCAGTATGAGACCTATCCTTTTTCGTTTAACTATGAGCTTATGTATCTTGTATATAAGACAGCTAAAATTCTTTTTATCTTGTCTTTTGTAAAATTGGGCACAAGGACGAAGAACCCTGCATATAGTGAACCATCTAATAAAAATTGTGCTGAGTGAATAAATCTACCTTTTTTCGTTGATACTGTGAATGGAGGTGGAGAAACGATGAAGGGAATGTTAGCATCGAATAAAACGGCAACATTACAAGAATGCTTGATTTGTAAAGAAGAAAAGAGGCAAGGTATTCATTTGTTGGAATATTTTATTTGCAAATCGTGTGAACAAGATATTGTAACGACAGATACAGATGATCAGCGATATGATGACTATTTGTATCAACTTCGAAAAATTAGAGATTCATTGTTTCAAAACAAACGCTCTATTCACTAAAAGAGGAAAAAACTGTTTAGACTGACCTTTGTGGCTCTTTTCCACGTACTCTTAATTGAATAATAAACTGATAGGCTCCTTTCTAAAATTTTACGAAAATAGCCAACTGATAAAAGCAGATAACGAGTTGCATAGGCAATCGGTGTCTGCTTTTTCGTTTAGGTTGGATAATATTGAAGTTACTGCTAGTTAAAAAAAAGGGGAAGGTCTTGTATAATGAGGGAAGTGATAAAAAAGGATGACGATATAGATGGATCAGCAAAGAATACCCTTACTTGAAAAACTTATAGAACATGCAAATAACAAAACAGATTCTTTTCATGTACCTGGGCATAAAAATGGTACTTTATTTCACGAAGAGGGATTATCGACATTTAAAGAGGTTCTTGGGATTGATGTAACAGAGCTTCCAGAGCTGGATGACCTTCACGATCCAGTAGGGGTTATTCGTGAAGCGGAACAGTTGGCAGCTCAGCTTTATGGAGTGGATTCGACTTCTTTTTTAGTGGGAGGTTCAACGGTCGGTAATTTGGCGATGCTGATGGGGACGCTTCATGAGGGAGACGTTGTATTAGTTCAGAGAAATAGTCATCAGTCTATCATCCATGGCCTTGAGTTATCCGGGGCACAACCAGTGTTCCTTGAACCGATTTATGATGATGCAACTGGGTTAGCTTTGGGAATTACTGTTGAAACTGTTAAGCATGCAGTCAATCAATTTCCTTGTGCGAAGGCGTTGGTGCTAACAAATCCAACCTACGAAGGTTATGGTCATTCCATAAAGGATCACGTGCAAATAGCCCATGAGTCAGGGATGCAAGTGCTTGTTGACGAGGCACATGGTGCTCACCTAACTTATGACCACCAAGACTGGCCACAGTCAGCGATACGTGCAGGGGCTGATGTTGTTGTGCAGTCTGCTCACAAAATACTTCCGGCGATGACGATGAGCTCATTTTTACATATGCGAGGGAAGCTGTGTGACTTCGAAGCTATTAAAGGCTACTTAAGGATGCTGCAATCGAGCAGTCCTTCGTATCCTTTAATGGCCTCACTGGATGCAGCAAGAGCTTATTTAGCGTTAGTAACAGCAGGGGAAAGGAAACGGCTCATTGAAGTAAATCAAAAACTGCGAGAACAATTAAATGTCATACCGCAGTGGGAAGTGAGTCCCCAGCGTCTTTGTGGTTTTTTACAAGATCCGTTAAAAATTGCTCTGATGACGCGTTGTGAGGCTTCAGGGTTTGAACTGCAGAAAGCTCTTATTAACGAGTCCAGCATTTATCCGGAGCTCGCGACAGAGACACATGTGCTCCTTACGTTACCTCTTTCAAGCAATGTATTGAATATTGAATCCTTCGTTTCCAGAGTAGCCACTGCTGTTTCTTCGTTTAAACCTCAAGTGGGTGGCATAGTGGGTGTGGGCAAGGTTGAAATCAGAAGAAAACTAACTGAACTGGCGTTTACATATAAACAGATGAAAACAAAAGAAATTCGCTTTATGTCATGGAGGTCGTGCAGTGGCTGGGTGTCAGCTGAGGATATTGTTCCCTATCCACCTGGAATTCCGCTTTTGATGAAAGGAGAACGAATTGAGCCTTTTCATATAGATAAGCTTGAGAAAATGATAAATGCAGGAACTCGATTTCAAACAGGTAGAGAGTGGATTGAGCGAGGCATAAAAGTATATAAATAAATGAGAAATTAGAGGAGTTTTGATTGTGAAAGGGATTTTTATAACTTTTGAAGGTGGCGAAGGTGCAGGGAAAACAACTGTTCTTCATGCGATAAAAGATATACTCGAAAAACAGGGTAAAAGAGTGGTTGCTACAAGAGAGCCAGGCGGCAGTGAGATTGCAGAGAAAATTAGAAGAATTATTTTAAACCCTGACCATACAGAGATGGATGCACGAACGGAGGCCTTGCTCTATGCGGCAGCACGCCGGCAGCATCTCGTGGAAACTGTACTTCCCCAGTTAGAGAACGGGGCGCTCGTTTTGTGTGACCGGTTTATTGACAGCAGCCTAGTCTATCAAGGAGTAGGACGAAGCTTAGGTGTTGATGATGTGCTTAAGATGAATTTATTTGCTACAGCGGGACTCATGCCAGCATTGACGTTGTATTTCGATGTAGATCCGGCAATTGGTCTTGCCCGTATTGAAAAAAATAGTGAGCGAGAATTTAATCGATTAGACAAGGAGAAGCTGGACTTTCACTATCAAGTGAGAGAAGCCTATCAGGCACTAGCTAATAAAGAACCAGAACGTATTAAAACAATTTCTGCCGAAAAAGATATTGAATCGGTGATTGAAAGTACGTGGCAGTTGCTGACAGAATATTTAACAGATAGCCCTGAAAAATCAGAGTAATAAAGGATACAGAACGTTTTATTAACTGTTATAATAAAATAAATAAAGTACAGAGAATGATAAACACTTTACGGTTTCGATGTCTAGCTTCAGGCGCCTTGCGTTTTTCTAATAACGTATTCGGTTTACGAGGGGGAAGGTACAAGTGAAATTAATCGTTGCGGTAGTACAGGATAAGGATAGTAATCGATTGTCGGACGCTTTGGTGGAAAAAAAATATCAGGCGACCAAATTAGCAAGTACAGGCGGTTTTTTAAAAGCTGGTAACACCACTTTTATGATCGGTACCGAGAATGAAAATGTTGAAGAAGTTCTTTCCATTATTAAAGACAATTGCAAGTCGAGAGAACAGCTTGTTGCTCCGATTTCTCCAATGGGTGGAAATGCGGACTCTTATGTACCCTATCCTGTTGAGGTTCAAGTCGGGGGAGCTACGGTGTTTGTCCTTCCTGTTGATGAGTTTGAAAAGTTTTAATAGAGGATGTTCAAATAGTCCGGGAAAAATAGCTGCAGCGACGCGATCTCGGCTCTTTTTGTATTGAACAAGCAATAGTAGAGTTACGGAGGCAAGTCAATGAATTGGGAACAATTGTCTAAAACGCAACCGACCATCACGAAGATGCTCACAAATAGTATCAAGAAGCAGCGCCTCGCTCACGCTTACATGTTTGAAGGAGGGAGAGGAACAGGAAAGCGTCAGGTTGCTTTGCAGCTTGCGAAATCGTTTTTTTGCCCGGATAAGAGTGATGCTGAACCCTGCGGAGTTTGTTCTCATTGTAAGAGAATTGAGTCTGGAAATCACCCTGATGTTCATAGGGTCCGCTCTGAGGGGCAAACCATTAAAGTTGATCAAATACGCGATTTAAAAAAAGAATTTAGTTATCGAGGAATGGAATCGAAAAAAAAAGTTTATCTTGTTGAAGAAGCAGAGAAAATGACCCCTAATGCAGCAAATAGTATCCTAAAATTTCTGGAAGAACCTGACGGAGAATCGATGGCTGTGTTAATGACAACCCAATATCACCGGATGCTAAAAACGATTGTATCTCGGTCACAAGTGCTGTCATTTTCTCCTCTTATGCCGGACAAGCTGGTGAAACAACTTACAGAAGAAGAAATTCCGGAGGTTCAGGCCGTGGTTGCAGCTCAATTGACGTCTGATCTAGAGGAAGCTAAAGAGTTATGCGGGGATAATTGGATTGCACAGGCTAGAACCAAAGTGATACAATTAATAGATGAAGTTTCTAAGCGTCCGAGGTACGCATTTTTGATTCTTCAGGGTGGCTGGCTGGACTTTTTTAAAGAAAAAGACGAGATGCAAACCGGTCTTGATCTTTTGATGATTTGGTACCGAGACGTCATCCGCATGCAATTGGATCAGCAGAATCAACTTGTCTATTTTGACCAGGAAGAAAGGTTAAAAGAGGAAGGGTTGAAGCTTTCCCAAAGCAAGCTGGGAAAAAACCTGAAAGCAATCCTTAATGCTAAGCGCCGTCTCGATGCGAATACGAGTCCTCAGCTAGTAATGGAGCAATTGCTCCTTCGGTTACAGGAGGGATAACGTGCATCATGTAGTAGGTGTTCGATTTAAAAAAGCGGGGAAAATCTATTACTTTTCTCCCGGAGATATAGATATACAGCTAGACGATTATGTGATTGTAGAAACGGCAAGAGGAATTGAATTTGGTAAAGCAGTGATTGCTCCTAAGGAAGTTGACGAAAAAGACGTCGTTCTTCCATTAAAGAGCGTTCTTCGTCTTGCTACTGATAAGGACAAGCTTGTTGTTCAGGAAAATCGCGATGAAGCGCAAAAAGCATTCGATGTGTGCTTTACGAAAATTGACGATCACAAGTTGGATATGAAGCTTGTAGATGTGGAATATACGTTTGATCGGAATAAAATCCTTTTTTATTTTACCGCTGACGGTCGTATTGATTTTAGAGAGCTTGTTAAGGATTTAGCTTCCATATTTCGCACACGCATCGAGCTTCGTCAAATCGGTGTAAGAGATGAGGCGAAAATGCTCGGAGGTGTGGGGCCTTGTGGGCGTATGCTCTGTTGTTCTACGTTTTTAGGCGATTTTGAACCTGTGTCGATTAAAATGGCGAAGGATCAAAACTTATCACTAAATCCGACAAAGATTTCCGGATTGTGTGGACGTCTTATGTGTTGTTTGAAATATGAAAACGATATGTATGAAAGCGCCAAGAAAGATTTACCGGATATAAATGAAGAAATTAAAACAAGCTATGGTAAAGGGAAAGTAGTTGGATTGAACATGCTCGAGCGTCTTGTTCAAGTTGAATTGTTCGAAGCTCAGCGTGTCGTAGAATACACCTTGGATGAACTCATGAAAGAAGGAGCAATCGCCAACGAAACCACGAATTAATGAGGTGTGGGACTCGTGAATAAAAAAGAAATTTTTGCACGCGTGAGCCATATGGAAGAACGCATCGGCGGTCTGCATCATGAACTAGGGGAATTAAAGGAGCAATTGGCTTTATTGCTCGAGGAGAATCACCATTTGGCCATTGAGAATGATCATTTAAGAGAACGGATGGACAAGAATTCTGAAGAGCAATCCGAACAGGATAAAGAAGTATCGAAGTCTAATTCGACCGCAAAGCAGAAGAAAGAGACTGTGTTTGGTGAAGGGTATGATAACCTTGCCCGTCTTTATCAAGAAGGCTTCCACATTTGTAATTTACATTATGGAAGCATCCGTAAAGAAGGAGACTGTTTGTTTTGTCTGTCGTTTCTTAACAAAAAATAATCGTTAAAGCGTATTTTAAAGTCTTTCCGTCTCATTTTCGGAAAGACTTTTTTTCCATCGAAAATGATAAGGTAACAACGAGAGTAAAGGGGGAACGCTTATGTGTAAGATGAAAGAGGAAAGAGTCGATTTTTTACCAGGGACAAACTTATCGATATATCAGCGCAAAGATGTTTTTTCGTTTTCAACAGATGCCGTTTTGCTTTCAAAGTTCACGAGTACACCGAAACGTGGTGGAAAAGTGATTGACCTATGCGCTGGAAACGGGGCGATCCCTCTTATGCTGACGGGGAGGACCGATGCGGCTATTGAGGCTGTAGAGATACAAAAAACCTTAGCTGAACTTGCTGTACGAAATATTGAAAACAATCATCTTGAAAAGCAAATACGGGTCATTAATAAAGATATTATGGCTTTAGAGGATGAAGTAACATGGGGGCGGTATGACGTGGTCACTTGCAATCCACCTTATTTCCCCATGACGGTTAATGAAAAAGATCGAAATGCTAATTTGAAAATTTCTCTTGCCAGGCATGAAGTGGCTTGTACGTTAGATGATGTGGTACGAATATCTTCACGTCTTGTTAAATATCGTGGAAAAGTAGCTCTCGTTCACCGACCAGAACGGATTGGGGATATTATGGCAGCATTAAGGAAGTATCAGCTGGAGCCAAAGCGGATACAGTACGTGTACCCTAAACGAGACAAAGAAGCGAACATGGTTTTAATCGAAGGTATGAAAAATGGAAGCCCGGGAGTGAAAACTCTTTTTCCGATTGTCGTTTATGGAAATGATGGTTTTTATACAAAGGAGTTTAAACGACATTATGAGTCTTGGTAATCATTATGTATACATTTTAGAGTGTAAGGGCGGAACGTACTATACCGGTTATACAACGGATGTTGAGCATCGAATGAAAGCTCATGAATCAGGCACTGGTGCAAAGTACACAAGAAGCCGGGGACCTTTTCAACTTTTGTATGAAAAGCATTATTCGACAAAGATGGAAGCGATGAAAGCTGAGTATCAGATTAAACAATTGACTAGACAACAAAAACGAGTACTTATTGCTCGTCAAAGAGGTGTTGAAACTGTTTATCCAAAAGAGCTTTAAACCAACAGACGATAAAGGGTGTCTCTTTTTAGTACCGACGCCAATAGGAAATTTAGATGATATGACGTATCGTGCGATCACAGTCTTAAAAGAAGCTAATCTCATCGCAGCAGAAGACACACGAAACACAAAAAAACTATGTCATGTTTTTGAGATTGATACCCCTTTGATTAGCTATCATGAACATAACATAAAAGAACGAGAAGAGCTCCTAATCGACAAGCTTTTGTCCGGAGAAACCGTCGCTCTGGTGAGTGATGCAGGTATGCCAGCTATCTCTGATCCAGGTCAGGAGCTAGTTGCTCGCTGTGTTGAAGAACAATTGCCTGTTGTCCCTTTACCGGGAGCCAACGCAGGACTTACAGGACTCATTGCTTCAGGATTGTCGACAGATGGATTTACTTTTGTCGGATTTTTGAACAGAAAAAAGAAAATCAAGCGAGAAACATTGGAGAATTGGCGAACGCATCCATCTTCGCTCATTTTTTATGAGTCTCCTCACCGTGTGGTTGCTACATTATCAGAAATGCTAGAGGTCTTGGGGAATCGCCGAGTAGTGTTAAGCCGGGAACTCACAAAGAAGCATGAAGAATTTCTTAGAGGATCGATTGAGGAATTAATCCGTTATTGTGGAGAAAACCCGCTCAAAGGTGAGTGTGTTTTACTTGTCGAAGGAGCAAGTGCAGAAACAATTCAGGAAGATATACAGGAAAGTCAGTGGTGGACAGGTCTTGATGTTTCAGCTCACGTGGAGGGCTACGTGAACGAGGGGCAGTCTTCAAAAGAGGCGATTAAACAAACAGCGAAAGACCGCGGGATGAGTAAACGAGAAGTCTATCAAATTTATCATGTAGGCGAGTAAGAAAAAGGCAAGCAATGAAGGCTGGACATACATATCATAAGAAAAACCGCGTCAGCTCGGATGTTTTAAAGTATCAAGGATGCTTTTCCTTTGAGAAGAGTGGTGTGAAGGTAGCTGTCATTTTATAAATTCTTACCTTAAAAAAAAGAAGCCTGAAACAACTAGGTTCAGGCTTTTATAATAAAGATATTACTTACTTGCTCTGCTTTTCAAGGTAGTTTTGAAGCTCGCTAATGATCTCTTGAGCTCCTTGTGGGCTTAAGATGATTTTACCATCTGCAAGTGATAGATTATCATCAGATACCTCACCAGTAAGTTGGCAAGTCATGTTAGGCTTGTACTTTTTCAAGACAATGCGATCATCGTCAACATAGATCTCCAATGCATCTTTTTCAGCAATATCCAATGTACGACGGAGTTCGATTGGAATAACTACGCGTCCTAGTTCATCGACCTTTCTTACAATACCAGTTGATTTCATGAATCATTCTCCTCCCATAAAGAAAAATTCTTTCTATTCGCATTTGAGAATAGTCAAACTTCGACAAAATCTTTCAAGATTAGAATACCAACTCTTCCAAAAGAAGTCAATAAAAAACGTTTAATTCCAAAGTTTTTATCATTATTATAGATTTACTTCAACCTGCTGAATTCACTAGAATCCTTTATATATCAGTATATAGATAGTATCAGTGATGAATTTGGATGAATCACTGATTGATAGATTTTAAAAGATTAGTAAACAATTTGAAGAAAAAACTAAACGCTTTTGTACTAATCGACATAAAATTCGACAAGAGCTTCCTGTTTCTGTCGGTATTTTACGGCAAATGGAAAAGAAAAGTTTCTCAGATTTGTATGTTACAGTTAGCCGGTTCTAAAACTAACGGCTGTCTACAGGTCAATCAAAACAAAAGCTAACCACCTCACATTTCTTATTTAATCATTCGTAAAGTGTAATAGTCTGCGTTCTCGGTGTCTAGCGCTAGAAAAGCATTACATTCGGTGTGACCTGATGGTCGTATACCCTTATTGGAGAAAATTTACACCTACCGGGGAAAGAAATCTATTTAATTTAGCTTCTGTTCAGATAAAGGGAAAAATCAATGAACGTTTAGAGATCTACTGGGATGTTCATACTTTTAATGAAAAGCTCGATCATTTAGCATGAGTTGGCGTGGACAAAAGTAGTAAAATCCCCCTTTGTAAAAAGGGATGACCTACCTTGACACAATAGGTGCCATTCGGTATATTTTGAAGTACGTAATAGGAAGATATACAATGACGAACGATTATAGTTAATTCCGATGAACGGATGAGTAAAAAGGAATATCCATAACAGAGAGCCGAGATGCTGAAAACCGGTATGGAGGGTACTTTTGAAGATGGTCCAGTGAGGAAATCTGCTTTCGAGTGACGCCCATGGTGCGACATAAGGGAGCAACGTATGCCGGCGTTATCGGCTCAAGTTTTCAGCAGGTGAGCTGTTGTAACTTGGTGAGCCCTGAATCTGCGAGGATCAGGGGAATGTGGGTGGTACCACGTGAGTGTAATGCTCTCGTCCCAAACGATGGGGCGGGAGTTTTTATTATGGAAAAATGGCCCTTTTAACAGAAAAAGGAGGAAGATACGATGACAAAAGAAAACAAGACGTTTTACCTTACGACACCGATTTATTATCCGAGTGGAAAACTTCATATCGGTCATGCTTACACAACAGTGGCAGGAGATGCGATGGCTCGTTATAAGCGACTTAGAGGGTACGACGTAAGATTTTTAACAGGAACCGATGAGCATGGGCAAAAGATTGAGCGTAAAGCTGAAGAAAAGGGAGTGACACCGCAGCAGTTTGTTGATGATGCAGTTGTTGGGATCCGCGACTTGTGGGGCAAACTCGACATTTCATATGATGATTTCATTCGGACGACAGAAACCAGACACAAAAAGGTCGTTGAAAAGATTTTTGATCAGCTTTTAGAGCAGGGTGACATTTACCTTGATGAATACGAGGGGCTCTATTGTACCCCTTGTGAGTCGTTCTTCACAGAGCGTCAAGCGGAAGGTGGAAACTGCCCTGATTGCAGCCGTCCGGTTGAGAAGGTCAGTGAAGAGTCATACTTCTTTAGAATGAGTAAATATGCGGACCGCCTGCTTAAGTATTACGAAGAAAACCCTGAATTCATTCAGCCTGAATCCCGGAAAAAAGAGATGATCAATAACTTTATCAAACCGGGACTTGAAGATTTGGCGGTTTCAAGAACATCCGTAAATTGGGGGGTAAGAGTAAACAAAAATCCAAAACATGTCGTGTATATTTGGATTGATGCGCTCTCAAACTATATTACCTCTCTTGGATACGGAAGTGAAGACGAGCAAAACTATCAAAAATACTGGCCAGCTGATGTGCATCTCGTAGGGAAAGAAATTGTTCGTTTCCATACGATTTACTGGCCGATCATGTTAATGGCGTTAGATTTACCATTGCCGAAAAAAGTTTTCGGGCACGGCTGGCTGTTAATGAAAGACGGAAAAATGTCGAAATCGAAAGGAAACGTTGTCGACCCTGTGCCATTAATTGACCGTTACGGCTTGGATGCACTACGTTACTATTTACTGCGCGAAGTTCCATTTGGCTCGGACGGCGTATTTACACCAGAAGGGTTCGTTGAGCGTGTCAATTACGATTTAGCCAACGACTTAGGCAACTTGTTAAATCGTACCGTTGCGATGATTAATAAATATTTTGACGGAGAAATTCCAAACTATGTGAAGGATGCTACGCCGTATGACAGACCGTTAGTTGAACTTGTCGATGCGACTGTGGAAAAAGTGGAAGCGTCTATGGAGGAAATGGAATTTTCCGTTGCCCTTACAGCGATTTGGCAGCTCGTCAGCCGTACAAATAAATATATTGATGAAACACAACCGTGGTTGCTAGCAAAAGATGAAGAAGCGAGCGAACAGCTTGGCTCTGTAATGTATCATTTAGCAGAATCTTTACGGACGATTTCAATTATGATTCAGCCATTTATGACCAAGACACCAGAAAAAATTTGGACTCAGCTTGGTGTGGTTGAGGAGCAAACGCGCTGGGAAAGTCTTCACCAATTTGGTCAGCTGAAAAACGGCTCCAAAATCGTGAAGAAGGGAGAACCTTTATTCCCTCGTTTAGATGTGAAAGATGAGGTCGCGCATATTGTTGAATCGATGGGCGGCACGGTGCTTACTGAAGAGGAACAAAAGAAAGACGCAGAAAAGCAAGAAAATGATGTACCAGAAGTAGATGAAATTACGATTGATGACTTCACGAAAGTAGACTTACGTGTAGCGGAAGTGGTTGAAGCTGAACCTGTGAAAAAAGCCGATAAACTCCTCAAGCTGCAGTTGGATTTAGGTTATGAAAAGCGCCAAGTGGTTTCTGGAATTGCCAAGCACTATCAGCCAGAAGAGCTTGTCGGTAAAAAAGTCATTTGTGTGACGAACCTGAAGCCGGTGAAGCTTCGAGGTGAACTTTCCCAAGGGATGATCCTAGCCGGTTCTAAAGAAAAAGAATTAAAACTTGCAACGATAGATCAATCATTGCCAAATGGTTCTCAAGTAAAATAAAGGTGTTTCATGAGGGTGTCTCAATAGGTTTTCTTTAGACCTTTTGAGTCGACCTCATTTTTTCTAGAACAATCTTTACGAAAACAGCCTGAGTAAGTAGGGGGTACATCATGTTATTTGACACACATGTCCATTTAAATGCGGACCAATTTGAAGAAGATATTGACGAGGTTATTAGCCGTGCCCGAGTAGCAGGCGTAGAAGAAATGGTTGTCGTCGGGTTTGATGAAAAAACGATAAATAAAGCGATGGAACTTATCGAGAAGTATGAGTTCCTTTATGCAGCAGTAGGGTGGCACCCAGTGGATGCGGTTGATATGAAAGAAGAGCATTTGGAATGGATTGCAGAGCTCTCCAAACACCCTAAAGTAGTGGCTATAGGAGAAATGGGGCTCGATTACCATTGGGATAAGTCGCCGAAAGACGTACAAAAGGATGTTTTTCGCAGGCAAATTCGTTTAGCTAAAAAGCTTCAAATGCCGATTATTATCCATGACAGAGATGCACATCATGACATCGTTGACATTTTAAAAGAAGAAAATGCACAAGAAATCGGTGGAATTATGCATTGTTTTGGAGGAGATTTGGCCATTGCCAAAGAATGTTTAGAGATGAACTTTCATATATCATTTGGAGGCCCTGTTACATTTAAAAATGCGAAAACACCAAAAGAAGTCGCTGCACAGGTACCGCTAGATCGCCTGCTTATTGAAACAGACTGTCCGTTTCTTGCCCCCCACCCTTTTCGCGGTAAACGAAATGAGCCAGCCCATGTCCAACTTGTTGCTGAAAAACTTGCCGAGATAAAAGAGGTAAGTTATGACGAATTAACCGAGAAAACACGAGAAAATGCAAAAAAACTTTTTAGCATTAATTGACAAGTTTTTCTGTCGTAAGCTGCGGGAGCTTGTCTAAGAAAAGGACGAGGAACTAAGGTTCTACATGACTTCTTCCGACCATAGTGTAATTTTGTCGAAAGATACTACTTTCTTTTTTTGTCCGTGTCGATGATAATACTAAGAAATGGTTCTTAAAATAATAATTGACAAGGTAGGTGGAGAGGGGTAAAATGTGGAAACTGAAGGAGGCGTTCTTACTATGATTGATAAGGTGAAGCAGCTATTTTCCAGTTTTATTACGGGGAAAAAGCTAGCCGTATCCGGCGTCGGCCTTACTCTAGTGCTAGGTATACTTGTTTTCACAATCTATGAAATTACGAAAACAAACGTGACGATTATGGCAGAAGAGGAAGTTATTTCTACCTCTACACATGCCGGCACTGTTGGAGAGGCTTTAGAAGAACAAGGGATAGATGTAGGCTTTCATGATGACATTGAACCTTCACTTGAAACAGAGCTAACCGATGAATTAGACATAACAGTGATACATGCAAATCAAATACTTATGCTAGTCGATGGCGAACAGAGTGCCGTCTGGACAACGGCGGAAAATGTTGAAGAACTTTTGAATGAGTATGATATTGAAGTTGGAGAACACGATTTACTAGAACCACCTTTGGAAACGAGACTTACTTCAGATACGTCGATTGTTTATGAACCGGCATTTGAAATTACAGTTCAAAGTGATGGAGAAGAAGAACGTATCTGGACGACTTCGACGACTGTCGCTGACTTTTTAGAGAGAGAGAGCATTACGTTAAACGAATTGGATCGAGTTGAACCAGGAGCCGATGAACGTTTAAATGAAGCTACTGATGTAATAGTAACCCGCGTAGAAAAAGTCACCGATGTTGTGGAAGAGACCGTTGATTTTGCAACGGTATCACAAAATGATTCCTCCTTAGAACAAGGCAACGAAGAGATTCTTCAAAGTGGTAAGGATGGAAAGATTGAAAAGCATTATGAAGTGATAATTGAAGATGGAGAGGAAGTCTCTCGTGAACTAGTACAGGAAGAAGTAGTAGAAGAGAGTGAGGATCAAATTTTAGCAGTAGGGACAAAAGCTCCTGTGACTGAAACGACGACCACATCTCGTAGTGCATCTTCACCTAACTCCAGCTCTTCTTCTGACTCCAACTCCTCATCTGGTTCTAGTTCTTCATCTGACGGCGGAAGTTGGGTAAGCTATACAGCAACAGCTTATTCGGCGAACTGTGCAGGGTGTTCCGGGGTTACAGCAACCGGTATTAATCTGAAAGAAAACCCGGATGCAAACGTCATTGCCGTGGACCCAAGCGTCATCCCTTTAGGTTCGAGAGTTGAAGTGAAAGGGTATGGCACGTTTTTAGCTGCTGATACGGGTGGAGCGATAAGTGGAAAGAAAATTGATATCTTTATGCCGAATGGAGCCGGATCCTTTGGTAGAAAAAACGTTGAAGTTCGCGTGTTAGAATAAGGCTGTTGTCGAAAACGTGAGGAAAGAGCCAAGATAAAACCAAAAAATGATATAATTCAGGCACAGAGATCTCTCTGTGCCTTTTTATGAATTCCATTTGAGGGCACGGAGAATGGATAATGAATGGGTACGGAGGTATCGTGTGAAAATAAATGAGATTATTGTCGTTGAAGGTAAAGAAGACACAAAAGCGTTACACCGGATTGCTGATTGCGATACGATTGAAACGAATGGTTCAGCTGTGAATGAAGAAACGTTAAATAAAGTGCGGCTTGCTTTAGAAAGGCGCGGCGTGATTATTTTTACAGACCCTGACTACCCGGGAGAGAAGATCCGTAAAACGATTGATCGTGCTGTCCCAGGGTGCAAGCATGCCTTTTTACCAAGAGAACAAGCGATTGATCGAAAAAAAGGAAAAATTGGCGTGGAGCATGCCTCAAATGAAGATCTCATCCTTGCTCTTGGAAATATCCGGACACCAGGTATGGAAGCTAGGGAAGAAATATCAAAGGATGATCTGCTATATGCAGGCCTGATTGCAGGACCTGATTCGAAACAGCGAAGAGAAGCAATCGGTCAGTATTTAAAAATCGGGTATGCAAACGGCAAGCAACTCCATAAGCGATTAATTCAATTTCGGATTTCCAAGGCAGAGTTTATTGAGGCCTTAGAATCCATTACAAGGAAAGAAGAGTGACTTATGAACAAAGATATTGCAACACCAAAGCGGACGAAAGACATCCTACAAGCGCATGGGTTTTCTTTTAAGAAAAGTTTGGGACAGAACTTTCTTATTGATACGAATGTTCTCCGGAAGATTGTAGATGCAGCAAATGTTACAGAGGAGACAGCCGCAATCGAAGTAGGCCCTGGAATCGGTGCATTGACAGAACAGCTTGCAAAACGGGCTAAATCAGTAACTGCATTAGAAATTGATCAACGGTTGCTTCCGATATTAAGTGACACACTTGCTGATTACCATCATGTGAACGTCATTCATCAAGATGTACTTAAAGCGGACTTGCACGAAATGATCTCCGAACGCTTTGAAAAAGAAGAGGACTTAGTTGTTGTTGCGAACTTGCCTTATTACGTAACCACTCCGATTTTGATGAAGCTTCTTGAAGAAAAGCTTCCGTTAAGAGCGATTGTTGTGATGATTCAAAAAGAAGTAGCCGAACGAATTGCAGCCAAACCGGGATCAAAGGATTACGGTTCGTTATCGATCGCCTGTCAGTACTACGCTGTGGCCGAGACGGTGTTAACAGTGCCGAAGACGGTTTTTGTTCCTCAACCGAATGTTGACTCTGCGGTTTTACGTTTATCACTGAGGTCAGCCCCACCCGTTGAAGTGAAAGATGAAGCTTTTTTCTTTGAAATGGTGAGGGCAGCTTTTACTCAGCGGAGAAAGACGTTACTTAACAACCTAGTTCAACACTTTAATGCGAAAAAAGAGAAGACAAATGTTGAAGAGAAGTGTTTAGAAGCTGGAATTGATCCAAAACGACGTGGAGAATCGTTGTCTATGGAGGAATTTGCTCGATTGAGTGACATTTTTGTAATGAAATACGGTCGTGAACTTGGGAAATAACATGAACATCGGCACTGATACGCCTTCCCTCGCATAGTTTATCGTGTGAGGAGGCGTTTGTCATGTCAGTGATAAAGGAAGGCCAGATCGTAGGGAGGACATCGTATCAATGTGATATTCTTTTTCGAGTTGTTTCACTGGAGGGAAAGGTCGCTGAGCTTCGTGGAGAAGAAATGCGCCTAATAGCAGATGCTCCCATCGATGACCTTGTCGTTTTAGAAGAGTCGGAACGAAAAAAACATCAGAAAAAATTTAAAGAGAAAGAAGAAAGCTGCTACCAGTTATTTCGTCAAGACCGAAAGCTCAATCGTGAACAATCAGAGTATGAAATTACGTCAGGATACACGGAAAAGCAATCCTTTTTTGAACTGCCTGGCAGAATCCTTCATATTGATGGTGATCCGGTTTACTTAAAAAAATGTACAGCTGTTTACGATCGACTTGGCGTTCCTGTGTACGGGGTCCATCTTCCTGAGAAAGAAATGCCGCTTCAAGTTGCTTCCCTAATTGAGATGGTTCGTCCAGAAGTTTTAGTCGTCACAGGGCACGACGCGTATATGAAAAATAAAGGTCACAAAAATGAAATGAAAGCCTATCGTAATTCAAAATACTTTGTAGATACTGTAAAAGAGGCTCGAAAAATTGTTCCCTACATGGACCACTTGGCAATATTTGCAGGGGCATGTCAATCTTATTTTCAATCGATATTGCGTGCTGGTGCAAATTTTGCAAGCTCGCCTGAAAGAATTAACATTCATGCCCTTGACCCTGTCTATCTCGTTGCAAAAGTAAGTCTCACTCCTTTTATGGAGCGAGTAGCGCTTTGGGATGTGTTGAAACACACCTTAGCAGGGGAAAAGGGCCTCGGGGGGATTGAAAGTAGAGGAACTTTAAGACGAGGAATTCCAGTGGAACAGGAAGAAATTGAAGAGTAATAATGGAGAGGTCGCCGCAATAGGTTACTATTTAACCTATTGCGGCGACCTCTTTTTAAGAGTATGGAAAGGATAAAATCTCTGAGTTTTTCAGGCTCGAATGATCGCAGAGAAGAAAAACATCATTTGCGTCCCGCTATTGATTATATGAAGGAGTAAACGGGTTTACATAAAAATGAGCAGTTATGCACAAACTTATGTTAATAACATTTCCAGGGCAGAACCCGGACTGAAAATAAAGGAGTGAGCCCCTGGAAAATATTATATTGACATACACCATGAGCATTGTTATAATTTAAATTTTATTTAATTTGACAAAATTGTCGAATGGTGTTATTGTATATACAGTGAGGTGTAGTGAATGGGAAAAACGCTGATTGAAATTAAACGTACATTAGATGCAAATGTCGGGAAACGAGTTACGATTAAAGCAAATGGCGGAAGAAGGAAAACGGTCGAACGTTCCGGTCTTTTAGAGGGAACTTATCCTGCAGTGTTTATCATTAAGCTGGACCAGGATGCTAATGCTTTTGAACGTGTATCTTATAGCTATACAGATGTACTAACTGACACAGTCCAACTCTCTCTTCCAGAAGAAGAAACTACAACTGAATCTGTTTAAAAGACGAAGCCTTTTCTAAAAGGCTCACCACCACGCGATTATTCAAAAAAACACCTAAGGAATTAATCTTAGGTTCTTTTTTGGATAATCGTTTTTTATTTAAAGTTGAATGAATTTCATAATTCTGAGCCCAGGCATCTCAACGGTTCTAAGACATGAAAAAAGAAGCCCCTCCCCAAATGTCGAATTTTGTGAGTGATCAAACGAAATGAAATGGGAGGAAACCGTCTATTTAGCACCCTACGTAGTTGGCCGAAACCTGCGAGACTCCTGCGGAAAAACGTGTCAGCCAAGACCGCGCAGGGCGGTTTTCCCCGAGGAGGCTTGGCGGTTCGCCCGCGGAAAGCGAGCAGATGCAGGCCAACGGAGCTGAAATTTTGAAGTAGTGATGATAGTGATTCAGTTAAGTATAAAAATCCACGTTTCGATGTCTAGCTCCTGGCGCCATCGTCTCGTGTCAAATAACTTGCCCGATTAAAAGTGAAAAGCACATTTTATCGGACAGAACATTTGCATGTCGTCGAAAAGCGATAGCGTCTCTTTTTCTGGGCATGATAAAAATGTCGCAGCAATGGAGAGGGAGTGTTGCCGATGGGCAGAAGAAGACGAGGGGTTATGTCAGAATCACTGAAAGAAGAGCTGGCAAAAGAGCTCGGCTTTTATGACACTGTTCAACGTGAAGGATGGGGCGGCATTCGCTCACGAGATGCTGGAAACATGGTAAAGCGTGCTGTGGAGCTTGCTGAACAGCAGCTTGCTAGGCAAAACCAACACAAACAATAAAAATCATTGCAGCGACGAGGAGCCGGAGTTATTCACTTCGGCTTCTTTATCGTCTGGTCTAAAAGTGAGTGGTAAATAGGAGCCAATGAAGATACGACAGCTCGTTATACTTTTACCTCGCCCAAACTGGTACCACTCATAAACTAATGGTAAAATAACGAAAGCAGTAAGTACGGTTAAATAAAAGTAGGTGGATAAGGTGGAACGGATTATTAAAGCGCCAGCAAAGATAAATTTGACATTAGATGTCCTACATAAGCGGCAGGATGGCTATCATGAAGTAGAAATGATTATGACGACGGTTGATTTGGCAGACAGAATTCACTTAACTTTGAAAGATGATAATAAGATCTTTATTGAAGTGGATAAAGGCTTTGTTCCAAGTAATGACCAGAATCTCGCTTATCAAGCTGCGAAATTGTTGAAAGATCGTTTCAAAGTTCAGACCGGTGTGCACATTTTTATTGAAAAAAATATCCCTGTTTCAGCAGGATTAGCAGGGGGAAGCACTGATGCGGCTGCCACGTTAAGGGGCCTAAACGACCTTTGGAACTTGAATCTCTCACTTGATGCATTGGCTGAATTAGGGGCGGAGATTGGTTCAGACGTTCCATTCTGTGTTTATGGCGGAACAGCTATTGCTAGAGGAAGAGGAGAAAAACTCGAACATCTTTCTTCTCCTCCTTCATGCTGGGTAGTGTTAGTAAAGCCTCCTTTAGGTGTATCGACGAAGGATATTTATGAAAAGCTAACCTTAAGTGAGATGAAACACCCTGATACGGGAAAAGTTGTCCAAGCGATTTTTAACCGGGATTTTCACACGATCTGTAACGGCTTAGCAAATGTGATGGAAGAAGTAACGTTCCATTTATATCCACAAGTACGCCACTTAAAAGAACGAATATGGAGCTTTGGCGCGGACGGTGTACTAATGAGTGGAAGCGGCCCGACAGTGTACGCTCTCGTTCAAAATCAATCCCGAGCTGAGCGGATATACAATGGATTAAAGGGTTTTGTTGACCAAGTACATGTTGTTCGGATTTTAGGATCAAGACATAAGGTATAAGTTATACTTGGATTTGTAAAATACGTATGAAAATGTTATATTGATATTTAAATATTCGGTTTTCGTGCGGAGGTACAAGATGAAGTATCGTAGAAGTGGCCGCCTGGTGGACATGACCCATTATTTGATGGGTAATCCTCACCGGCAAGTGCCTTTAACTTATTTTTCAGAGCGGTATCAATCGGCAAAGTCATCCATTAGCGAGGATTTAACGATTGTAAAAGAAATGTTTGAAGCCAAAAAAATTGGTACGTTGGAAACAGCTGCAGGGGCAACTGGTGGTGTGATCTTTATTCCAGCTGTTGATACTGACCAAGCTAAGGAAACGCTTTCGAAGCTTTGTGAACGGCTAGAGGACCCGGAAAGAGTATTACCTGGTGGATACTTATATATGATGGATATTATAGGTGATCCGGCACTTATTCATGTATTAGGGAGGATTTTTGCCTCTCATTACCGTGATGTTCAAGTGGACGCAGTTATGACGATGGCTACAAAAGGGATCCCGTTAGCCTACTCTGTGGCAGGCCAATTGAATGTGCCGGTAAGCATCGTCCGTCATGAGCATCGGATAACGGAAGGTTCAATAGTCAGTATCAACTACGTTTCTGGTTCGAAAAAAAGAATTCAAACGATGTCTCTAGCAAGAAGGAGTCTAAAGCCACAGTCGAACGTTCTCATCATTGATGACTTTATGAAAGCAGGAGGGACGATTCGTGGCATGATGGACCTCGTAAAAGAGTTTCAATCGAACGTAGCCGGTATCGGAGTTCTCACAGAAGCTGTTCATGAGGAAGAGTCATTAGTAGAGGACTATGTTTCATTAACAAAGCTGTCCCAGGTTGATGAAAAAGGTAAAAACATTAAAGTAGAAATCGGTAACATTTTTTAACAATAATCTCCGTTAAGTCGGTAAAAAAGCTAAGAACCATTTTCGAATTGGGCTTGGCTTTTTTCAGTTTAGATTGAAGCAGGTAAAAACAATCTGATCCCCACCACCTACGCTATTAGTTTGTTTTATAATTTTCTTAAGAAAATAGAAGGAATTTTCCTACATATGTTGAATTTATTAATCAAGAAACTATCAAATGGAAAAAGGTGGTGACAGATATGGAAGTAACAGACGTGAGACTACGCCGTGTGAACACGGAGGGTCGTATGCTGGCAATCGCATCTATTACCATCGATGATGAATTTGTTGTTCATGACATTCGTGTAATCGACGGCAATAACGGTATGTTTGTAGCAATGCCAAGCAAGCGTACTCCAGACGGCGAATTTAGAGACATCGCACATCCGATCTCTTCTCGTACAAGAGAAAAGATTCAATCAGCGGTTCTCACTGAGTATGAGCGTGCTGGAAATGAAGAAGTTGAATATGAGGAGGCAGGTGCTTCCTAGTTTGGTAACCCGGCCAAAATGGTCGGGTTATTTCATTTTAGAGGAGGTTCAAAAGTGCGGGAATCATAGGCTGCGAATCTCATCGTCACGTCGCTCCTCAAGTCCTCACGTTGATTCTAAAGTTAGCTAAAAATTGGACACGTAAAATGAGGAAACAGTTCGTAAAATGTTGCTGCTTTATTTAGAAGATGATGGAAAGTCTGAAATTCTACCAAGCTTCCTTGAAATATCGCTAGTTTTAAGATATATTCATTAGTGGAAAACGCACCCTGGAGGTATTTTATGAGCAAACGGTTCGCGGTCATTTTAGCCGCTGGTAAAGGTACACGAATGAAGTCTGATTTGTATAAAGTACTGCATCCTGTATGCGGTAAAGCTATGGTTCAACATGTGGTTGATCAGCTGCAAGGTTGTAACATTGAAAAAACGATTGCCGTGACGGGACATGGAGCAGAACTTGTTAAAGAACGACTAGGGACAGAAGTGGAGTATGTTTTGCAAGAGGAACAACTCGGGACAGGTCATGCCGTCATGCAAGCAGACGCTTTACTTGCCGGTGAAAAAGGAACAACCGTTGTGTTGTGCGGCGATACACCGCTCATTACACAAAATACCATTGATGCACTGCTTGAATATCATGAAACGCAAGGTGCTAAGGTCACTGTATTAACTGCAAAAGCTGATGACCCGACAGGTTACGGTCGTGTAATAAGAGATGAAAACGATGCCGTTAAACGAATTGTCGAGCACAAAGACGCGAATACTGAGGAACGTTACGTTCAAGAAATAAATACAGCCACGTATTGTTTTGATAATGAAGCCTTATTTGAAGCATTAACCCACGTTAATAATGATAATGTTCAAGGTGAATATTATTTACCAGACGTGATTGAGATTTTGCAAAAACAAGGTGAAGCCATTGCGGCGTATCAAACTGCAGACTTTAATGAAACAATGGGTGTGAATGATCGTGTAGCATTAAGTCGCGCAGAAAAAGAAATGCAGCAACGAATAAATGAACAACATATGAGAAATGGTGTTAGTTTTATTGATTCAGATTCCACTTACATCGAAAGTGACGTTAAAATTGGAAAAGACACAGTTGTTTATCCAGGCGTGGTACTGCAAGGTGAAACGTCTATTGGTAACTATTGTGTTATCGGGCCTCATACTGAAATGAAAAATAGCACCATTAACGATGAAACAACGGTCAAACAGTCTGTCGTCCATAACAGCCAAGTCGGCAAGCGGGTTTCGATCGGGCCATTTTCTCACATTCGCCCGCAATCTGACATTTCTGATGATGTCCGGATCGGAAATTTTGTTGAGGTTAAGAAAACGAAAATGGGTAATAAAAGTAAAGCGTCACACCTTAGTTATTTAGGAGACGCGGAGATCGGGGCAGAAGTGAATGTAGGTTGTGGTTCGATTACTGTCAATTACGATGGGAAAAATAAGCACCTTACAAAAATTGAAGATGGCGCATTCATTGGTTGTAATTCCAATTTGATCGCACCAGTGAATGTAGGGGCAGGCGCTTATGTAGCTGCTGGGTCTACGATTACAGAGGATGTTCCAGGTGAAGCTCTAGCCATTGCACGGGAGCGTCAGACGAATAAAGAGAAATACGCGAGCAAGATCAACAAAAAGTAAAATGCTGCTCTAGGTCATAGAAATGAAAAACCAATTATGAATGTATGGAGGTAAGTGCAATAATGGCTCAGTACGGCGATGGAAAACTTAAAGTATTTACACTAAACTCAAACCCGGAACTTGCACATGAAATTACAAAACACATCGGAATTGAAATGGGAAAGAGTTCGGTTTCGCGTTTCAGCGATGGGGAGATCCAAATCAACATTGAAGAAAGTATTCGTGGCTGTGACACATATGTGATTCAGTCCACATCTTCACCAGCAAACGAACACATTATGGAATTGCTGATTATGATTGATGCGTTAAAACGTGCATCTGCAAAAACGATTAATGTGGTGATGCCTTATTACGGATATGCACGTCAAGACCGCAAAGCTCGTTCAAGAGAGCCGATTACTGCAAAATTGGTTGCAAACCTTCTTGAAACTGCAGGGGCAACGAGAGTGATTGCATTAGACTTGCACGCGACACAAATTCAGGGCTTCTTTGATATTCCTGTTGACCAACTTGTAGGTGTTCCTATCTTAGCAGACTATTTTGACAGTAAAAACTTTGAGGATACTGTCATCGTTTCACCTGACCACGGTGGTGTAATTCGTGCAAGAAAAATGGCTGATCGACTGAAAGCTCCCATTGCGATTATTGATAAACGTCGTCCAAAGCCTAACGTTGCTGAAGTGATGAACATTGTCGGTAATGTAGAAGGTAAGACAGCCATTATCATTGATGATATTATTGATACAGCGGGTACGATGACACTTGCTGCGAACGCATTAGTTGAAAATGGAGCGACAGAAGTGTACGCTTGTTGTACACACCCAGTTTTATCTGGTCCTGCAATGGAACGTATTGAAAACTCTAAAATCAAAGAGCTTGTTGTCACGAATACAATCAACCTTCCTGAAGAGAAGAAAACAGGAAAAGTGACGACGTTATCTGTTGGAGAGTTGATGGCTAAAGCGATTATCCACGTACATGAGCAACGCTCTGTAAGTAAGCTCTTCGATTAAGTATTAGCGCCTGTGAAGACGAAACATCTGAGAAAGAACAGCAATTAGGACCAAGTGTTGGTTTCAAATCATTCAAAATTGGGAAAACAAATATAGGTGTGTGTGTTCATAGCAGAGGATTACAAAAGCCTGCAAAGTGTACAACCATCTACTGAAAAGGATGAGGTGACTAGACATGGAAACAGTATTGCGAGCAGTAGACCGAAAGGATTTACGAGGTTCAAGACTCAATAAAATTCGTCATCAAGGAGGCATTCCGGCCATTCTTTACGGTAAGGAAATCGAATCTACTCCGGTTACAGTAGAAGAGATTGAGTTTGTTAAAACATATCGTGAAGTTGGAAAAACAGGCGTTTTTAAACTTGATAAAGACGGTAAAAAGTATGATGTGATGATTTATGATATGCAAGTGGATCGTATGAAAAATGAATTCGTTCATTTGGATTTCTATGCCGTTGATATGAAGAGTGAATTGGATGCTGATATTCCCGTTCACCTTAATGGTGAAGCAAATGGTGCAAAACAAGGTGGTGTCGTTCAATTAGCGGTTTACGAGCTTTCTGTACGAGCACTTCCAAGTGACCTGCCAGATTCGATTCAACTTGACGTGAGTGATTTAGAAATTAATGATTCTATTCAAGTTAAGGACATTAAAGGGCTTGGAAACTATGAGTTCAATAACGATCCTGAAGAGGTCGTTGTTTCTGTGCTACCTCCAACTGAAGAGCCAGAAGAACCGGAAGTTGGTGGCCGTGAAGAAGGCGGCGAGCCGGAGCTTGTGGGAAGTGACGATGAAAGCGAAGAGTCTAAAGAGTAACAGAATACTTGTAAAAGGGAGGTATAACCAAAACGGTTATGCCTCTTTTCACCTTGCATTCAAGGGTGAAATCAGCTCGTTAAGTTGTCATGGCGTAAAAGCAAAAAGGGGGGGTTCAGATGTTTTTAAAGAAGTGGTTTAATCGTTCTGCAGATGAAGAAAGAGAGGAAGTAGCTATGAAACTCATCGTTGGGTTAGGAAACCCCGGCTCCAAATATGATGGCACGAGGCACAATGTCGGCTTTGAAGTGATTGATCAATGCCAAAGTAAGTTTACTATCGAGTTAAATCAAAGTAAATTTAAGGGAGCCTTTGGTTTTTCAAGAGTAGGAGAAGAGAAGCTTTTTTTATTGAAACCGTTAACTTATATGAACTTATCTGGTGAATCAGTTGTACCTTTAATGAAATATTATAAAATCGATATTGATGATTTGCTTGTCGTATATGATGACTTAGACTTAGTTCCTGGAAAAATCCGCCTTCGCCAAAAAGGGGGAGCGGGTGGTCACAATGGCATCAAGTCTCTAATTCAAAATCTTGGCACAGATCAATTTAAACGGATTCGTGTGGGGGTCGGTAGACCAGATCAAGGACAGGCAGTTACTGATCACGTTCTTGGCAGGTATGCACCTGATGAGCGAAAATTAGTCGATGAAGCTGTAGAAAAAGCTGCAAAAGCATGTGAAGCATGGACTAAGTTACCTTTTGACCGGGTAATGAACGAGTATAATAAGTAAAGGGTCTCAAACATATTTACGAAAACACGTAAGTAAAAAGTTTATTGTATCAAAATAATAAGTGAGACGAATAGTGAATATTATCCCTGCTTATACTAGTAATGCAATGACTTGCATAGGCTAAGAGGAGGATATACATGGCTATTCATTATCAATGCCGTCACTGTAGAACAAAGCTCGGGTCACTGAGTGACAGGGCAGCTGACAGTGAGCAACTAGGCTTTCATTCTTTAACAGAGGATGAACAACATAAGATGATACGCTATGATACAAAGGGAGATATTCATGTTGACGTTATATGTGAAGATTGTGAGCAAACGTTAGCAGAAAATCCTGATTATCATCAATACGAATCATTTCTTCAATAAAAAGATTATGAAATAAAGCTTTGGCTTCTCGCCAAAGCGTTTTTCAATGTTTATTATCACCCCATAAATAGGGTATTCTATAATATAAGCGGGCGGCTAACAAGTCCGGGAAAAATAGCTAACGTTTAAAAGCTAAAAGCAACAGTATTTTAGAAAACAGCGTTGAGATAAGATCCTAAATAACATTAAAACAACTTCTTAACTAATAATTTTTAAAGGGGGGGACATCCCATTGAACGGTTTAATAGAATCCTTTTTACAAGGAGATGATGTAGCAAGTGTGGTCGATGGTATTGAAGCCGGTCTATCAGAGCAAATGGTGGCAGGTTTAACTGGTTCATCTCGTTCATTACTTCTGGCGTCAATCTATCAAAAAGCAAATCGATCACAGCTCATCGTGACACATAATTTATACCAAGCGCAAAAGCTTTATGATGACCTTTCGTCTCTAGTAAATGAAGATCATCTGTTTTTATACCCTGTTAATGAATTGATTGCTTCTGAGATTGCTGTTGCATCCCCTGAAATGCGGGGACAGCGGATTGAAGCGTTAAACCAGTGGACATCTGGAAAGCCGGGCATCGTCATTACACCGATGGCTGGCTTAAGAAGATTGTTACCACCAAAGTCGGTCTGGGAAAAGTGCCAGGTCCAAGTGAAATTAGCCGAAGATTTAGAGTTGGATGATTTACTAGGAAGATTTGTATCGATGGGGTTTGTCAGGGTTGACATGGTATCATCTCCCGGTGAATTTAGTGTACGTGGTGGAATTATTGATATATATCCTCTTACAGAAGAGCACCCGATCCGAATTGAACTTTTCGATACAGAAGTGGATTCGATCCGCTATTTTGATGTGGAAACACAACGTTCCCAAAAGCAAGTAAAACAAGTGTGGATTGGTCCGGCAAAAGAAGTTCTATTATTTGATGAGCATTATAAAGCAGGAGTAGAACGTCTCGAACATCAGCTTTCAAAGAGCCTTTCGAGAATGAAAGATGCGGCAACGAAAGAAAAGATGGCTGAAAAAGTGGGTGAAGAGATTGGCTGGCTAAAAGAAAAAACGCCTTTCGATGCCATGTACAAATATATGGCTTATTATTATCAGGAAAAAGCGACCTTGCTAGACTACCTGCCTGAGGGGAGCGCCGTTTTTGTTGATGAAATTGGGCGTGTGCAAGAAATGGCCCAAAGCTTAGAAAAAGAAGAGGCAGAATGGCAAACAACGATGTTAGCTCAAGGTGCGACTGTGTCTGATTTAGTCATTTCTAAGAGTTGGAGTGAATTAATAGAGAGTGCTGAGGTTCCTCGTGTTTATTTAAGCTTGTTTTTACGACACGTTGCTTCAACAGCTCCAAAAAACATCGTAAATTTTCAAGCTAAATCGATGCAAAACTTTCACGGTCAGCTTCATTTGTTAAAAACAGAAGTAAATCGTTGGAAAGAAGCAGAATATAAAATTTTGTTTGCGGCTGGAGACCAGGGTCGTGCAGAAAGGATGAAGCAGGTCCTCTCTGATTATGATATTGAAGCTGCGATAACTTCAGCGGATGCGGTGCCGCACCACGGACAAGCGCTAATAACTGTCGGCCACATGACAGCCGGATTTGAATTACCGTTACAGCGGCTTATTGTTGTGACAGAAGAAGAAGTGTTTACGAAAAAATCACGTCGACCTAAGCGTAGTAGGCAGAAGCTATCGAATGCAGAACGAATTAAAAGCTATTCTGAGTTAAAAGTAGGCGATTGGGTTGTCCATATTAACCACGGTATCGGCAAATATTTAGGTATCGATACACTTGATATTGGTGGCATTCATAAAGATTACTTGCACATCACCTATGCTGGTGATGACAAATTATATGTGCCCGTTGAACAAATTGATCAAGTGCAAAAATACGTAGGTTCCGAAGACAAAGAGCCTAAGCTTTATGCTTTGGGCGGAAGTGAATGGAAAAAAGTGAAACGGAAAGTCCGCTCTTCGGTTGAGGATATTGCTGATGACCTCATTAAATTATATGCAGAACGTGAAGCGAGTAAAGGGCATGCCTTTACAAAAGACGGGTCCGAGCAGCGGGAATTTGAGACATCTTTCCCGTACCAGGAGACGGATGACCAAATTACCGCTATCGAAGAAATTAAACTGGATATGGAACGAGATCGCCCGATGGATCGCCTCCTTTGCGGTGATGTTGGTTATGGAAAAACAGAAGTTGCTTTGCGAGCTGCTTTTAAAGCTATTATGGATGGAAAACAAGTTGCTTTTCTTGTGCCCACGACGATATTAGCTCAGCAGCATTATGAAACGATTCGCGAACGATTCCAGGAGTTTGCGATAAACATTGGGCTGATGAGTCGCTTTCGGTCCCGCAAAGAACAAAAAGAAACGGTCGATGTACTAAGAAAAGGTACGATGGACATTGTCGTTGGCACGCATCGCTTGCTTTCGAAAGATGTTGAATTTAAGAACCTCGGTTTACTAGTCGTTGATGAAGAGCAGAGGTTTGGTGTAACCCACAAGGAAAAAATTAAACAATTAAAAGCGAACGTTGATGTGTTAACGCTCACGGCTACACCAATTCCGCGAACCCTCCATATGTCAATGCTAGGAGTACGTGATTTGTCTGTGATTGAAACACCGCCAGAAAACCGTTTCCCAGTTCAGACTTATGTTGTGGAATTCAATGAAGCACTCACACGAGAAGCTATTGAGAGGGAACTTGCTAGAGGAGGACAAGTATTTTTCCTTTATAACCGTGTGGAAGATATCGAAACAATGGCAGATAAAATATCGATGCTCGTTCCGGATGCATCAGTCCGATTTGCCCATGGGAAAATGACCGAGACAGAGCTTGAAAATGTGATGCTCGATTTTCTTGAAGGAAATGCTGATGTTTTGGTGACGACAACGATTATTGAAACGGGCGTTGATATTCCGAATGTCAATACGCTGATTATTTATGATGCAGATAAGATGGGGCTGTCGCAACTTTATCAATTGCGAGGACGCGTAGGTCGTTCAAACCGAGTCGCGTATGCGTATTTCACTCATCAACGGGATAAGGTGTTAACAGAAGTCGCTGAAAAACGTCTACAATCGATTAAAGAATTTACCGAGCTCGGTTCTGGATTTAAAATCGCGATGCGCGACTTATCGATTCGAGGAGCAGGGAACTTATTAGGTGCTGAACAGCATGGGTTTATTGCCTCTGTTGGTTTTGATCTCTATTCACAAATGCTCAAAGAAGCAATTGATGAGCGTAAAGTTCAGTTCCAAGAAAACAAGCCTCCGAAAAAAGATACACATGAAATGGAATTCGATATTAAAGTTGATGCGTATATTCCTGAATCGTACATACCCGACTCGAAACAAAAGATCGATATGTATAAACGATTTAAAGCGCTCAAAACTCAACGCGATATTCTCGATTTACAAAATGAGATGATTGATCGCTTCGGTGACTTTCCTGAGGAAGTGAAATATTTATTCCAAGTGGCCAAAATTAAAGCCTACTCACAACAAGAGGGCGTACACTCTATTGTAGAAAAAAACAACGAATGCAAGTTGTTGTTAACAGAAGAGGCCACAACAACGATCGATGGATCCAAGCTGTTTTCTCTTGTGAATCAGATTTCACGGAAGATGAATTTATCGATGACAGGCAATTCCATTACAATCCATGTGAAAAGAAAGAACTTAAAAGACGGTCAGTATTTAACGATATTAGAAAATACGCTCTCTGATTTTGATGAGGTAAGAAAAGAAAAAGTAGGATAATCCATTGATAACAGGCCTCTCTAGGGGGGCCTGTTTTTACTGATGAGAAAATTAAAATGATCTAACTCTTAGGAAAGTGACAATTTTATTCTTCAATTGGTGAATAGTTCTACTTTTTAGATGGATAATAAGGACAAGTTTAAGCTACGAACATTGCTTACACGAAACGTACATCAACGTGATTACAACAAGGAAAGTGAGGCAACGTATGTATGAAGGCAACTGGAATTGTTCGTCGAATTGATGATTTAGGCCGGGTCGTCATCCCCAAAGAAATTCGTCGTACCTTAAGGATACGGGAAGGGGACCCATTGGAGATCTTTGTTGACCGCGACGGTGAAGTCATCTTAAAGAAATACTCTCCAATCTCTGAATTGGGGGACTTTGCAAAGGAATATGCTGAAGCTCTGTATGACAGCCTAAGTCATCCTGTATTAATTGCTGATCGAGACACCTATATTGCAGTAGCAGGAGGATCGAAAAAAGACTACGCCAATAAAAGTATTGGCGAACTAGTGGAATCTGCTATGAGTGAACGGAAAACATTGCTCGAATCTAAGTCAGGCGAGTACAACATTGCAGGAGAAGCGAAAGATGAGTTAAACGGCTACGTTATCGCACCCATTATTGCAAGTGGAGATCCGATCGGAGCTGTCGTACTCGTGGCAAAAGAAGCTGCAAAAATGGGAGATGTAGAAAAGAAGCTTGCTGAAACAGCAGCCGGGTTCTTAGCGCGACAAATGGAACAATAAATACTCATAGTGAAGTCGAGGGAGCTATGCCGCTTATTGCATAGCTCTCTTTCGTTTAACGGTAAGAGTTTATTGGTAGACAGCTATCCTCACGCCATGTTTTTAATAAAAGGCCGCTACAGTTCTAGTAGCTTGTGACCAAAGTGCTTGCGCTTTACTTGTAATGCAAGGGCTCGCTCAAAAAGAGATACTACATTGCTGGCATAAAGACTCCTCTAAGCCAGTACCCACCCAAATATGCTATAATAACCAAATAAAAGTTCGGGGGACAGTCCCCTGACAATTTTGTGAACGGATGCACCAGGAGAGGTCGAGAATGAGAGATGTAAGGAAACCAGGGAGAGCTGAAGAAATGAGAAAATCAAAAACGGGGGATTCTTTTATTAAAGGCGCCCTTTACCTCTCTTTGGCCGCGATTGTTGTTAAGTTTCTTAGTGCGGTATACAAGGTACCGTATCAAAACATTACGGGAGACGTCGGATTTTATGTGTACCAGCAGGTTTATCCGTTTTATGGGATTGCCCTTGTGCTGGCTACCTATGGATTCCCGGTTATACTGTCTAAAATGATTTCAGAGGAATATGCTGCACGAGGGCTTCATGGTGTGAAAACCCTTTTTAGAGTTTCGTTATTGACAGTGGGAGCAGTCAACCTTGTTTTAGGAGGAGTTTTATTTGTAGCGGCCCCAGTCCTGGCCAATGCGATTGGTGATGCGAACTTAACATGGCCAATCCGAGCGATGGCAACACCGTTTTTAGCTACCCCTTTTGTCTCCGTTATGCGTGGGTATTTCCAAGGAATGCAACTGATGGCACCTTCCGCCCTGTCTCAAGTAACAGAACAAGTAGTAAGAATCATTGTGATCCTAATTTTTTCAGCTTGGGCAATGAAACACTACGGGCCTTATGCAGCGGGGTCTGCTGCTGCTTTAGGTTCCTTTGCAGGTACTATTGCAGCTCTTATCACTCTAATTATCTTTATAAAAAGAAAATCAAACCAAAGAGCATCACTTACAATAAGGGGACCTGTCCCTGCAGCGCCTATTCATTGGCCAACTCACGTAAAGACCATCCTAGCAGGTGGCTTTTTTGTCTGTTTGAGTGCCATGTCTCTGATTCTCATGCAATTGATTGATGCATTAACGATGGTTCGCTTGTTGGGATTTACAGGGCTCCCGTTGGAATGGATTGCAGTGAATAAAGGGACTTACGACCGTGGTTGGCCAGTTGTTCAGATGGGAACCGTAATTACTACGTCTTTTTCTTTAAGTCTAGTTCCATTAATTGCTCAAGCATCGTTAAATAAAAACACACAAGCTGTCCAACTATACACTAAACGTGCACTAAAGGTGGGAGCTGTGTTTGGAGGAGCTGCTGCAATTGGTCTCGTTATGATAATGCCTTCTTTAAATCCAATGCTATTTACCGATCGTCAAGGGGAATTCGCCTTACAAATCCTTAGCTTTACAGTGCTCCCTGCTTCTTTATTCCTTACAGGTGCTGCAGTCTTGCATGGATTGGGGAAAAGAAGGGCGTTATTTTTGGCTCTTATTACTGGTCTTGTAGTAAAAGTGGCAGCAAACATTTTCTTGGTTCCCCTTTTCCAGATAGAAGGTGCTGCTCTTGCTAGTGTCTTCAGTTTTACGGTGATGTCAGCATTTGTTGTCCGCGCTGTTCTTACTAAAAGCATTGTCGGAGAAAACATGGTATTAGCTACATTTAAATGGATGGCTGTTATCGCTGGAATGGGAGCAGGGGCCTTTGTTTGGCAGTATAGTGGGCTATACATGCTAGATAATATAGCGTCTCGAGCGGCTAGTGCTGGTCTTGCCATATCGTCTGCAGCGGTTGGGGGCGCATTGTTTCTTTACATCGTCATTAAAGGAAATATGCTAGAACGGGCAGAGTGGGAAAACCTGCCCAAAATCAATACACTTTTCGAACGTATGGAGCGTAAAAAAGGAGATGGAAGTCAATGACTCATACCATTACTGTTATCGGGTTAGGTGCAGGAGACTTGAATCAACTACCGCTAGGACTGTACCGTCAAATAAAACAAGCCTCCCCTTTATATGTGAGAACTGCACATCATCCTGTTTTGGTAGAGCTAAAGGAGGAAGGAGTTACGCCAGTTAGCTTTGATCACGTTTATGAACAGCACGATCAATTTATTGATGTATATGAAGCCATTACTGCAAAGCTCGTTGAAGAAGCAAAGCAAAAAGATATCGTCTATGCAGTACCAGGCCATCCTCTTGTAGCTGAGGAAACGGTTCAACGTCTGTTAAATGAAAGTGAGCGCCACGGTCTGAATGTTCACATTGGTGGCGGGCAAAGCTTCTTAGATCCAGTATTCGCTTCGCTGAAAATAGATCCAATTGACGGCTTCCAACTCGTGGACGGCACGGCATTAGAGCGGGATGATTTACAGCTTCGCCAGCACATTGTTATTTGCCAAGTGTATGATGCTTTTGTTGCTTCAGAAGTCAAGCTTACATTAATGGATATTTTGCCCGATGATTATCAAGTTACGGTTGTTACCGCTGCGGGAAGCGATCAAGAAAGCCTTTGTGAAGTCCCACTCTTTGAATTAGATCGGGTAACGCAATTGAATAACCTTACTGCCGTTTACGTACCACCTGTTAAGGACGAATACTTACGTACCCATGAGTTTTCTAAACTTCGTGATGTCATCGCCATCCTCCGAGGTCCAAATGGATGTCCGTGGGATAAAAAGCAAACCCATGAGTCGCTTAAGCCCTATTTATTAGAAGAAGCGTATGAAGTTCTTGAAGCGATTGATGAAGGAGACGTGGACCACCTTGCCGAAGAATTAGGGGACGTTCTTTTGCAAGTAATGTTGCATGCGCAAATTGGTGAAGATGAAGGGTATTTTTCCGTAAGTGATGTCATACAGTCGATTACAGAAAAAATGATCCGCCGCCATCCTCATGTATTTGCAGAAACAGAGGCGAACGATGCAGATGCAGTTGTGACTCAGTGGGAAGAAATAAAGCAAGCTGAAAAAAACGGTCAAGAAGAACCACATCGACTGCTTGATAGTATTCCAAAAGCGATGCCGAGCCTTTTACGAGCATATAAAGTTCAAAAGAAAGCAGCTAAGGTCGGCTTTGATTGGGGAGATGCAGTCCCAATGTATGAGAAGCTCCGCGAAGAAATAGCAGAATGGGAACAGGAGCTTGAAGCAGAAAACAAGGAAGCTTCAGTTGGTGAGTTCGGTGACGTTTTATTTACACTCGTTAACCTTGCCAGGTATCACGAAATTGAGCCTGAAGAAGCACTAAGGCTAACGAATGAAAAATTTATCCGCCGCTTTAGTTACATCGAAGGAGTACTTCAAAATCAAGGACTTGAGTGGAACGAACGGACATTGGATGAACTTGATGCGCTATGGGACGAGGCGAAGCAAAAAGGATTATAAAGACTTCGTGCTTTGAAAGGGGAAGAGACAATGAGAATTGATAAGTTTTTAAAAGTATCACGGCTGATTAAAAGAAGAACACTCGCAAAAGAAGTGGCTGAACAAGGTCGGATTCAGGTAAACGGTCAAACTGCAAAAGCAGGAACGAATGTTAAAGTAGGAGATGAAATGACGATCCGTTTTGGCCAAAAGAGAGTGACGGTAAAAATTGATCGGCTGGAAGAAGCGGCAAAAAAAGACGATGCAGCTACTCTCTACACGCTGATAAAAGAAGAGTCGCTTCGTGAAGAAGATCCGCTACGATAAAGGGATGACATCTTAAAAAAAGAAGGCTTGTTCTAATCCCGACTGCCCACTCATACAATTGAAGCAAAGAGTTTGAGGAGGGTAGTCCAATGAATCAATCATATGACATTATGCCAAGTGGACAAGGGCGTAATCCACGAGATCATAATATTAACATGAAAGGCAGAAAATCTCTTGAAATTACTGGGGTTAAACAAGTTGAAAGCTTTGATAATGAAGAATTTTTACTAGAAACAGAGATGGGGTATCTGTCGATTCGCGGCCAGCATTTGCAAATGAAAAACCTAGATGTGGACGAAGGGAATGTCTCCATAAAAGGAAGAGTGGACGATCTCGTTTATTTAGATCAGCATAATGGTGATAAATCTAAAGGATTCTTCGGGAAGTTATTCAAGTGACGCTTGAAATTCAATTTGAGACGATGCTGGTCATGACAGTGATGGGCATATGGTTAGGGGCAGCCATGGATACGTATCACCGATTCCTTGGCACCCCTCGTCAGTTTAGATGGACCCACCTTGTAAATGATCTGTTTTTTTGGTTTGCACAAGGGTTGCTTTTATTTTACGTTCTTTTACGAGTCAATGAAGGTGAAATGAGATTTTATGTACTCCTTGCATTGCTGCTTGGCTATGCAACGTACCGGGCTCTTTTTCAGCAGACATTTCGAAAAATACTAGAATGGATGATTCAATTTACAATATCTGTTTTTAAATTTTTCGTGAAACTTATAAAAGTCCTGGTTATTGCTCCGATAAAATGGTTCTTGCAAGTTGTACTAGCCTTATGTATGATTATATTATCCACAATTTGGAGAATTGTTTATTTTTTATTAAAAATTATTATTACACCGATTCGTTGGGGGCTAGAAAAGATCGGTGTTCGCTTTGATTTTCTTGTTCGATGGAAAAACATAATGATAAATTGGATCAACCAAATAACGGCTCAGTTCAGGCGATGTATGGATTGGTTTAAAAAGAGAAAGAGGTGAAGATGATGCACGACCATCGCAGAGTAACGTTTGAACGACTCGCTTCTCAGTATGCAGAGGAACAAGAGAAATTAAAAGAACAGAAGAAACGAAGAAGAAAAGGACTTGTCCGTCGAATGTCTGTTTTCGGTATTCTCATGTTTGCGATGTTTATTTTCACTGTCTTCACTTTACATTCTCAACATACAACGATTCAACAACAGGAGCAGCAACAAGAAGAACTGGATGAAACACTCGTTTACCTACAGCAGGAAGAGACCGACCTGAGAGAGGAAATTGAACTCCTCCAGGATTATGATTATATCGCTGAAATCGCAAGAAGAGACTTTTTTCTGACAAAGCCGGGAGAAACACTTTTTCAATTGCCGCGTTCGTCATCGGATTGACACAATTCGGAATACATCGGTATAATGTAAGTATATGAGAATGTTCAACTTTTTGAACTAGAGTTATATGAATTTTTTCAACATTTAAGGAGGAGCATTTTTTACATGTCGATTGAAGTAGGCAGCAAGCTGAAAGGAAAAGTCACTGGAATTACAAACTTTGGAGCATTCGTTGAACTCCCAGGAGGATCCACAGGCCTCGTACACATTAGTGAAGTTGCTGATAATTATGTGAAGGATATTAATGAGCATTTAACTGTCGGTGACGAAGTAGAAGTAAAAGTTTTAAATGTGGAAAGTGATGGCAAGATTGGTTTGTCTATCCGTAAGGCAAAAGACAAACCAGCCGGTCAAGGTTCAAGTCAAGGTCAAGGTCGCCCGCCAAAGCGGGGAGGCAGTGGACCTCGACAACCTCGTCAAAGAACGATGTCATTTGAAGATAAGATGAATCGATTCTTAAAAGACAGTGAAGAGCGTTTATCCACATTAAAGCGACAAACGGAATCAAAGCGTGGGGGTCGAGGAGCTAAAAAATAACTCTTGCTGCTGAATAAATATATTCAAACACTTACCTTCTAGGTAAGTGTTTTTCTTATGAGTTAAGAACGCATAAAAATCTACGTTTCGTGTTTAGCTTTAGGCGCCTTGCGGTTTTCTTGTTATTAAACTTAATTTATTTAGGGTTCCAAGTAGCTCTGTGTAGAATTACTCCTCCTTAAACATTCAAAATCCTCCACGAACGTCAGAAAAGAGTGAACGTTGGAAGATGAGTTGTTCATCCATTATTATTTGTCAGAATTTTCATTATTAAAATATTAAGTCGAATCCGTGTCTGTCTAGGCTTAAGCGTCGTTTTTTAATTCGATAGTGCTTTACTTTCAAAGGACATGTATGGAGAAAAAGAAAAATGCAGTACGAATCTCAATGAAAGTCGTCGAGAATTTTTTTTGCCTTGTTAGGTTCTTTTGACAAAATCTTTAGTACAAGCATGTTTATAATGTTACCACTATTAGGAACAGGTGGTGCTTGCATATGTTAGGACGTCTGACTTATCGTATGACTGGACAAACTTCAGTACTCCCGTTACCAGCGAAACCATTCTCCCGACTTTCTAAAAGAATAGCTGCTTGGTTTGACAAACCGGTTGTAAAAAATGCACAACGTACAGGTTGGATTATTCTAATTGGCTTTCTTCTTGGTCGAGCGGTCATTCTTATGCACCTTTTACCATTTGCTGTCCCCTTTTTAGCTGTTATCCTCCATTGGCAAAAATCTAAAGCGAAATGGGCACTTCTTTCCCTTTGGGTTGGAGCCTCAACTATTTCCATTTCATTTGCAGCTTACGCGATAGGGGCTACGGTTGGCTACCTCATTTTGCACCGGATTGTGACAGCGATCAGGCCACAAAGCAATTTGATTCCAATGACCGTTTTTATGACGGTGGCTGCAGTTCGGTTTTCTGTCCTATCCATTCAAGAAGGGGTGAGTGGATACGCGGCAATGGTGGCAGCCGTTGAAGCGGGACTTGCTTTAGTTGTAACATTGATCTTTTTTCAGAGCATCCCAATTCTTTTTGAAAGAAAAAATAAAATGTCATTACGTCATGAGGAAATTGTAAGTATTGTTATTTTCCTAGCTTCGGTTATGACGGGGACGGTCGGTTGGCTCATTTACAACCTGTCTGTCGAATTCATTATTGCACGGTACCTCGTACTTATGTTTGCTTTTGTAGGAGGAGCTGCTATCGGCTCAACTGTCGGGGTTGTAATCGGGTTGATTTTAAGTCTTGCCAATGTGGCTAACCTCTTTCATATGAGCTTACTTGCTTTTTCAGGACTTCTTGGCGGGCTTTTGAAAGAGGGGAAAAAGGTCGGAGTTTGTCTCGGGCTGCTCATTGGAACGGGGTTAATGGGGATGTACGGTGATAACCAAAGTGCTATGAGTATTTCTCTGCTTGAGAGCTCAGTGGCGATTGCGATCTTTTTAGTGACTCCTAACCGATGGATCGAGCATCTTGCTCGTTATATTCCAGGGACAGCTGAACATTCGCTTGAACAGCAGCAATACTTAAGAAAAATTCGTGATTTAACAGCAGGCAAAGTGGAACAGTTTTCAAGGTTGTTTAACACCTTATCCAATAGCTTTTCAGAAGTGGAGTCGGCAAATAAGGGTAAAGAAACAGGAAAAGATGTGGACATCTTCCTCAGCAAAGTAACAGAGAAAACGTGTCAGACATGTATGAAAAAACACCAGTGTTGGACTCGAAAGTTTTCAGAAACATACAATTTGATGGAGAGGACAATGCATGAAGTTGAACTAAACAAAGATGTTTATGATAGGAGGCTCATGGCTGATTTACATAGCCATTGTATAAAAAATGACAAAGTAATTCGTGCTGTGAAAGACGAAATTGGTCAGTTACACGCAAATAAACAATTGCGCCGGCAAATTAACGAAAGCCGACGTTTAGTGGCTGATCAACTTCGAGGGGTTTCTCGTGTGATGGAAGATTTCGCAAAAGACATCCAGCGGGAGCAAAAAACACATGAGCTTCAGGAAGATCAAATTAGTGAAGCGTTAAAACAAGCAGGAGTTCTTGTGGAACAAGTTGAGGTGTACTCTCTGGATAATGGAAGCGTTGATATTGAAATGATCATTTCACATAATGACTATAACGAAGGAGAAAAAGTGATTGCCCCGCTACTTTCTCATATTTTGAAAGAAACCGTTGTTGTTAAACATACAGAAAAAGCATCTTTAGCTGGAGGGGCAGAAAGACTTGTATTTGGGTCTGCTAAACAGTATGTACTAACGACAGGGGCTTCTCAAACTGCTAAAGGAGGAAAATGGGTGTCAGGAGACAGTTATTCCACGATGGAATTGGGGGCTGGTAAGTACGCACTCGCGATAAGTGACGGGATGGGGAATGGAAGGAGAGCTCATTTAGAGAGTAACGATACCATTGAATTATTGCAAAACATTTTAAGGTCAGGTATTGAAGAGACCGTAGCGATAAAGTCTATTAATTCTGTTTTGGCTCTTCGCTCTGAAGAAGAAATGTTTTCTACTTTAGACTTGGCGATGATTGATATGCAGGATGCTTCGGCGAAATTCTTGAAGGTCGGGTCAATTCCAAGCTTTTTAAAACGCGGGAGGCAGGTGAAGATGATCGAATCTGGCAATTTGCCTATTGGAATGATTACCGATGTTGAGGTTGATGTCGTAAATGAACAGTTAAAATCAGGGGATTTGCTGATCATGATGAGTGATGGCATTTTCGATGGACCTGTGAATATTGAAAACAAAGAAGTGTGGATGAAAAGAGTCATCAATGAGATGAAAACGAATGACCCCCAGGAGGTGGCGGATTTATTGATGGAAAGGGTCATACGTGAAGGGGGAGGAATCCACGATGATATGACAGTCCTTGTCGCAAGGGTAGACCACCATTTACCAAAATGGGCTACAATACCGGTATCCTTTGAAGAAAAAGCGTTTGTGTAAGAAATAAAAGGGGGCGTGCATATTAGAGAATAGTCGGAGGGTACGAGTGAACCCTAACAAAGGTCTCTCCCCTCGCTGATAACTAGTATAATCTCTTTCAATCTTGTAAATGATGATACTAGTTCTATCATTTTGGAGGGAAAGAGATGCGTAAAGGAACGTTGAGACAAATTTTACTGTTGACTGACGGGTGTTCGAATTCAGGTGACGACCCTATTGCAATTGCAACACTCGCAAAAGAAGAAGGGATTACGGTCAATGTTATCGGTATTCTTGAAGAAACGCAGACGAGTGATCATGGATTAAAAGAGGTAGAAGAAATTGCGATGGCTGGAGGTGGGATTAGTCAGATTGTTTATGCACGACAACTCTCGCAAACCGTGCAGATGGTAACGAGAAAAGCGATGACCCAGACGATTCAAGGGGTCGTTAATAAAGAGCTGCAGCAGATTTTAGGAGAAGAACAAGAGCTTGAAGACTTAGCACCTGCAAAGAGAGGCCAAGTGGTGGAAGTTGTCGATGACCTTGGAGAAACGATGAATCTTGAAGTGCTGATCTTAGTGGATACGAGTGCAAGTATGAAAACAAAGCTGCCAATGGTTCAGGAAGCTTTGGTTGATCTGTCCGTCAGCTTGCGTTCAAGAACGGGAGCAAACCAATTTTCTCTTTATTCCTTCCCAGGAAAACGGAAGGACCTTGACAAAAGGTTATATTGGACTCCTGACTTGGAATCGTTGTCCGGTGTGTTCAAAAAACTGTCCCCGGGAGGATTGACCCCAACCGGCCCAGCGTTACAAGAGGCCCTTCGCATTTTTTATAAGCGTATGGAGAAAAGTGAGGGCGAGCGGGATGAAAGAATCGATATCGAAGAAACAGGGATGTAAACTACACTCTGGTCAGAAGGTAGTTGGCAGATGGCAAGGAAATCGCTACCAAATTATTAAGGAGCTAGGATGGGGCGCTACAGGGACCGTTTATTTAACGAGAATGAATAATAATCTAGCTGCTTTAAAAGTTGGTCGTGATGCGATGTCGATTACGTCTGAAGTGAACGTACTTCGTCATTTCTCTAAGGTCCAAGGAAATCACCTTGGGCCTTCTCTTTTCGATGTTGATGATCTTGTTACATCGGCAGGGACCTTTCCGTTTTATGTGATGGAGTATTTGGAAGGGGAAGAGGTCATTCCGTTTTTGAAGAACCGAGGGCAGGAATGGATTGGGATTTTAGTTGTCCAATTGTTGAGTGACTTGGACCGTCTTCATCAAGAAGGGTGGGTATTCGGTGATTTGAAGCCAGAAAACCTTCTTGTTACAGGTCCTCCGGTGCGTATAAGGTGGTTTGATGTTGGAGGAACCACGAGGATGGGGCGTGCGGTTAAAGAGTATACAGAGTTTTTTGATCGAGGGTATTGGGGATTAGGAGGACGAAAGGCAGAAGCTCCTTATGATTTGTTTTCCGTATCAATGCTGATGATTAACAGTGCATATCCTTCCCGATTTGACCGTAATGAAAAAGAAAACCTCTCGTATTTAATGAGCAGAGTGTCAGCTAAACCAGCTTTGAAGCATTATGAGCAGATTATTAAGAATGGACTGTTGGGCCGATATAACGAGGCTTGGGAGATGAGGAAAGCGCTTGTTGATTTAATCGGGCAGACGTCGTTTCGAAAGCCTGCTAAGTCTCAACAATTGGTAAGAGAGAAAAAAGCAGGTCCATTGAAAGGTGAAATACCATCAAAACAGCCACAAAATCGAAAAGCATACAAAAGGAAAAAACGCGTCGAAAAAAAACGCTCATCCGGACTAGTTGAGACCTTTCTTGTAGCCTCTTTCCTTCTTTTAGCATATGTTCTATACTTATTTGTACAAATGATGTAACAAGAAAAGCGAAAGGCGCCTTGGTCATGAGCGCTGGAGCTACATTTGAAACGTAGATTTTTTCACATTCTTATCTCATAAAGAAACCTGTTTTCAAAAAGCAGTAAAAGTGAATTGGACGATAAGGGGGCAAACCATGGGGAAAGCAGACAAGGTGATGGATATATGTCTGTTGGCAGGTGAGATTATGCTCACCTATGGCGCAGAAACCTATCGTGTTGAAGAAACAATAGAGCGGATGGCAAAAGCTGCTTCCTTTATTAACGTTCATTGTTTTGCTACGACAACTGGAATATTTCTCTCCTTTGAAGAAAAGGGCAAGGAAGACTCTATGCAAATGGTCCGGGTAGATGATCGACTTCAGGATTTAAACAAGGTGACAGAGGTCAATCAAGTATCCCGGGAGTTTGTTAATGGAGACCTCACTGTAGAAGAGGCACTCGTAAAGCTTAAGGAAATTGCCAAAGCACCAGTCCCATATCCTTTATCGCTTATACATTTAAGCGCCGGAGTAGCTGGAGGTGGGTTTGCGTTTCTATTTGGTGGTGGTTGGCCGGATTTATTCCCCGCATTTTTAGCGGCTATACTCACGAGTGTCACTGTTGTTGAGTTTGAAAGGTATTTAAAAGTACGTTTTGCAGCTGAATTTGTTGCAGCTTTTCTCGGTGGCTCTTTAGCAATAGCCTTAGTATTTTTCGGGTTGGGGAGTGATGTTAACCAGGTTGTCATCGGCTCTTTAATGCCTTTAGTACCTGGAGTTCCACTTACCAATGCAGTCCGAGATCTTATGTCTGGTGACTTAGTAGCAGGCGTAAGCAGGGGAGCTGAAGCTTTGTTGACTTCTTTATCCATAGCCAGTGGTGTCGCATTTGCTATTTCATTGTTTCTTTAACGAAGGGAGCGAAAGGCTATGTTTATGATTGAGCTTGTGATTTGCTTTTTGGCTACCATTGGGTTTGGTGTCATTTTTAGTGTTCCGAAACGAGCGTTGCTACTCGGTGGTGGCATTGGTGTGATCGCATACTCGATTTTTAGTATCGCTCTTTTTTTTGAGGCATCGCCTGTTTTTTCAACAGCACTTGCTTCTCTTGTTGCAGCTGTAATTTCACATCTTCTTGCTCGTTTAGTTAGAATCCCGGTAACAACACTTGCGATCCCAGGCATTATCCCTTTAGTTCCAGGAAGCCGGGCGTACTTTACGATGCTGTCCTTTGTGGAAGGAGAGTATTTAAAAGGTTTAGAGTATGGGGTGGAAACGATGCTTCGTGCAGGGGCTATTGCTGCTGGCCTAGTCTTTGCTTTAGCTGTATTTTCATTTGGGAAGGGGATTGGTCACCGTTATGAAACAAACCGTTGATCGGTTCATTGATAGAAATGGGTTAATAAAAAAAGGTGATACGGTTTTAGTGGCCACTTCTGGAGGACCAGATTCCATTGGTTTGTTACATTACTTACTTAGCAAAGCAGAAACATGGCACCTTGATGTGTACGCTCTTCATGTTGAGCACGGGTTGCGAGGAGAATCTTCTATAGAAGACATGACCTTTGTAAAACAATTTTGTGTGGAAAATCAGATACCGTACTTTATTGAACAGGTGGATGTTCGCGATTATGCTAAAAAGCATGGGCTTACAACTCAAGCAGCGGCCCGGAAGTGCAGGTATGCTTATTTTGAAAAAAAGATGAAGGAGCTTAATGCTCAAGCGTTGGCGATGGGCCACCATGGGGATGATCAAGTGGAAACGATGGTCATGCGGCAAGTACGCGGAGCAAGAGATGGGCTTCGGGGTATCCCAGTGCGACGTTCGTTTACCCAAGGAAACATTATTCGGCCTTTTCTTTGTATCAGTAAAGATGACATTATCGATTATTGTTCATACAATGGTCTATCTTACCGAGTGGATGAAAGCAATAACGAACTT
Organism: Alteribacter populi; assembly: GCF_002352765.1. NCBI lineage: Bacteria > Bacillati > Bacillota > Bacilli > Caryophanales > Bacillaceae > Alteribacter > Alteribacter populi. The sequence continues at coordinate 15,270 of NZ_NISR01000004.1, read as the reverse complement.
AACTATACGCGTAATCGTTTCAGACATCATGTACTTCCGTTTTTAAAACAGGAGAACCCAAAAGTCCATGAGCGATTCCAACAGCAAAGTGAGTGGCTGAAGGAAGATGGTGATTATCTTCTGCACCTAACCGAAGAGAAGATAGCGCAAGCGGTTTTAAAAAAACGAAGCGGTGAAATCGTCCTTTCGATTTCGGATTATCTGAATATGCCAATCCCTTTACAAAGGAGGGGCTTTCATCTAATATTAAACTATCTTTCCATAGACGAAAATCAGGTTGAAACATTAAGTGTACATATGAACGCATTTCTTGATTTGCTGCAGCATGAACATCCTTCCGGTAGTCTCAATTTTCCGGGAGATCTTTTTGTCCGAAGGTCATATGATACTTGTGTCTTATCGGTTCGGGAAAAAGAGGAAGGGTCACCTAAAGAAAAAAAAGCCTGGCAATTGTCTGTGCCTGGCATTGTTCCTTTCAATGAGGGTAAGATAACAGCATCTGTTCTTCAGAGTTCGGCTAAAAGAAACGACAACGCCAGTATGTGGAGTTTTGCTGGAAAATTTCATGAGCTACCTTTACCGTTAACTGTACGATCCCGGCAAAAGGGAGACCGAATTTCACCAATAGGAATGAAAGGATCTAAAAAGGTAAAGGACTTGTTTATGGATAAAAAGGTTCCTCGTCACCTTCGTGATCGATGGCCTGTCGTAGTTGATCAAAAAGACCGGATTATTTGGATTCCGGGGCTGGCCCGGTCTTCGGTCGCTCTCGTTACGGATCAAACGCAGGATGTTCTCTTTTTGAAATGTGAGTTAGACGCTGAGTTTTTTGGGGAAGGTAAATAAAGGACAACAGAAATATTTTACAAAAGACTCACTCATACATAATGTTGTCTGTGATGTGGAAAAAAGATCGGACTATACTCTAGGAGGCTTAACGGTACATTATGAGAGACGATATTCAATCAGTTTTAATTTCTGAAGAAGAAATTCAGCAAAAAATTGCCGAATTGGGTAAACAATTAACGGAAGAATACGATAACCGCTTTCCATTAGTCATCGGTGTGTTAAAAGGTTCCCTTCCATTTATGGGAGACTTGATTCAAAAAATCGACACCCACGTAGAACTCGATTTAATGGATGTTTCAAGTTATGGTAATGAAATGGTCTCAACTGGAGAAGTTAAGATTGTAAAGGATTTGAACACTTCTGTAGAAGGACGGGACGTCTTAATCCTTGAAGATATCATTGATAGCGGGCTAACATTAAGCTACCTTGTGAAGTTATTTCATTACCGCAAGGCAAAGTCAGTAAAAATCGTCACCCTTCTAGATAAACCTGAAGGCCGAAAAGTTGATCTTGTACCTGATATCGCAGGGTTTACAGTACCCGATGAGTTTGTTGTTGGGTATGGCTTAGATTTTGCAGAACGTTATCGCAACCTCCCGTTCATCGGCATCTTAAAGCCGGAAATATATGAGAGTTAATTAATTGTGATGAAGGATGGTTGTATGGTACTATATTTTAAGTGTACTTGTACGCGGGAGGAGGTAAAGAATGAATCGGATTTTTCGTAATACGATCTTCTATTTATTAATTTTCTTAGTCATTGTTGGGATTGTGAGCCTCTTTAATGGGGATCAGGACGCAACAGAAGAAATGACGTTTAATGAGTTTCAGGAGTACTTAGAAAATGGTGAAATTAACAACTTGACTGCCCAACCGGGTGGAGAGGTATATATTATACGAGGTAACTTAGTCCCTGGTGCTGGTGATGAGGAAGAAGAGACCGAAGAAGGACAATCTTTCATTGTCAATGTTCCAGACACACCAGAAATGATTGGTCAAATTGTAGCGTTAGTTAACCAGACAGATTCGGTTCAATTTGAAGAGGCAGAAGAGCCAAGTGGATGGGTAACGGTCTTTACCGCGATTATTCCATTTATCATTATCTTTATTTTGTTCTTCTTCTTACTCAGTCAGGCCCAAGGTGGCGGCAGCCGGGTGATGAACTTTGGTAAGAGTAAGGCGAAGCTATACAGTGAAGATAAGAAAAAAGCTCGCTTTAAAGATGTAGCAGGTGCTGAAGAAGAGAAACAGGAACTAGTAGAGGTTGTGGACTTCTTAAAAGATCCGCGAAAATTCTCACAAATTGGTGCTCGAATACCTAAGGGTGTACTCTTAGTCGGACCTCCGGGTACCGGTAAAACACTATTGGCACGTGCAGTAGCAGGAGAAGCTGGAGTTCCATTCTTCTCAATTAGTGGTTCAGACTTTGTCGAAATGTTCGTCGGTGTCGGTGCCTCTCGTGTCCGTGACTTGTTTGAAAATGCGAAAAAGAATTCTCCATGTATCATCTTTATAGACGAGATCGATGCCGTTGGTCGTCGTCGTGGCGCCGGGCTAGGAGGCGGACACGATGAACGTGAACAGACGTTGAATCAGCTTCTCGTTGAAATGGACGGATTTGGTGCAAACGAAGGGATTATCCTCATTGCGGCTACAAACCGTGCGGATATTTTAGACCCTGCTTTACTGCGTCCAGGTCGTTTTGACCGTCAAATTATGGTCGGTCGTCCAGATGTTAAAGGACGTGAAGAAGTACTCGGTGTTCATGCGAAAAATAAACCGTTATCTGATGATGTGGAACTTAAAACGATTGCCTATCGTACACCAGGCTTTTCTGGTGCCGACCTTGAGAATTTATTGAATGAAGCGGCCCTCGTAGCTGCTCGTTCGGATAAAGAAAAGATCGATATGGAATCCGTAGAAGAAGCGATTGATCGTGTAATTGCCGGACCTTCTAAGAAGAGTCGTGTCATCTCTGATAAAGAACGTGGTATTGTAGCACACCACGAAGCCGGACATACCGTAGTTGGTGTAAAGCTTGAGAATGCTGATATGGTTCACAAAGTAACGATCGTTCCTCGTGGTCAAGCAGGCGGCTATGCCATGATGCTGCCAAAAGAAGATCGCTACTTCATGACCAAACCAGAGCTAATCGATAAAATCATCGGTTTATTAGGCGGCCGGGTTGCAGAAGAAGTGATGTTCGGGGAAGTAAGCACTGGAGCTCATAATGACTTCCAGCGTGCAACGGGGATTGCTCGCAAAATGGTTACTGAATATGGTATGAGTGAAAAGCTTGGTCCATTGCAATTTGGTTCACCTCAAGGAGAGGTGTTCCTTGGAAAAGATATTAACAATGAACCAAATTACAGTGATGCGATTGCTCATGAAATTGATACAGAAATTCAACGAATCATTAAAGAATCTTATGAGCGTTGTAAACAGATTCTCGTTGAAAATAAAGATAAGTTAGAGCTCGTAGCAGAAATGCTTCTTGAACATGAGACGCTCGATGCTGAGCAAATTAAGTCCCTCGTTGAAGATGGAAAAATGCCAGAAGGTCATCATATGGCTGACAAACTAAATGGTGACTCAGAGGATGATCTTAAAGTAAACATCCAAGGCAAAAAAGACGAAGCCGATACAACAGAAGAAGCTGACAACAAGGAAGAAAACCGAGGAAGTTACCTCGACAGTCAGATTGAACGACCGTTCGGTGACGACGAAGATAAAGATAACAATAAAAAAGAGTAAACATGCAATAAGGCCTGCTCAAAAGGTCAATTGGAGGGGTGTCTTAAGAGGTCAAAAACCAACCTTTTAAGACACCCTTTTCTTCTGGAGAGATACACAAGTTTAGAGCGACAGCTATCTTCACGCCGCTCGTCTCAAGGGGAAACATCCTTGAAACTTAAAAATATACGGCGAAATCTAACGCTGTTTTCTTATTCTTGGTGAAGGAGGGGCGTAGATGCTTTTAGTTTTAGACATTGGAAATACGAATATTGTAATCGGCGTTTATGATGGTGAACAACTCATGCACCATTGGCGGATTGGAACGGATACGAATAAAACGGAAGATGAGTATGCCATGGTTATAAGAAGTCTCTTTGACCACGCTCGTGTTACTTTCCGTAATATTGATGGTGTAATGATGTCCTCAGTAGCACCATCGATGATGTATGCACTTGTGAAGATGTGTAAAAAATACTTTAATCTCGATCCTCAAGTGATTGGACCGGGAATAAAAACAGGTCTGAATATTACTTCAGAGAATCCTCGAGAAATAGGTTCTGACCGGATTGCCAATGCTGTAGGTGCATTGGAGCTTTACGGTAGTCCCCTCATTATCGTCGACTTCGGAACAGCCACTACATTTTGTTACATCAATGAACGGAGGCAATATATTGGTGGTGCGATCGCTCCAGGAATTAAAATAGCGACAGAGGCACTTTATAATCATGCGTCCAAACTTCCAAGAATTGAAATTACAAAGCCGGATGGAGTGGTAGGTAAAAATACAGTACATGCTATGCAGGCGGGAATTGTTTATGGCTACGTCGGCCAAGTGGAAGGAATCGTAAAAGAAATGAAAAAACAAGCGAAAGAGCCCCCAACGGTAGTTGCTACGGGAGGATTATGTGACCTGATTTCCAATGAAACGAATGTCATTGACCGAGTTGATCCGTTATTGACAATCAAAGGGCTGCAAGTCATTTATGAAAAAAATAAAACACGTTAGTCCTTTAATACAGTGGGATAATAAGTAGTAGTGAAACGAAAGGAGAATTTATTGATATGGCTGATTATTTAGTGAAAGCATTAGCATATGATGGAAAGGTAAGAGCTTATGCCATCCGCTCTACAGACATGGTTCAAGAAGCTGCTCGCCGCCACGATACATGGCGAACAGTGACTGCAGCATTAGGGAGGTCGTTAACTGCAGCGACGATGATGGGAACGATGTTAAAAGGAGAAGAGAAAATAACGGTAAAAATTGAAGCGGATGGTCCGGTAAGTCCGATTATAGTTGACGCAAATGCACAAGGGGAAGCTAGAGGGTATGTGAAAAATCCACATGTTGATCCGGAACGAAATGACGAAGGAAAGCTAAATGTCGCAGAAGCAGTTGGAAGAAATGGTATGCTTTCTGTCGTAAAGTATTTAGGGTTAAAAGATAATTTTACCGGGACTGTCCCAATTGTTTCAGGCGAATTAGGTGAAGATTTTACCTATTATTTTGCTAATTCAGAGCAAACGCCAAGCTCAGTAGGACTTGGTGTCATTATCGAAAAAGATGAGAGTGTATCAGCTGCGGGTGGGTTTATTATTCAACTGATGCCTGGTGTAACTGATGAAGTGATCGATGAAATTGAGAATAAATTAACGGCCATGCCTTCGATTTCTCAACTTATTCAAGATGGGTTAACCCCTGAAGAGCTTCTTCATACGATCTTGGGAGCAGAAAACGTCCAAATTCTTGACCAGGTGGATGTAGCTTTCCAATGCCAATGTTCAAAAGAGCGCATCTCAAATGCGATTATGGGATTAAATGAAGACGACATTGTTGCGATGATTGAGGAAGATGGTGGGGCAGAAACGCAATGTCATTTTTGTAATGCGAAATATACATTTACAAAAGCAGAATTGCAAGAACTGTTAGATGAAAAGCGGGCAGGCGAGCAACCTCAATAAAGGAATACTCATCCATATTTATTGACGGGTGAGAAAGGTTTTGATACGCTAGGTTTTAATATAATAAAACATATAAACATACTCGGGTATCAAACGGGCTGAGGAGGAATTTGGAATGGCAAAGGTTGTTAATTCAATCACTGAATTGATAGGAGAAACACCGTTAGTAAAGTTAAACCGACTTGTCACCGATGAACATGCTGACGTTTATTTGAAATTAGAATTTATGAACCCGGGGAGTAGCGTGAAAGACCGAATTGCGCTGTCGATGATTGAAGATGCTGAAGAAAAAGGCCACTTAAAAGTAGGCGACACGATCATTGAGCCTACGAGTGGAAACACCGGTATTGGTCTTGCGATGGTAGCAGCTGCAAAAGGCTACCAAACGGTCTTGGTTATGCCTGATACAATGAGTATGGAAAGACGGAACTTGCTTCGTGCTTATGGAGCTGAACTTGTCTTAACACCAGGTCCTGAAGGAATGAACGGTGCCATACGAAAAGCGACGGAACTTCAGCGTGAGCATGGATACTTCATGCCGCAGCAATTTCAAAACGAAGCCAACCCAAAAGTACATCGTGAAACAACAGGAAAAGAATTACTCGAACAAGTAGGCGATCAGCTTGACGCCTTTATTTCGGGAATTGGTACAGGAGGTACAATAACCGGCGCGGGTGAAGTGCTGAAGGAGAAATTTCCGAACTTGCATACTGTTGCGCTAGAGCCTCAAGATTCTCCTATATTATCTGGAGGAAGCCCTGGTCCTCATAAAATCCAAGGGATCGGTGCCGGATTTGTACCTGATATTTTAGATACGAAATCGTACGATGAAGTGATGACAGTTTCTACTGAAAATGCTTTTGAATATGCGAGACGTGCTGCTAAGGAGGAAGGTATCCTTGGTGGGATTTCTTCAGGAGCAGCTGTTTATGCCGCGCTTGAAGTGGCAAAGAAACTAGGAAAAGGTAAAAAAGTTGTTGCTGTCATTCCGAGTAATGGCGAACGTTACCTCAGCACACCGCTTTATCAATTTGAAGGAAACGAATAACAAACAGAAGGGCTGGCTTGTATGAGCTAGCCCTTCTGTTTTTCTATACTTTAAGAAAGTTTAACTTTTTTAGCGAATTGGTTTTTGTTAGGGACGATTCTACATAAAACAGGCTTTACTCTACACAAAAGCTGACATATTCTAGAGGCTACTGAATAAGTAGCATACGCCTGAGTGGCAGAGGGTATACTCTTTCTCATGGAGAGAATATGCAAGGAAATAACGCTCCTATTGCCAAAAACCTTGCACCTGATTTTAAGATACACATGGGAATAGCTACGGGGGACTGCTGCAATGGCAGAGACTCCAGCAGGAAAAGCAACAATGGTCTTCTTGCGACGAGGAACCACAGGAGCAGCAGAAGACCCCGCAGTGAGCACCCTTTGTATTTGAGTTCTAAAGCTATTCAGCAATCCCTATTCTACACAACATTGATTTTTTCTACTCGAGGGTTTTTCTTAACTTAAATGATAGAATTAATCTGTTTTTTTTTGTGAGAAAACATCAATACTGGGTAGAAAAAATGTACTTTTGTGTAGAATTATTTTACTTAAATCAACAGGTCCTCTAATAAAACTAACTCTACAAGAATAACGCGAACATTGCAGATATCGGACAGGCTAAGTATAATTAATTTTAAATACACAATTAAAAGTACGCTTTGAAATGGGTGAAGGTAGCACATGAAGCGCTTAGCCGTTGGAAAATCATACAAAATGAGTGAAATCAGCCAAGATTGGTTTGTGACGTTTACGAAGCTTGCAAACAAAAGTAAGCAATATATATTATTAGAAAGTGGCCGAGGGGGACGTTATTCAATGATTGGCGTTTCTCCTTGGGCTGAACTGATTGGGAAAGATAATAAACTGACGATCCACACCAATGAAAAAGAGGAAGTGTTGATGGGGCCATTGCTACAAAGCCTGGAGAAATGGCTCAAAGAATATGAGACTGATAAAGTGGACAGCCTCCCTGACTGTCAAGGAGGTTTGTTTGGATCCGTCAGTTACGATTTAATTCGAGAGATCGAAACATTGCCTGGAAAAGCAGCAGATGATCTGAAAACGAATGACCTTCATTTCCTTGCTTTTGATGACCTTTATGTGATTGATCATCATGAAAAGCTTTTCTGGGTGATCACGCATATACGTGTTGGAGACAGTAATGAAGTTAAAGAAGAAAAGCTGGAAACACTTCACCAAGCATGGCGGAAAGCAGAAGAAAAAACATTAGGAGAGACACAATACTGGTATAAAAGTGAGCAAGAGCAACGTTCTTATACTCGAATACGTAGCTTTTCTCAGCCAGCATTTATGGAAGCGGTAAAACAAGTGCAAAGCTATATAGCTCAAGGGGACGTTTTTCAAGTGAATCTTTCCGTTAGAGAATCTCAGCCATTGTTTACCCACCCACTCCATGTCTATGATTGTGTCCGCCAATTCAACCCATCACCTTATATGGGTTACTTCCACACAAGTGATGTACAGCTTGTAAGTGCTTCACCGGAGTTGTTGGTGAAAGTAAAGGGAGACGAAGTGAGCACACGTCCAATCGCAGGGACGAGATCAAGAGGAAAAGATGAACGAGAAGATCAACAGCTAGCCGATACGTTAATCAATAATGAAAAAGAACGAGCTGAACACGTTATGCTTGTGGACTTGGAGCGAAATGACCTTGGAAGAGTTTCCCGTTATGGCACAGTGGAAGTAGACGAGCTGATGGTCATTGAAAAGTATTCCCATGTGATGCATATCGTCTCCAATGTTCGCGGGAAACTAGCTGATAATCGTTCCGTGGCCGATGTAATCGCAGCGACATTTCCAGGCGGTACTATCACTGGCGCACCAAAAATCCGCACGATGGAGATCATTGAAGAGCTTGAACCCGTCAGAAGAGGTGTTTATACCGGCTCTTTAGGTTGGATTGGCTTTAATGGCGATATGGAATTGAATATATCGATTAGGACGATGATCGTTGAAAATGGCACAGCCCACGTACAAGCCGGCGCAGGAATTGTCATTGATTCTGACCCGGAAGCAGAGTATAAGGAATCTTTAAAAAAAGCGAGAGCGTTATGGAAAGCAAAAGAGATGAGTGAAGATGAGATAAGAAACAAGATGAGGTTGAGCTGAGGAGGGTATTAACATGATTTTAATGATCGATAATTATGATTCATTTACGTACAATTTAGTCCAATATTTGGGTGAGTTGGGAGAGGAGCTTGTCGTCAGACGTAATGATAAAATTTCTGTAGATGAGATTCTTGAAATGAAGCCAAAATTTATTATGATTTCCCCTGGTCCATGTTCCCCGAATGAAGCAGGTGTGAGCATGGAAGTAGTACAACGTTTCGCAGGGGAAATTCCCATCTTCGGAGTGTGTTTAGGACATCAATCGATTGCGCAAGTGTTTGGTGGTAACGTCATCCGTGCCGATCGATTAATGCACGGAAAAACCTCTGAGATCTATCATGACGAAAAGTCTGTCTTTAAAGGACTGCCATCTCCCATGGTGGCTACCCGTTACCATTCTTTGATCGTAGAAAGAGAATCTCTTCCTGATTGCTTTAAGATCAGTGCACAAACGGAGGAAGGAGAAATTATGGCGATTCGTCATAAAACACTGCCTGTCGAAGGGGTACAGTTCCACCCTGAGTCGATTATGACGGCCGAAGGGAAGAGGCTACTAAAAAACTTTATCGAAGAGTTCAGGGAGTTGAATCGACATGCTAATTTACTGTAATGGCAGTATCATTCCACCGCAGGAAGTAAGAATTTCTCCATTTGATCACGGTTTTATGTATGGACTCGGTTTATTTGAAACTTTTCGCACGTATCAAGGTCATCCATTTTTGTTGGATGACCATTTTCAACGATTACATGATGGGCTGAAAAACCTCCGTATAAACGTCAGCCAATATGATCGTAGACAAGTTACCGAGATTATTCAAAAACTTCTCAAAGAAAACGAGCTAACTGATGCCTATTTTAGATGGAATGTCTCAGCAGGAGAGGGGCCGATAGGGCTTTCAACCTCCGCATATTCCTCTCCAAATACGATTGTTTTTATAAAAGAGCTTCCTTCTAAAGCAACTTTAGAGAAAAAGCTCGTTGTTTTAAGTCAGCCACGTAACACACCTGAGGGCAAAGAAAGGTTGAAATCTCATCATTTTTTGAATAATATTTATGGAAAATTAGAAATAGCAGATGAAAGAGACGCGGAAGGTCTTTTTTTAACAGCGGAAGGGTATGTTGCAGAAGGGGTTGTTTCAAATGTGTTCTGGCGCCAAGGGGAAAATGTGTTCACACCAAGTGTAAATTGTGGCATTTTAAACGGAGTCACTAGACAATTTGTGATTCGGTTAATTAAAAGTTTAGGCTACTCGGTCCATGAAGGTTTTTATCCTTTATCTGCATTACTTGAAGCTGAAGAAGTTATGATAACGAACTCTATTCAAGAAATTGTGTCTATTTCAAGCGCTAAAGGTCATCCATTTGCAGGTCACGATGGGTTACTGTATAAAGAGCTGTCCGCGATGTATGCGAACGTGACTGAAACCCAATTGTTGTGGTCGCGCGATGAATTAAGTAAAAGGTGAGTGAATTATGTTAACACAAAAATCGTCAAAGATTACTTGGGATCACCATTCACTGGATTTCTCACAAAAAACCTATATGATGGGTATTTTAAACCTCACACCAGACTCTTTTTCTGATGGAGGTCAACATGATGAATTGCAAAGTGCTGTCCGACACGCTGTCGAGATGGTCGAACATGGAGCAGATATTATTGATATTGGCGGCGAGTCGACGCGACCTGGAGCGATAAAGGTCGATGAAGAAGAGGAATTGCGCCGTATCATTGCACCTATCAAAGAGGTAAAAAAACACGTTGATGTCCCAATTTCCATTGACACTTACAAAGCAAATGTAGCAGAAGCAGCGATTGAAGCAGGTGCAAATATTATCAATGATGTTTGGGGAGCAAAGTATGACCCGCGAATGGCAGAAGTTGCTGCTAAGTACGATGTACCTATTATTCTTATGCATAACAGGGAAGAAGCAGTATATAACGACTTAATGATAGATATTATTGAAGACCTGAAAGAAAGTATCGATATTTGTTGGCAGGCAGGCGTTAAGAGGAATCGAATCATCCTTGACCCAGGCATTGGCTTTGCTAAAACATACGAGGATAACGTACTGGTGATGCGTCATTTAGAGCAAATCACTGCCCTTGGTTTTCCGGTATTACTTGGAACATCAAAGAAATCTTTGATTGCTAAAACCCTTGATTTACCTGTCAACGAGCGAGTTGAAGGAACAGGAGCGACCGTTTGTTTTGGTATTGATAAAGGGTGTGACATCGTGCGTGTTCATGATGTGAAGGAAATTAGCAGAATGGTAAAAATGATGGATGTGATGCTTGGTAAAGGAGGTTACCATGGATAAAGTACATATAAAAGGAATGGAATTTTACGCCTACCACGGAGCTTTTGCTGAAGAAAATAAGCTTGGGCAGCGTTGGTATGTAGATGTTTCTTTGGATATGGACACAAAACCCGCCGGTACAACGGATGATTTAGACAAAACCGTTAATTATGCAGAAGTATATGAGCAAGTAAAAAAAACGATGGAAGCTGAGCCGGTCAAACTCGTTGAAACGTTGTGCGAGCGGATTGCCAAAACCTTGCTCGCTACTTTCTCGGTCGTGGAAGCTTGCACCATTAAAGTGATCAAACCTGATCCGCCAATTCCAGGCCATTACGATAGTGTCGCTGTTGAAATTAGAAGGGACCGTTCATCATGAACCAAAGACAAGATCAACAAGCCTACATTGCACTCGGTTCAAATATAGGTGACCGTGAGAAAACGTTAACGGAAGCCATTGAAAAACTGGAAGTAAACCCATCCATTACCTTGCTAGAAAAATCTTCCGTTTATGAAACGGATCCGGTCGGATTCACGGAACAATCGGCTTTTTTAAATATGGTAATTTACATCAAAACTTCTCTGTCACCTCTTGATTTACTAGATTTTCTTCAACATATTGAATCGACACTTGGGAGAAAGCGCGACCTTCGTTGGGGACCACGGACAATAGACCTTGACATTTTGCTCTATAATAAAGAAAATATAAAGTTGGAACGGTTAGAAATTCCCCACCCAAGAATGTACGAAAGAGGTTTCGTACTCATTCCGTTATCAGAAATTGAACCAAAGCTTCGTTTTCCAAATGGACAACAAATTGATCATTATATAGATGATTTATTCGATAAAGAGGGTGTGTGCGAATGGAAGAACTCATCTGGGCCAGACGAATCCGAGCCTTTCGGAAACTAAAAGGATATACGCAAGAAGGTTTCTCAAAAGAGCTGGGAATCTCTGTGTCTGTTTTAGGAGAGATTGAGCGAGGAAACCGTAAGCCATCTGATGAACTCATTGCTTCCGTCGCCAACACATTGGGCGTGACGGTCGATGATTTAACAACGATTAAATAAAGAAGAGGTGAAACCATGCTTAAAATCGGCGATATTACAATGGATAACCAAGTTGTTTTAGCACCGATGGCCGGCGTTTGTAACCCTGCTTTTCGCTTAATAGCAAAAGACTTTGGGGCTGGACTCGTCTGTGCTGAGATGGTGAGTGATAAAGCGATTCTTCACAAAAATGAACGTTCAATGCAAATGCTATACGTAGATGAGCGTGAGAAACCATTGAGCTTACAAGTTTTCGGTGGAGATAAAGATACTTTGGTTGAAGCGGCAAAAGTCGTGGACAAACAAACGAACGCAGACATTATTGATATTAATATGGGCTGTCCGGTCCCGAAAATAACCAAATGTGATGCAGGTGCGAAATGGCTTCTCGATCCGAATAAGATCTATGACATGGTATCCTATGTTGTAGAAGCAGTCGATAAACCTGTTACAGTTAAAATGCGAATGGGATGGGATGAAGACCACATTTATGCAGTGGATAATGCCCGTTCCATTGAAAGAGCCGGAGGAAAAGCCGTTGCCTTGCACGGAAGAACCCGTGTCCAAATGTATGAAGGCACTGCTAATTGGGATATCATTAAGGATGTAAAGGACTCGGTAAGTATCCCTGTTATCGGAAACGGTGATGTGAAGACTCCTGAAGATGCTAGACGGATGCTTGATACAACAGGTGTTGATGGTGTGATGATAGGAAGAGCGGCATTAGGAAATCCGTGGATGCTTTATCGCACTATTCATTACTTGGAAACAGGAGAAAACATCCCAGAGCCTTCACCAAGGGAAAAGATGGACGTAGCTACTCTTCATATGGATCGTCTCATTGATCTTAAAGGTGAAGAAGTAGCGGTTCGTGAAATGCGCAAACATGCATCCTGGTATATTAAAGGAATGCGAGGGGCTGCTCGTGTACGTGACCGAATTAATCAAGTAACGAAAAGAGACGACCTTGCTGCTGCATTAGATGAAGTAGTAGAAGCCGTCGAGGCAAGAAAAGCTAAAGATGCCTCTTCTGAAGTTGCTGGTTAAGCGACTAAGTTGACAATACAGGAAGAGTCTCCTATAATACCTCTGAGATATAACGGAAACTGCCAGTCTGATACTGGCAGTTTTTCTTCATTTGTCGTTTATAAAAAAGAACATATAATAGCTTTTGAATTTGAAGCATGGGAAAAGCAAATTACGTAAACAGGAGATGGTGAAGTTGAGTCAAGAATTAGAATTAAATGACCAGCTGCAAGTCCGACGCGAAAAAATGAAAGAAATGATCGACTTGGGAATTGACCCATTTGGAGGGCGATTTGAACGTACACATACGGCAACCGAGGTAACAAAGGCCTATGATTCTTTCACAAAAGAGGAACTAGAAGAGAAAAGCTTTCCGATAACACTAGCTGGCCGCATTATGACAAAACGAGGAAAAGGAAAAGCTGGTTTTGCTCATGTTCAGGACCTCTCAGGTCAAATCCAAATCTATGTAAGAAAAGATTCAGTAGGAGACGAACAGTACGATCAATTTAACAAAGTTGACATCGGTGATATTGTGGGTGTCTCTGGACTAGCATTCAAAACAAAAGTAGGCGAGCTTTCTGTGAAAGTAACCAGCTTCCAACTACTTTCAAAGTCTTTGCGCCCGCTTCCTGACAAATATCATGGGCTAAAAGATGTAGAGCAACGCTATCGTCAGCGTTACCTCGACTTAATCGTGAACCCCGAAGTTCGCGAAACTTTTGTATTAAGGAGTCGCATTATCCAATCCATGCGTCGTTATTTAGATAATAATGGATACTTAGAAGTAGAAACACCGATGCTGCACTCCATTGCAGGTGGAGCATCCGCGCGTCCGTTTATTACCCACCATAATGCTTTGGATATGACACTTTACATGCGGATTGCAATCGAGCTTCATTTGAAGAGACTCATTGTCGGTGGTTTAGAAAAAGTATATGAGGTTGGACGAGTGTTCCGAAATGAAGGGGTATCAACAAGGCATAATCCGGAGTTTACAATGATTGAGTTGTATGAAGCTTATGCTGATTATAAAGATATCATGGCACTGACCGAAAACCTTGTAGCTCATATTGCAGAGGATGTACTAGGTTCAACAAAAATCCAGTACGGTGAAGCAGAAATTGAACTGAAGCCAAACTGGAAACGAGTGCATATGGTAGACGCTATTAAAGAATACACCGGTGTGGATTTCTGGAAAGAGATGTCGGACGAAGAAGCGCGTACTTTAGCTAAAGAGCATAACGTACCTATAAAAGATACGATGAAGTACGGCCATGTCGTCAATGAGTTCTTTGAAACATTTGTGGAAGAGAAGTTGATTCAACCTACCTTCATTTATGGACATCCATTGGATATTTCTCCATTAGCAAAAAAGAATGCGGATGACCCACGCTTTACAGACCGCTTTGAACTTTTTATTGTCGGTCGCGAACATGCAAATGCTTTTACGGAACTTAATGATCCGGTTGACCAGCGTGAGCGATTCGAAGCTCAACTTGTTGAACGGGAGCAAGGTGATGACGAAGCGCATATGATGGATGACGACTTCGTAGAATCGTTAGAATATGGAATGCCGCCAACTGGCGGTCTTGGTATTGGGATTGACCGCTTGATTATGCTGTTAACAAATGCACAATCTATTCGAGACGTTTTGTTATTTCCACAAATGCGTCATCGTGAAACATCTGAAGAATAAACTACAATATTCAGTGACGCCCTTGCTGCTTTTAGGTAGCAAGGGCGTTTTGTTTTGCAGGATTTTCATGAAATATTATTGCAAAAGGAAGGGGATTAACTATAATGATCGGTTTTGTGATAGTATGTTGAATGGTAGAAAGAATTTCGGGCAAAATATTTTTTAAGTTTTTTCGTTTTTAGGGTTGCTTTCTTTTGAGAAAGCGTGGTATATTATTATTCGTCGCTGACACGACAACGTTCGATACAGCGCAAAACAAAATTCAACAAAAAAGTTTTTAAAAAGTGTTGACTCGCGGTTGGCTAAATGTTATATTAGTTAAGTCGCCGAAAAACGACACCGAAAAACATTTTGACCTTTGAAAACTAAACAAAAAGCCAAGCGAAACGTGGGATATTGAGAGATATTCCGTCAATGAATTATTTTATGATGTCAGAGACATCGAACTTTCTACGGAGAGTTTGATCCTGGCTC
>NZ_KZ293963.1:0-269143 GCF_002352765.1 Alteribacter populi | reverse complement strand
GGAGTCTCCGCCATTGCAGCAGCACCCTTGGCTCTCTCAAAATCAAGCCAAGGCTTTTAGCAAAAGAAAAGTTATTTCCTTGCAGATTCTCTCCATGAGAAAGAGCATATCCTCTTGCCATGTAGGCGTATTCTACTTATTCAGCAGCCTCCAATTACTAAAAAGTTATCGACAACCTAAGCAAATATAAATTCCTAAACGACAAAAAAATAAAGAACCAGTTTATGGTTCTTACTCATCATCAAATAGATGATCACCTAAAAAATCTTTTTCTAAACTAGTGCCTCGTCGTTTTTTATCCCGCAATAGGTCACTACGGTCCTCTGAAAGTTGAGCTCCTTTTAACAATATGTTCTCACCAAATTTATCTCTGATCTTATCTACCGTTGTCGTTAGTTGGTCATTTTTCATGTCTTTTTCATATGAAAATAAATCTAACTGTTTGTAGGCATGGCCTTTTTCAACCAAATCCATCCCTGTCACTCCTAATAATCGAATCGGTTCATGTGACCAATACTGTTCACAGAGGCGCCAGGCAGCTTCATACAAGTCCTGGTGAGAACTGACTGGATAAGGTAATTTTTTACTACGAGTGATTGTTTTCCGGTCGTGGTAGCGGATTGTCAACTGCACATTTCCTGCGTAGACACCTTTTTTTCTCATTCTTCGTGCCACCGAGTCCGCTAGATTCATTAGTATTTTTCTAATTTTTGCGGGATCGGTTATGTCCTCTGGCATCGTTGTTGAATTACCTATACTTTTGAAGTCTCCTACCGAATCCGGATCTACGATACGCTGATCAATTCCATGTGCACGTTCATGAAGCTTCAACCCGGAAATACCCAATGTTAACTTGAGCTTATTTGGATCTGTTAAAGCAAGCTGACCTATCGTCTGTATATTTAATTTTTTTAGTTTTTCTGCAGTTTTTTCTCCAATACCATGCATTTCAATAACAGGTAATGGCCAAAGAATCTCCCTTACTTGCCGCTTACGTAAAACGGTAATTCCCATAGGCTTTTTCATATCACTGGCCATTTTCGCTAAAAATTTGTTAGGGGCTATACCAATGCTTGAAGGCAGGCTCAATTCATTCAATAACCGGTTTTGGATATGCTTTGCCATTTCAAGAGGAGAAAAATGTGTGTCAGAATAAGTCACATCCATATATCCTTCGTCGATGGAAACAGGCTCTACAAGAGGGGTATATTCATAAAGCATTTGAAACATATGAGTCGAAGCTTTACGATATTTATCAAAGTCCGGTGTTCTTACGATGAGTTGTGGGCAATTTTTCTTTGCTTCCCAAAGAGGCATCGGTGGCTTTACACCCATAGCTCTAGCCTCATAACTCGCAGTGACGACAATACCTTTGCGTTCTTCTACATTGCCGGCAATCGCCAGTGGCTTCCCTTTTAAATCAGGATCATATGCTGCTTCCACAGAGGCATAGAAGCTGTTCATGTCAACATGAAAAATAATTCGCCCTCGCTTTTTTTCTTTTCTTTCCATCGTACCCCCTCCTCCTTTTATCATGAACAGAACAGCGAAAATAATCAAATGTTGTTCGTCAATTTATTCATAAACCCAAAAAATAGTCCCCTATGGAAAGGCACTATTTTTTACTATTTAATAGATTCCTCAAGCTTTTTGGAGTGCAAGAGTATGATATGATAAATGAAATAAAATGAAAGGTGGTCATAATTGATGACGGAAATTGTCCAAAACCAGACCATCTATAATTCGGTTCTGTCCTTAATTGTCGAAGCCTTAAAATACTATGCACAAAACGAGTGGCCTTCTCCTTCTATAGAGCAGCTTTCTGATAGAATAGGGTATTCGGAAGAGTTGATATTAGAATCTATGGAATTTGGTGAAGTAGAGGAGCCGGATGGTTTACTTCAATAAGTAACCGCTGGCTCTTTTTGAAAAGAGTTGTATGGGGGCAGCTCCCTTCACACCGCCCGTTCAAGGGAAATATACCTTGATACTTAAAGCTGTTCTCGTAAAGTTTGTTGTTTTTTGATCAAAATATCACTCAAATCCGCTACAGGCAGACGCTTTCACCTCAGGAGCATAAGTGCGACATCCATTGTTGCTTTTCCCGCTGGAGTCGCCGCCTTTCGCTCCTTCGATTTATCAATATAAAACAACAATCTATGCGAACTTGTTTCTTAATACTTGTCCTAATGTTGTGATATCATTTACTTTCTATTTTGCTGTTCTTTCCACCCAATCAACGAACTCTTTTCCATGAAATTCTTGGTTGGCCTCACGATGAAAAGTGACGAGATCTTCGATAAAAGAAGGATGATCTTTCTTATAGGATTCAATAAAATCGAATAATCGAAAGGTTCCTTCTTGTGTTTCTCCGCGCTTTACTAATCCTTCATCTGTTAACATCACATAGGAGACACGGAGATCCCTTTCATCTTTGAGTACTTTTACAAAACCTTTATTCAGAAGACGCTTAATTACTTGCATAACTGTGGAGCGATCCCACAGCCCCACTTTTGCAATTGTAGAAATAGAAGCTCGTTCCTCTAAGTAAACAATCCACATTACGTGTTGTTCAGCTAGTGTCAGGCCTCGATCTCGAGCGCTCGCCTGCCATTCTTCTTCAAGTATTTTGGCAATGCCTCTTATATAATTCATTAGAAGGTGATAATTGCGGTAATCTTCCATGAGGTCACGACTCCTTAACTTGTATAGTTTAGTAGATCAGATTCTTTTATAATACCATAATTCGCCAAATTGTGTGTTAAAACCCACAATTTGTCACACTTTTTCACAAATGGTCATCCTTAGTTGTTCTTGTACTTTTTAAAAGCAAAACAAAAAACCCTCTTAAAAAGTAGTCCTTTTTAAAGAGGGTTTTACTGTTTTATTTAGCTGCTTCTTTAACTAAAGCTACAACCAGTTCTGCTGTTTTATTTAGTTCTTTAATTGGCATTCGCTCATTTGTCGTATGAATTTCTTCATAACCAACGCCGAGGTTGATCGTCGGCACACCGTGTCCTGCAATAATGTTCGCGTCACTTCCGCCTCCACTTTGAAGAAGCTTCGGTTCACGTCCGACAGCTTGAACTGCTTTTTTCGCTGTCTCTACAATGGCATCGCCTTCTTCGTGCTTAAAGCCAGCGTACATAACATCAATCTCTACGTCTGCACGACCGCCCATCTCTTCAGCTACTTCTTCAAATGCTGATTTCATTTTGGCAACTTGCTCTTCCATTTTTGGTGCAACTAATGAACGAGCTTCAGCGAGAATATCAACACGATCACAAACAATGTTCGTCTGGCTTCCACCTTCAAAACGACCGATATTTGCTGTAGTTTCTTCATCTATACGACCGAGAGGCATACGGGCAATTGCCTTTGAGGCTACGGTAATCGCAGAAACGCCTTTTTCCGGCGCTACCCCTGCATGAGCCGTTTTTCCGTAAACCGCAGCTTTTATTTTTGCTTGTGTCGGAGCAGCTACGATAATATTTCCTACTTTCCCGTCACTATCGAGAGCAAATCCATATTTGGCAACAATATCAGCCGGATCTAATGCTTTTGCTCCTACAAGACCGGATTCTTCCCCCACTGTAATGATAAATTGAATCGTTCCGTGCTCAATATTGTTTTCCTGTAAGACGCGAATCGCTTCTAAAATTGCAGCTAGTCCCGCCTTATCATCAGCTCCGAGTATGGTAGAACCATCTGTCTTTATGTATCCGTCTTCCATTATCGGGTTGACACCTTTTCCAGGTACAACCGTATCCATATGAGAGGTAAAATAAATAGGATCTACGTCTTTTGGACCTTCGAGTGTACAAATTAAGTTACCCGCTCCGTGCCCGGTTACAGAAGTCGTATCATCTTCTTTGACGAGTACACCTAACGCTTCAAATTTTTCCTTTAATACTTTTGCAATCTCTGTTTCATACTTTGTTTCCGAATCGATCTTAACAAGCTCCGTAAACTCATCGACTAACCGCTGTTGATTGATCATTCCATTGCCTCCAATACTATCGTCTCTTTGCTCTCTTAGTATAACAAACTCCCTTTCCTTTGTCCCTGTAAGAGTTTTTTCAAACCCAGGAACCCTCGCAACCCTAACTATAACGGAATATTTCCGTGTTTTTTATATGGACGCTCTTCTGACTTTTTCTGCAGCATGTCGAGACTTTGAATAAGCTTAACTCTTGTCTCTCTTGGATCGATCACATCATCGACCATCCCGTTTGCTGCAGCAACATAAGGATTCGCAAATTTTTCTCGATATTCTTCGATCTTACCTTGACGGGTCTCTTCTGGGCTTTCACTTTCGCGAATTTCTTTTGCAAAAATAATATTCGCGGCTCCATGGGGGCCCATTACTGCTATTTCTGCATTCGGCCAAGCAAAAACGAGATCAGCACCGATCGCTTTACTATTCAATGCCACGTACGCTCCACCGTATGCTTTTCGCGTGATTACTGTAATTTTTGGTACTGTCGCCTCTGAGTAGGCATATAGAATTTTAGCTCCGTGACGAATGATTCCGCCATGCTCCTGCTTAACGCCTGGAAAGAATCCTGTTACATCTTCAAAAGTAATCAGCGGGATATTAAAGCAGTCACAAAGCCTGATAAATCGTGAAATTTTATCAGAAGAATCAATATCCAGTCCACCTGCCATCACTTTTGGCTGATTTGCTACTAGGCCAACAGAACGGCCATCAATTCGAGCAAATCCAACAACGGCATTTTTCGCAAACTTAGCATGCACTTCCATAAAGGAGCCTTCATCTACTACCATCTCTAGTGCTTTCCGAACATCGTAAGGTCTTGAAGGATCAATGGGTACAACATCGGGAATATCATGCAGAAAATCACGTTGATCATTGGTGATTTCTTTCATTGGTGCAAATTCTTCATTATGCTGCGGTAAATAGCTTAATAACTCCCGTACTCCCTGTAAGGCTGCTTCTTCTGTAGAACATGAAAAATGAGCATTGCCGCTGATCGCACCGTGAACAGAAGCTCCGCCAAGTTCTTCACTACTTATTTGCTCTCCAGTGACGGTTTCGATGACTTTAGGTCCGGTAATAAACATCTGACTCGTATTTTCAACCATAAATACGAAATCTGTGATTGCGGGTGAATATACAGCTCCACCGGCACACGGCCCCATAATGACAGAAATTTGTGGAATAACACCTGAATAAATCGAATTTCGATAGAAAACGTGTCCATATCCATCAAGAGACAGCACACCTTCTTGAATTCGAGCACCGCCCGAATCATTTAACCCAACGAATGGCGCCTTATTTTTTACAGCTAAATCCATTGCCTGGGCAATTTTCTTTGCATGCATTTCACCTAAGGCTCCACCATACACGGTGAAATCTTGAGCAAACAGAAAAATCGTCCGTCCATCTACTTTCCCGTATCCAGTAACGACCCCTTCTCCTGGCGCAGACCCTTGTTCCATGCCAAAGTCAAGACATCTGTGCTCAATAAACGGATTAAGTTCAACAAATGTTCCTTCATCTACTAGTAAATTAATTCGTTCACGCGCGGTCAATTTACCTTTTTCATGTTGTTTTTCGATTCGTTCATCGCCACCGCCTAGCTCGATGGCCCTTCGTTTATCATATAGTTCATTAATTTTATCAAACATGTCCATTACGATTTTACACCTTCTCCCTTTCTAGACGGGTCACACAATTCTACGAGAACATTATTTGCAGCTTTAGGATGCAAAAAAGCAATCGGATAACCGCCAGCGCCTACTTTTGGTTCTTCATTTAGGACAGGTACACCTTCACGCTTCAATTGTTCAATTCTATCTTCTAATGAATGAGTGGAAAAAGCGATGTGATGAATCCCTTCCCCTTTTTTTTCAAGGAATTTCGCTACCGGACTATCTCTTGTCAATGGTTCGAGTAATTCAAGCTTTGTATTCCCTACTGGGATAAACGCTACTTTTACACCCTCTGATGGTACTTCCGTCTCAGCTTCTACTTTTAAATGAAGGTGATCAGCATAAAAACGTAAAGCATCTTCAATCGAATGAACGGCTATCCCTATATGGTCGACTCCACCCGGAGGAGAGAGCAGCTTTTTCTCAGACCCTCTTTTCTCATTCACAGCTTGGTCAATATAAGCAGCTACAGCTTTTGTTGACGTCCCTGGCGTAAATATTTTCTTAATTCCCTGCTCTTCTAATACTTTGGCATCTTGATGTGGAATCACTCCTCCACCAAAGACGATAACATCTTCCGCATCCTCTTCCGTTAGTAACCGGAGTACTTCCGGAAACAAAACGTTGTGAGCGCCTGACAAACACGACAAACCGATGGCATCGACATCTTCTTGAAGTGCTGCACGAACGATTTGTTTAGGTGATTGCCTTAAACCGGTATAAATGACTTCCATACCTGCATCTCTTAACGCCTGAGCAATAACCAATGCGCCACGGTCGTGTCCATCAAGTCCTGGTTTAGCAATAAGCACACGGATTTTTTCTTTCATAGTAATGACCTCCTCTACCTACCCCTGATATTCACCAAATATGTCTCTTAACTTGCCGCAAATCTCACCAACAGTAGCATACTCTCGTACTGCCTCTTTAATGAAAGGCATAAGGTTACTTGTACCTTCCGCCTGATAGGCAAGTTCTTCCAGAGCACGTTTCACCTTTTGTTCATCTCGATTTTTCCTCAGCGATTCAAGACGCTGATGCTGTTCGCTCACAAACGTATCGTCTACTTCCATGAGATCGGGTTCAGGCTCTTCATCAAGCTCATAACGATTCACTCCGACCACAATTTCTTCTTCGTTTTCAATTTTCTTTTGCGTGTCATAAGCAGCTCGTTGAATTTCCCGCTGCATATATTGCTGATCTACAGCAGCCACAGCTCCTCCACGCTTCTCAATTTCATCTAAATACGCTTGAGCTCTCGTTTCCATTTCATCTGTTAACGATTCTACATAATAGGATCCGCCAAGAGGATCAACGGTATCAGCGACACCGGTTTCATTAGCAATGATCTGCTGCGTGCGTAACGCAATTCTCGCCGAATCTTCCGTAGGTAACGACAATGCCTCATCTTTCGCATTGGTGTGAAGGCTCTGTGTTCCCCCCATCACCGCTGCCAATGCCTGTAACGCTACGCGAACCACATTATTATCTGGTTGTTGAGCTGTTAGTGTAGATCCGGCAACTTGAGTATGAAAACGTAGTTGCCAGCTTTTAGGGTTTTTCGCTCCATACGTTTCTTTCATAATTCTTGCCCACATCCGTCTTGCAGCACGAAACTTTGCGGCTTCTTCAAAAAAGTGATTATGACCGTTAAAAAAGAAGGCTAAGCGAGGTGCAAATGTATCAATCTCCAACCCTGCATCAAGAGCAGCCTCTACATATGCTTTTGCATTGGCTAGTGTAAATGCAAGCTCTTGCACAGCGTTCGAACCGGCTTCGCGAATATGATAGCCGCTTATACTAATCGTATTAAATTTCGGTGCAAACTCTGTGCAGTAAGAAAAGATATCTGTAATTAGCCGCATGGATGGTTTTGGCGGAAAAATGTAAGTCCCACGAGCAATGTATTCTTTTAAAATGTCATTTTGAATCGTTCCTTGTATACGACCTGGAGCTACACCTTGCTTTTCAGCGACGACCATATACATCGCTAGCAAAACGGAAGCAGGTGCATTTATCGTCATTGACGTACTCACTTTGTCCAATGAGATTCCTTCAAAAAGTTGTTCCATATCTTCTAACGAATCGATGGCAACACCAACTTTTCCTACTTCACCTAACGCCATTGCGTCATCAGAGTCATATCCGATCTGTGTTGGCAAATCAAATGCCACACTTAATCCTGTCTGACCTTGTTCTAGTAAATACCTAAACCTACGATTCGTTTCTTTTGCAGAACCGAAGCCGGCATATTGCCTCATTGTCCAATGTCGGCCGCGGTACATCGTAGGGCGGATTCCTCTCGTATATGGGAATTCTCCTGGAAGACCTAGTTCATCCTGATAATGTTCATCCATTTCATCCGGTAAGTAAACCCGGTCGACCGGAATCTGAGACAATGTATGAAAAGACTCTTTACGCTCAGGCCTTTTTTCAATTTGTTTTTGAGTATCCTCCTGCCATTGTTGAAAATAAGAAGATTCTCTTGTTTTCATAGTTGTTCGACCTCCCTTGACGACATTTTCGTTTTATAAGAAAGCGCTAACATACTATACTTCTATTTCGACAAGATTAATTCCTTCTAAAAATGATAATTTGACTTTTTCCGATAATTTATTTACTAAATTGCCTATTTTTACACTTTCATAATTCATTTGTTAAAAAAAGCACACTACTTCAAAAAATGATTATCCCCTTTGCTCAGAACTATGAAGGCATCAGCCAAGTTTAATATTTCACTTTTAATTATGGCTCTTTTCGTATGTATTGTTGCTTTTAATCTTCGCAGCTGAAATAAACTGCGACATCACCTACCGCTTCGGAAATACACCACGCTTTCCGCGGGGTCTCGGCTGGTCCGTTTTTCTGTTCGGTACCTTACACTATTTAGCTGAAAGAATGCCAATGACACGCTCTAAAGAACTGCGCTCTTTATAACGGTTTTTTCCAGGTTTCCCTTGAGCCGCCTTATCTTCTACTTGTCTTCTTGGCTTATTTTTATTAAAATAAGAATTACGAACAGGTAATGAGGAGGTTATGAATATGCCCCGTAAAGCACGTAAAGCTATTATTTATATGATGATTGCAATTATGTTTTTAGGTACTGCCTTGGCTGGAGCTTCAATGTGGTAATGGTTAATTAGGAGCTCGAAAGCGAGTGGAGTTAAACTTAGAACTAGATATTTACAAATACAAGCGGAAGGGCAATATATTGCCCTTCCGCTCTTTTTGACACATTTTTATTCAATTGCCCCGTGCATTCTTCCCAAATCTTCAAAAGATGTTTTTTCATTCACAACTAAAACTTTCATCCCTATAGGAATCTCCTCAAATAAAACTTCCACATCTTCATTTCGCATCCGGATACATCCTGCTGTTACAGCATTACCAATCGAATGAGGATTATTAGTCCCATGTATGCCAAAAATACGACCATTCGTATTCTCAGCATCAAAGCCAATCCATCGGCTTCCAAGAGGATTATTTTCATCTCCGCCAGGGATATCCCCTTTACGATAATAAGGGTTGATCGCTTTTATGAGAATCGTAAATTCACCCTCTGGTGTTTCGTCCCCTACTTTTCCAATGGCTACAGGAAATACTTGTTTCACTTCCCCCTCTGTAAGAAAAGCCATTTCTTGGCGATCTTTATTAATGACCAGGTACGGATCTCCTGGCACCGGATTCTCTCCTAAAGGCCATATCGGAGAAACGACGAGCAATACCATAAACATTAGCCGTATGACCACAAATTTCGCCTCCGTTCTTTTCCTTACTATTATACAGAGAAGAGTAGACTATTCATCGAAATAGGGAATATTCTCGTTTAGGTTTAAATTGACGTTTAATGATCAAATATTGTTCCAATTCTTTGATTAATTGTAAAATAGACGACCGGGTTTCAAATTCCTCTCTCGTCTTCGGCAATGCCATTTCTTTAAATGACTCTTTTAGATCTTCTAATTGAGCAATAAATAGATGAGCTGTATTATCCGGATGAACGCCTTTACTTAGCTCTTCCAGAAAGTTCGCTACCATTTCTCCTTGCTTCACACGAATATCAATAGCTGTTAATAACGGCATCATTCGTTCAATAATATCGAATTGCTTTTCCCTCATTTTAAAATAATGATAATATTGATCTTCATAACGAAGTACATGGTTTTCAAGATTTTGTAGAGCAGTACTTTTGGCTCGATGAACAATGTCGAAAGCTTCAGTAATTTCTTTTCCATCCCAATTGTTATCACCCTTTTTTACATAAACCGCAAATTCATGAAAGATCGTTCTGATTCGTTTTTCCAATTCATCCTGATCTTTACCAAGCTTTGTTTCCACACTCGGCATGTAAATATTCGTTAACAGTGCACAGCCAATTCCGATGGTAATAAGTGCAAACTCATTCATGACGATACCCATATTAATCTCTTCTAACATATAAATATGTAATATAATAACCGTACTCGTAGCAATACCCGCTTGAGCGTTTACGATTAACGTAGTCGGTATAAATAAAAGAAGAAGCAGACCTACAGTAATTGGATGATAGGCAATGATTTCAAACATGACACCCGCATAAACAATCCCGATCAAACAAGCAAGAAGACGTGCCCAGGAAATTAGGAAGGACTTCTTTTTTGTTTTTTGAATACATAAAACGGTAATGATTCCCGCACTAGCGTAAAAGTCTAGCTGTAACCATTGGGCAATGGCAATGGCAAGTGCCGCACCAAGTGCCGTTTTTAATGTTCGGTACCCTATCCGAAACACGTTACCCCCTCCTCCTCAGTGTCCATTTCTTTAGTATAAGAATCTGCCACCCTTTTTACCCTTTTCTGAGCAAAGACTTGAAAGGCGGATCCTTGCCTAACGTTTAATGGCGAAAGCCTTAGTTGCGCTTATCTTAAAGTAAAAAAAAACCTCCGTAAACGGAGGTTATGTATTATTTAAATGGCGCGCCCACCAGGATTCGAACCCAGAACGCGAGAGCCGAAATCTCGTGTGATATCCATTTCACCATAGGCGCAGCAAAAACGGAAAGGATTTCCGTTCGCACTATTGGAGTATAGCAATATTTGCTTCATAAATCAAGAACTTTTTATACTTCATTTTGAATACGTACTATACTCTTGTTGAAGAGAGCTTTTCAATCCTCTTACACTTCTTCTTCAAACATATTTTCAAAACGTTCATTCATCTGTTCATCAGTATAGCCCATTTGGCGAAGGCGTCCCGCAAAATTCTGCGCCCAAAGTTGAAGACGCTGACCCATCTTTTTATATTTTTTCGCAGTGGATCCTTTACCTTCTTTCGCTCGCCCTTCAGCATTAGACATTACATTTTCAGCAATGAACAGGCCGCGCCATACGTCTTCTTCTTGAAACTGATCAGCTTGATCATTAAACATCGCAATCACTTTCTTATAATAATGTTCAAAATCTTCAAATGGAATTTCTTCTTCCATGTTTAAATATGTATGAATTTCCTTGTACAACTCTTGCACTAGAGACACTCCTTATCTTATCAAATACACGTATGCGAAAGATTATAGCATAAATAAAAGGAGGCTTCCACCTCCTTTTACTACTGCATTAACCTTTGAAATACGTATCGAATGCTTTTTCAAGCTTTTGAACAACTTCAATCGGTTCGTGGCCTTCAATTTCATGACGCTCAAGCATCGTTTGGATTTTACCATCTTTTACAAGAGCAAATGAAGGTGAAGAAGGTTCAAACCCTTCAAAATATTCTCTTGCACGACCAGTTGCTTCGCGATCTTGTCCGGCAAAGACGGTTACATAATGATCCGCTTGCACTTCATAGTTCTTCATATAATGGGCAGAAGGACGAGCAATCCCACCAGCACATCCACATACAGAGTTTATAAGCACGAGTGAAGTTCCACCTTTACCAAATACTTCATCTACCTCTTCAGGTGTAGTTAGCTCTTGGTAACCTGCATCTACCATGTCTTTACGTGCAGTTTGCACGACATCATTCATAAAAAGTTGAAAATCCATTCAATTAACACTCCTTTATCATAGCCTTTCACTTCATTTTACACTCTTTTTGGTGATTTTACCAAGTAAATGTATTGATTTGATAAATCGGTACCTTATTTACTGTAATGCTGAATGCAGCATATCAATATTTCGTCTCATTAAACTGAAATAATCTTCGTCTTTCTCCGAATCCTCTTCTGTCAATGCCTCAAGGTTATGAAGCCAAAGATCTTCAGCACCAATTTGTTCACGGACGGTTTCAGCTACCTTTGTTGGAATGTTTTGTTCAAACATAACGTAGTTAATGTTATTTTCCTCTGCAAATTCAATCGCTTCCTGCACTTGTTGGATAGATGGCTCATTACTTGGAGATAATCCCGCAATACCGATTTGGTGAATACCGTAGCGTTCATCCCAGTAACCGTACCCAGCATGAGAGACTATAATCGTATCCTGCCCTTTATTGTCTGCCATCTCTTGGAATTCTTCGTCTAGTATTTCAAGCTCAGCTTTCAGGTCTTCAAAGTTCTCTTCAAAATTCTCCTTACCTTCAGGACGTAGTTCAACAAGAGCTTCTTTAATGTTTTCAGCTAAATCAATTGCACGGATTGGATCTAACCAGACGTGTGGATCTTTGTCACCGTGATCGTGTTCATCCTCTTCATGACCGTGATCGTGACCTTCATCGTGTCCATGTTCATCCTCTTCATGACTATGATCGTGACCTTCATCGTGTCCATGTTCATCCTCTTCATGACTATGATCGTGACTATGTTCATGGTCAAAATCAATTAAATCAATGCCATTTACTGCTTCAAGAATTTCTACGTTTTCACCGTCTAATACATCATCAATCATATCAGCAAAGCCTTCGAAACCTGCCCCGTTATAAACAAACAAATCTCCTTCTGCCACACTGATCATCTTTTGTGCTGTAGGCTCAAACGTATGAGCATCTGTTCCGGGAGGGATAATGTTCTCTACTTCTACATGTTCTCCTCCAATTCGATTTGCAAAATCCTCAAGAGGGAAGAGGGTAGTATAAACATGAAGTGGATCAGCTGATTCTTCATTCGCTTCTTCCCCGTATGTTTGATCTCGTTCTGTATCATCCTGCTCTTCACCACATGCGACAAGAAATACCGACAAAACAAGGGTTGAATAAAATAATGTTGGTTTTATGCAATTCAACTTTGTGTTCCCCTTTCGTAACGATTACGTTTTATTAAGCCAATAAGAATTATATCGGATCAATTACGATTTGTAAACAGGAACCACTTGGATTTAGTTATTTATTTCCCTTTTACTTAAATGAATGAATTTCATAATTCTCAGCCCAGGCCGTTCAACGGTTCAAAGATATGAAAAAAGATCTTCTGCGTAGTAGGCCGGAATCTGTGAGAATCCTGCGGAAAAACGGGCCAGCCGAGACCCCGCAGGGCGCTTTTCCCGAGTGCAACAAACTTTGAAAAATGAGCCAAAAACAAGAAAGAACCTCGGCTTTCGAAGTTCTTTCTCGGAATTTTTTAACTTTATTCTGATTTAATTCTCGCTTTTAAATACTTGTTCACGTCTTTTTGAAGAGTGAGCAGTTCTGGCAAAACTTCCTTAATTTCTTGGTCATTTCTTTCTTTTACTGCTGCGAGAAACTTCTCGTGAACCTCTTGATGTTTTTCTTTCCATTGTTGATCTTTTTCAGGTGGATCCTGTAGCTTCCCTTCTTTTTTCAACTCTTTAAATTTCTTAATTAACGTTTCTCTTTCACTTATGATTTCTCGCCATTCTGATTTTAACTCAGGGTGATAACGATCAATGAGTAAGTCATAATAAAAATGAAAGTGAGGTCTCAATGCTTCATGACGGTAATACATTTCGTGGTATGTATTATTATGATCATTTTCATGCTCTGCTGGATCTTCCGCAAAGCTAATTACGGGTTGGAAAAGAGACGTGGCTACGATTAAAGTCAGAAAAAATACGATTGGTTTTCTGTATTTCAACAAAAACACCTTCCTTTTTCAGCTACTTTTTCTAGTTTTTCCAAAAAAGAAAGCTGTATTCGTAAAGTTTGGTGCTTTTTGATAAGTAAAATTATCGTTCAAATCAGTTACAGGTGGACTCTTTTCAGTCCTCCTCGCTGCTATCCGTCGAGACAATCAGCAGCTTATTCACGAAGTAATGCTTGTCGCTTGCGCTAAATGTTACTCCAATTACTAAAAAGTTATCCACAACCTAAGCAAATATAAATTCCTAAACGATAAAAAACTGCCTCAAATAATTGAGACAGTTTTTGTTGTAATTTAATTAGTAAAGACTGATCGTATCTTCGTTCATATTCTCTAATGTTGCTTTCACATCAGCCATAAACTTACCACAGATTAACCCATCTAATACACGGTGGTCCAGCGACATACAGAGATTCACCATATGTCTTACAGCAATAGCGTCGTTGTCTAATACGACCGGCTTCTTCACGATCGATTCCACAGAAAGAATTGCTGCTTGCGGGTGATTGATGATCGGCTGTGACAACACCGAACCGAATGATCCCGTGTTATTTACAGTAAACGTTCCGCCTTGCATATCTGCTTGGCTTAACTGATTTGACCGAACTTTACTCGCCAGGCCATCGATTTGTCTTGCTAGGCCCTTCACTGATTGCTCATCGGCATGCTTAATTACCGGCACGAAGAGAGATTCTTCTGTTGCAACTGCAAGGGAAATATGAACATCTTTGTGACGAATGATCTTATCGCCTTGCCAGCTGGAATTGATTTGCGGATACTTTTTCAACCCATCAACAACAGCTTTTACGAAGAAAGGTAAAAATGTAAGCTTCATACCTTCTTGATCAGCAAATTTGTTTTTCACTTTGTTGCGGTAGCCAACGAGGTTTGTCACGTCCACTTCGACCATCATCCACGCGTGAGGTGCTTCGTGTTTTGATTTCACCATATTTTGAGCGATCGCTTTACGTACACCTGAAACTGGAATCTCTTCTACGCGACCATTAGCAACTGGAGCAGCACTCGGTTGTTGAGGTGCTTTAACAGCCGGCTCTTCCTTCGCTTTTTCAGCGCTTTCTTTAGCAACCATTTCTTTAGGTGTTGACTGCTTGCTCGGTGCTGGCTCTTTTGGTGCTTGGCCTTGTTTTGGCACAGATCCACTGTCTATTAAGCCTTGTAAATCTTTTCGAGTAATACGTCCACCTCGTCCAGACCCACTCACTTGGTTTAAATCGATATCATGCTCTTGCGCCATTCTTAATACGGCAGGAGAATAACGCTTCTTCTCTGACGTGTCTTCCCCTCCAGTTTTTTGAGTAGATTCCTCTTCCGGAGCTTCAGAAGCAGGTGAAGCAGAGGTCTCTTCTTTCGTATCACCTTCTTCTCCCTCTACGTCCATTGTACAAATAACTTCACCAACACTGATCGTTTCATCTTCATCAGCAATAAGCTCTGCAATCGTTCCAGTATACGAAGAAGGAACTTCCGCATTTACTTTATCTGTCATTACTTCAGCAATAGGATCGTATTTATTTACTTGATCTCCTGGCCCGACCAGCCATTTAGTAATCGTACCTTCCGTTACACTTTCCCCGAGTTGGGGCATCGTAATATTTGTTGCCACAGACAGGCACCTCCTTATATATTTTAAAATTCAGCTAAATCACGCATCTCAGCTTCTACTTTATCAGGGTTAACCATAAATTCTTTTTCCATTGGCGGTGCATAAGGCATAGATGGAACATCTGGCCCGCATAGGCGGCGTACTGGAGCATCCAGTTCAAACAAGCATTCTTCAGAAATAATGGCAGACACTTCACTCATAATACTTCCTTCTTTGTTGTCTTCCGTTAAGAGAAGGACTTTTCCTGTTTTCTTCGCTGCTTCTACAATCGCTTCACGATCTAACGGGTAAACCGTACGTAGGTCGAGGATATGAGCACTATATCCATCTTTTTCAAGTTTTTCAGCTGCTTGCATAGCAAAGTGAACGCACAAACCGTATGTAATGACGGTAATATCTTCTCCTTCACGCTTCACATCTGCTTTTCCGATTGGAAGTGTATAGTCGTCTTCAGGAACTTCGCCTTTAATTAAACGGTAAGCTCTTTTATGCTCAAAGAAAAGAACCGGATCATCATCACGGATTGCTGCTTTTAACAGTCCTTTGGCATCGTGTGGTGTTGAAGGCATGACAATTTTCAAGCCTGGTACATTTGCAAACAGTGCTTCTACAGACTGAGAATGGTAAAGTGCACCATGTACGCCGCCACCATAAGGGGCACGAATTGTAATCGGACAGTTCCAGTCATTATTAGAACGGTAACGAATCTTTGCCGCTTCAGAAACGATTTGGTTTACAGCAGGCATTATAAAATCAGCAAACTGCATTTCTGCAATTGGGCGCATGCCATACATTGCAGCACCAATTCCCACACCCGCGATAGCTGATTCGGCTAAGGGGGTATCAAGAGCACGATACTCACCAAATTGCTCATACAAACCGTTTGTGGCGCGGAAAACCCCTCCACGTCTACCTACGTCTTCTCCTAATACGAATACGTTGTCGTCTCGCTCCATCTCTTCTTTCATGGCTAATGTAATTGCTTCAATATAAGATTTGACAGCCATCGTATTACTCCCCTCCGTATACATGATCGTAAGCGGTTTTTGCATCGGCATAAGGCGCTTTTTCAGCATAGTCTGTTGCTTCATCGATCAATTTTCTTAGTTTTTCTCTAAGCGCTTCTTCTTTTTCTTCTGTTAACACGCCTGCTTCGCGTAAATAGTCCGCAAAAGTATAAATCGCATCCAGCTTTTTTGCTTCTTCGACTTCTTCACGCTCACGGTAAACACTATCATCATCGTCACTTGAATGAGGCGTTAGGCGATAGGATACTGTTTCAATAAGTGATGGGCCTTCGCCGCGGATTGCGCGTTCACGGGCATTTTTAACCGCTTCATAAACGGCAAGTGGATCATTTCCGTCAACCGTTTCGCCATGAATACCGTAACCAACCGCACGGTCTGATACTTTTTCACAATTTAACTGCTTATCGTATGGTACTGAAATCGCATATTTGTTGTTCTCGCACATGAAAATAACCGGCAAGTCGTGAACACTTGCAAAGTTAATCCCTTCATGGAAGTCTCCTTGGTTTGAAGAGCCTTCTCCAAACGTTGTAAAGCTGACAAATTCTTCATTTTTCATTTTTGCAGCAAGGGCAAAGCCAACTGCATGAGGGACTTGCGTTGTTACAGGAGAAGACCCTGTTACAATATTGTTTTTCTTTTGTCCAAAGTGACCAGGCATCTGACGACCACCTGAGTTTGGATCCTCTGCTTTTGCAAACCCGGAGAGCATCAATTCTTGTGGAGTCATACCGAAGGCTAAGACGACTCCCATATCCCGGTAATAAGGTAATGCGTAATCTTTGTCCCGATCTAAAGCCAAGGCTGCTCCTACTTGAGCCCCCTCTTGACCTTGACAGGAAATAACAAACGGGATTTTCCCCGCTCTGTTTAATAGCCACATGCGCTCGTCAATCATACGAGCGAGAAGCATTTGTTCATACATTTCCAAAACATCATCGTTAGATAACCCTAATTGTTCGTGGCGCTGTTCTGCCATCGTATTCCCTCCTTCTAATCGTTCAACCATTTCTATTTATTTATCCATGGATTTGACGGCCATCCACTGCTAAAGCGGCTTCCCCAATTGCCTCTGAAAGACTTGGGTGCGGGTGAATCGTTTCTGCTACTTCCCAATGAGCAGCATCTAAAACTCGAGCCAGAGCTGCTTCAGAAATCATATCTGTTACGTGGGGACCAATCATGTGTACTCCAAGTAAATCGTCTGTTTTTGCATCTGATACAAACTTAACAAAGCCAGTTGTGTCTCCGTATACGAGCGCCTTACCAATTGCTTTAAAAGAAAAAGTACCTGTTTTTACTTCATACCCTTTCTCTTTCGCTGCTTTTTCTGTTAGACCTACATTGGCTACTTCTGGAGATGAGTAAGTACATTTTGCGACATTATCAGGATCAATGGCCTGTGCATCATCATCTCCCGTCATATGTTCAACTGCTGCAATACCTTCGTGTGAGGCTACGTGAGCTAATTGTAGGCCACCAATAACGTCGCCGATTGCGTAAATATGGGATTCTTTCGTTTGATAATGCTCGTTTACTGAAATGAACCCTTTCTCAACTTGAATATCAGTGTTTTGTAAACCGATATCATCAACATTAGCTGCTCGCCCGACTGAAACAAGTACTTTTTCAGTTGAGACTGATTTCGTCTCCCCTTTGTGCTCATACGGAACCGTCACTTGTCCATCTTTTTCTTCCACCTGATCGCTAATAACACGGGCGTCGGTTACAATGGTAATTCCCTTTTTCTTTAACGCTCTTTTCATTTCTTTTGAGATGTCTTCATCTTCTAAAGGAAGAACGTGTGAGGCATACTCTAAAATCGTCACATCAACACCAAAATCAGCGAGCATTGATGCCCATTCCACACCAATAACTCCTCCACCTACAATTGTGATCGATGATGGCAGGGTTTCCATTTTGAGCGCTTCATCTGAAGATAGAATCGTCGATTCATTTAAAGTAAGTCCTGGTAATGACCGTGGGTGACTCCCTGTTGCAATTAACACATTTTTAGGAACGAGCATTTCATTTTCGGTTCCTTTTGTATTTTCGACAGAAATCGTACCCGGTGAAGGTGAGAAAATAGACGGGCCCAAAATTCTTCCATGCCCTTCGTATACATCTATTTTTCCTTTTTTCATTAAGTGTTGAACACCTTTATATAGCTGATCTACAATACCGTCTTTACGCTTTTGAACTTGACTGAAATCAAGCGTCGGTTTATTGGTTTCAACGCCAAAATCACCACTTTTCTTAACGGTTTGATAAACTTCCGCACTTCTTAAAAGTGCTTTACTTGGAATACACCCTTTGTGTAAGCAAGTTCCTCCTACTTTTTCCTTCTCTACTATGGCAACCTTAAGTCCCAGTTGGGCAGCTCGGATCGCCGCCACATAACCACCAGTTCCGGCGCCTAAAACAACCAAATCATATTCTTGAGACATGTGGACCTCCCTTTAATTGCTAAATTCTACAGATGATTTCACTTGATCTTCTGCGTATACTTTCGGCGTTTCTTCTTCTCTTAATACTCGCAGTGCTCCTTCTGCAAGAGCTTGTAGCTCATTTTCACCAGGTTTTACGACCACGTTAGCAATCCAATGTACCCGTTCGATAATCTTATGGACAAAGTCTTTTCCATACGCAAGTCCACCAGTGAGTACAATGGCGTCTATTTCACCACGTAAAACAGCAGCAGAAGCAGCCACCTCCTTGGCAATCTGGTAAGCCATTGCGTTGTAAACCTTTTCCGCTTTCTCATCACCTGATGCAATCCGTTTTTCAACTTCAACAGCATCATTCGTTCCGAGATGGCCAACGAGGCCCCCTTGGCCTACAATTTTTTTCATTATCTCATCTGAATAGTAATCTCCACTAAAACACATTGCGACTAAGTCTCCAGCAGGGACTGATCCCGCACGTTCAGGAGAAAATGGGCCCTCCCCGTGCAAACCATTATTTACGTCAATGACTCGGCCATTCTCATGGGCACCAACGGTAATCCCACCACCCATATGAACGACAATCAGACGCAAATCTTCATAAGCTCGCCCTTTATCTTTGGCTACTCTTCTTGCTACCGCTTTTTGATTAAGAGCGTGAAAGATACTTTTACGTTCAAAATCTGCAAATCCTGAAATTTTAGCTAGTTCATGCATTTCATCAACAACTACAGGGTCAACAATATATGAAGGAATGTTAAGTTGCTTTGCGATTTCATTGGCCACAATTCCTCCAAGGTTTGAAGCATGTTGACCTGAATATCCGTCTCTCAAATCTTGAAGCATTAATTCATTCACTTCATAAGTGCCGCCTTCGATTGGACGAAGAAGCCCCCCTCTGCCGACGACAGCAGACAATTTAGAAAGGTTGATTCCTTGATTATCTAATGTTTCAAGAATCATCTGCTTTCGAAATGGGTACTGGTCGATAATGGAATCATAGTCTGACAATGTATCTCGATCATGACGGATTGTTTCTTCTAGAATCGAGCGTTCATTGTCAAAAATACCAATTTTCGTTGATGTTGATCCTGGGTTGATAGCTAAAATACGATGTTCTTTATGTTCCACTTCGTTTACCTCCATCATGTATCAAGGTTACCGTTATTATACGGTTATCCTTACCTTTTTCCTCGACTCATAATATTCATGTCATTTTGCAAGAACTGCTTACGAGAACGACGCATCGTTTCAATACGTTCTTCAGCCATTCGATCAGCAGCTACGTAAGATGGAATATTATCGCGTTTGGCAATCTCAAAAATCTTCGAGATGTTATCGTAAATCGTCTCTACTTTTTTCATTGCTCGGTCACGGTTATACCCGTTTAATTCATCTGCTACATTGATTACCCCGCCGGAGTTAATCACGTAATCTGGAGCATAAATCATGCCTTTTTCTTCTAAAGCTTCACCATGTCTTGTTTCTTTTAATTGGTTATTCGCCGCACCAGCAATGACCTTTGCGTTTAATTGTGATAACGTTTCATCATTGATCGTAGCACCTAGTGCACATGGGGCATAGATATCACAATCGACACTATAGATATCATCAATATTGACCGCTTCTGCACCGAATTCTGTCACAGCTTTCGCTACGGCATCTTCATTAATGTCCGTTACAATTAGCTTCGCACCTTCTTTATGCAGGTGACGGCAAAGGTTGAATGCAACATTTCCAATCCCTTGAACAGCAACACGCTTACCTTGTAATGAATCTGATCCAAACGCTTCTTTTGCTGCTGCCTTCATCCCGACATAAACACCATAAGCTGTTACCGGGGAAGGGTTGCCAGAAGAACCGAATGCAGGAGAAATA
The DNA here is from genome assembly GCF_002352765.1 of Alteribacter populi. Lineage (NCBI taxonomy): Bacteria > Bacillati > Bacillota > Bacilli > Caryophanales > Bacillaceae > Alteribacter > Alteribacter populi. The sequence continues at coordinate 248,485 of NZ_KZ293963.1, read as the reverse complement.
CCAGTTACATAATCTGTCTCTTGATAGACTAAATCCATATCGTCAACGGTTGTGCCTACATCCTCAGCTGTGATGTAACGACCATTTAGCCCTTGGATATATCGACCAAATGCACGAAACATTGCTTCATTTTTATCTTTGCGCGGATCGCCAATAATAACTGTCTTACCTCCACCAAGGTTTAACCCTGCCGCTGCATTTTTGTACGTCATTCCTTTTGACAATCGCAACGCATCTTCAAATGCTGCTGATTCGTTATCGTATGTCCACATCCGTGTACCACCTAAAGCAGGTCCAAGAGTTGTGTCATGAATAGCGATGATCGCTTTTAAGCCCGATTGTTGATCTTGACATACTACCACTTGTTCATAGTCATAACTTTCCATGTACTTAAAGATTTCCATCTAATTATTCCTCCTCTAATTTACGGGCATTTATCGTGGTTGCCCATCACATTTTTGCTTTGGATCTATCACAAAGTCCTAAAGTGCAGCACCTACAGCCAACGTCATAGAAAATAATTTACTTTCAATTGAGTCAGCTCTACTTGTCAGGACAATCGGGGCTTTCGCTCCTGCAATGATGCCACCCACATTCGCTTTTCCAAAAATCGTGAGTGACTTATAAATGGCATTTCCCGTTTCAATTGAAGGGACGAGTAAAAGATCTGCTTGACCTGCAACTTCCGAATTTATTTTTTTCTGAGCCGCAGCTTCGGGTGATACCGAAATATCAAACGCTAAAGGGCCATCCATAATGCATCCTTTAAGTTGACCTCGTTGATTCATTTGCGTAAGTGCAGCAGCATCTAGCGTCGCTTGCATTGCTGGGTTAACCGTTTCTACTGCTGCCAATGCAGCTACTTTTGGTTGCTCCATACCGATGCGATGAGCTACATCAACGGCATTTGAAGCGATGTCAAGCTTCTCTTTTAAATCAGGAGCAATGTTCATTGCTGCATCCGTGAGTAATAATAAAGAATCTCGCTCTGGTAGATCAAATGCTGCTACGTGAGAAAGTACCTTCCCACTTCTCAATCCATTCTCTTTATTTAAAACAGCCTTTAATAAAGTTGATGTCCCCACCATACCTTTCATCAAAACATCAGCTTCACCATTATTGACTAGTGAAGTTGCGCTGGAGGCTGACTCTTTTTCATTACTCGAATCAACAAAAGTCACACCATCATTATTGGCGATGTTTGCTGCTTCCGCCAATTTCACCATCGTCTCTTTTGGCCCAACAAAAACAAATGAGGCAACCTCTGCTTCTAATGCTCTTTTAGCTGCTAAGAAGAGACTCTCGTCAATTGCATGGGCAATGGCTATTTTTTTCTTATTGCTATTGTTCGCCTTAATCCGTTGCAATAGGTCTTCAAACGTCATATTTCACCCTACCTTTCATGATGCCGATCTTCCACGTTAATATTAATGCAAAAATGATGCCAACTTCACCAAAAACGGAAAACGCTTTCAGATAAAGAATTTCATATCAAAAGCAACCAAGCACAAAGTGCAAAATATTGCATTGTACGCAATATTTTGCAAGCAATATTATTCACTGTCCTTTATTACCTTTAGATTTAGCTTGTCCATTTTGTAATATAAATTACGTATTGATAACTGTAAGGCTTCTGCCGTTTTCGTTTTATTATTACTAAAAGCTTTTAATGTCCGTTTAATAATTTCTTTTTCCTTTTCTTCCATTTGCTCCTGAAGGCTTCCTATACTTTCTTCACCTAACTTTTCCTCCGCCTGTTTAGAAGTGCTCGATTTTTCCATTGCTAATGGAGGCAAATGGGTAGTATCAATCAATATTTGTGAATAATGCATATGAATCATTGCTCTCCCTAATATATTTTCTAACTCCCTGACGTTACCTGGCCAATTATAATTCATTAAATGGTTAAGTCCACTTTCAGTCAAACCTTCGACGTTTCTCCCATAATCTTGATTCAACTTTGTTAATAAATGCTGGCAAATATTTGGTATATCCTCTTTTCTTGCACGTAATGGTGGGATTTGAATAGGCATTCGATTGAGACGGTAGTACAAGTCACTCCGAAATTCTTTTTCATTCATTTTTTGCTCGAGGTTCACATTCGTTGCCGCGACCACTCGTACATCAATGTCAATCGTCTTCGTACTTCCCACCCGAACCACTTCTTTTTCTTGCAATACCCGAAGGAGTTTAGCTTGTGTTTCGCTCTTTAATTCTCCGATTTCATCTAGAAAAATAGTCCCTCCGTGCGCTTCTTCAAATAATCCTTTTTTCCCTCCACGTTTAGCACCAGAAAATGCGCCCTCTTCATACCCGAAAAGTTCACTTTCAAGCAAACTTTCAGATATGGCAGCACAGTTGACTCTTACAAACTTGTTATATTTGCGATCGCTTCCATTATGTATAGCATGGGCAAACAATTCCTTACCCGTACCCGATTCACCTCGAAGTAAAATAGTAGCAGGGGTTGTAGCAGCCATTTTCGCCTGTTCTATTGCAATGTTAAATTCCTCGGAATCGCCAATAATATCTTCAAACGTATATTTCGCTTCTAATGTTCTGATGATCTGTTTAGCTCGTTCTAATTCTGTATTTAACGTTTCTAATTCCGATACATCATGAATGATGCCAATACTCCCTTTTAACGTTCCATCTACAATAACTGGTGCTACGTTTACAATGACATCTTTTCGCTTAGGACCCACTTTAAGTCTCGTTCCGCGTACAGGTTTACGCGTTTTTATCACTTGAAGGTGCATACTCTCTCCTTCAGAAATGTCTGTTGTCGCGGGTTTATTAAGTACTTCCTCCGGCGTAAGACCTGTAAGTCTCGTATAGGCAGGGTTAATAATTAACCCCTTTCCTTCTTCATCGACTACACTGATCGCATCATCAGACGAATGGATAATAGCTTCTAGCATCGTTTGAACACTCTTTAAGTTTGTTACTTCCTCAGCCATTTGCTCGATTTCAGTAATATCTTTGAACACAGCAAGAGCCCCGATTGTGTGGTTTCCCACCTTCATCGGTAAGCGAGTGGTAATAATCGCCCTCCCTTGGTAAATCGCTTGGCGTTGATTTCTTTCAACCCTCCCTGTTTTTAAAATACGTGGTAATTTACTAGAAGGAAGCACACTATGAATTGCCTTTCCAATGGTGTCTTCTTTTTTTAATCCTGCTATTTCTTCAGCACGCTTATTAATCAGCGTGATTCTTTCCTCATCATCAATTGCAATCATTCCATCATGAGTTGAGTTTAGTATCAACTCTAATTTAGAGAAGTGCTTTGTTTTCTCATTCAAAAGTTCTTCTTTTTCTTCGATCAAGTAAAAAAGAATGGATGCGACTGAACTAGGTATGAGCGTAATCGGTTTTGCCGACAATTCATTTCGCAAATTTTCATATAAAGCCGGATCACCCGTTACTTCAATGACTGTGTCAATGCCACTGAGCTGACTTAACGCTTTCTGCCACTGTGTAAAAACAGGAATATGAGCGCGCTTTGCTTTTAAACAACCAGGGCTCTTTATGTTTAAATCTACAACCCCTTCCACTTGTGTATGAGCGGTTCGGTGAAGGACATCAAATAATGCCGCTCCTCCTGTTCCGCCTCCAATTAGAAGAATTTTTTTGACCATCACTCTTCTCTCCCCCCTGTTAATTCTCGATGTTACCTTTATTGTATCGTGTATGCAAGATTTTTCATAGTACATAGCTGTTTTCGTAAAGTTTGTTGCTTTTTGAGCGTTTATTCGGGCTTGCTTTAATAAACAAATCTTTACTAAATGAGCCTAGTACGTTTACAGAGGGCATACTAATTAGGATTTGCAGACATTCTTTTATTCAGATAAAATAGAAGAGAATTCATAGAAAGGAATTTGCTTATGACACTTCAACGATTTTTAGCACTCCTCGTCCTCCTTATTCCCGGTTTTATTGCCGGTTACGGAATTAAACTTATGCGCGACACAGTGTTCCAAATCTTAAATATTCCCTATCCGTCTTTACTACTCCAATTTTTTATCGGCTTATTAGCTCTAATCTTAGGGGTATGGTTTATCGGGGGGTTTATTTTACACCGAGACCGGAAAAACAAAAAAGTTGCTCCTCGTTTTCAACTAAAAGAGAAGAAACAGGTATGACGAAAAACTTGAAAACTTTCAAAGCTTAACCATAAATAAGCAATGGCCTCACTTGCTGCTCTCCCGTTATGAAAACGCTCATAGCGGGCTTTTAGTTTTGCATCTTCTTCGCTTATTGCCTCTAGGTTTCTTTTCTTTGTCCAAAGAGATCAATTGCTCTAAGGAGCTTTGTTTTTGCGACAATTCGACTGATTGAGTATTTTTCTGCAAGGATTGTTAACAAAACACAAATGGTTACTAAGGTAATGACGATACTATTTCCATCAAGATATCGAGCTAGTACGGCTAAATATGCCCCGAATACCATAGCACCATTATCTCCTAGCATCGTTCGCTCTCTGACTTCTTCTTTAAACCACAAAAGAAATAAAATCAGTAAACCCGGAACGACAAGCAAACCACCCTGTAACTGAAAGAGGATAACGAAATAAATAAGCGCTCCCACCTTCATTACGCGCAGCGGTCTAGTATCAAGTAAATTAAGTACATGGGGAAGTAAAATTAACAATGAGGAAAGTATAGTCGCTTCAGAAAATGAAATTTCCCCACTTTTTAATAGAAGAAGTAAATATAGAAAGGAAAGAATCACTCCACCAAAAGCTTTTATGAAACCAGTGGTCATTTTTCTTTCATTGAAGCAATAACGGAAATGTCCTGTTATTCCTTTAGGAAATGAAGTACCGAATTGGTCATCCATCCACCCAATTAACCAAATGCTCAACAAAAACCAATAATCAACCGCTTGAAGCTCAATTGCAGTTGGGCGAACATAGTCAAGGGTAATCCAGAAAAAAAGAACCACTCCAAAGTTATACGGCACGGATTTATTATTGAAATTTTTCACCGTCCACCGCCATTTATGAAAAAAATGTGATGTAACAGTGTATAATATTGCAATTAATAAAGGTTTCCAGAGGTACGCTGCCATAAAAAACGCTCCATTTCATACCATTGTTTCGATCGGTGTAAAAAGCCGTGAATCGTTTTTCCATAAGCATGGTGCTCCATAAAAGTAGGAACTTCTTTAATAACAGCCCCACGGCTTAAAAAGTCGAAATTACATGCCATTTCAAAACCGAAGCGACTATCTCTAACGTCTTCTGAAAGATAGTTAACCCATTTCCGGTGAAAGGCTCTCTGACCAGATAATGGACTAAAAAGCTTTACATAAAATTGTCGGAAAAGGACTTGCTGTGCTCTTCTCTTCATAAAACCAAGGCCTTTTCCATTTAAAGTAATAGGAAATTCAGCAATTGTGACATCTGCTTCTTTTTTCAGAAGGGGGGAGAGCAGCTTACTTGCTTCTTTTGCCGTCGATCGTAAATCCGCATCAAGAAGCATTACGTATTCACCACGCGCTTGTCTTAATCCAGTAATTGCAGCTGCAGCTTTTCCTTGATTCAAATGAAAGCGAAAAACTTCATCAGCATATTTACTCGCTACTTTTGCCGTTTGGTCAATACTTCCGTCATCGATGACATAAATCCGTTCAAGCCAAGACTGGTGCCGTAAAGTTTGTAAAGTTAGTTCAATATTTTCTTCTTCATTATAAGCAGGGATGATCACATCAACCCTCATCATCCTTCACTCCTTCCATGAGTTCCCCAGTTTTCTTCCTCGATTAAACGATGTCGCATTCTTTTATTGAAGGCAAACAAGGAGGCTGGTGAGAGTTTATTCCCTGCTTTCAAATCACTAAGTTTATCTCCAGCAAAAATGCGGATTAAAATTGTCGATCCCATACCAGGTCTGTTTTTTTCCATCAACTCTAAAAAGCCGGTTCGACAACCGATCGTAAAAATGTGTTCAGCACCTGATTTATATGCAAGGGCTAGAGCTAAATCTTCGCTCACTCCAGGAAACTGCCTCATTTCAGAGTTCACGCCATATTGCTGCAAGTTTTCATACCCTGGGCTTATCCCGGACAAATAAGCGTGAGCAATAAATTCACAATTCATTCCATACACTTTTTTCGGTAGTGAGTCCATATCTCCGATTATATAATCAGGCTTTAACCCAACCGCCAAAATCCCTTCCACCGCACCATCAACAGCGAGGATTTGCGAATTTGGTAAGCGGAGAACATCCCACCAATATTTAAGATCTTTCTCATATCCCGGTCCTCTCGCCACCACAAAAACGAGCTTGTCTTCCAAACTCGTCACAGGTTTTAATTGTTCGATACTACGAAAAAAAACAGGTAATTCTTCACGTGCATAACTAAGGCTGTTTTCCATAAATGTATGGAAAACACTCATCATTCGCTCCTGACTCTCATTCATCTTTCTCATGAGTTTTGCCGCATCCCACTTGAATACATGTCCTCTACTTTCCCAAACATCATTACATTTGACTAAAAGATCTTCCCCTTTAATCATGACATCAAAATCCCAACCTTGGAATTGTTGGTTCAAATCAGCCTCATTTATAAGGTCATAAACAGGAATATGATGTTCTAGAAGAACTTTCACACCTTCATGATAAAAAGCACCCGACATAGATGGTGCTTTGTTTATTACAGCTTTGACCCCTTTATTAATTAAGGACTCTGCTGCTACTCGATCAATATCCCGGTGACAAATTAGCGCAATTGCACGATTTGGTAATTCTTTTACCAAATCTTTCGTTTTTTCTCCGTAATAACCTTTACCTAAAATGACAGGTCCACTCATGGTTGTGTCCCCCTGTACTTTTGATTATGTATAGTATGGACGAAAGAGAGACGATTCAACCAAATCCATTCAAGCTTTATTTCTTTTCTTTAAAAATAAGCGATTTTCACACAAAAGAAGGGTGTAGCGAAAGGTTGGTTTTTACCTTTCGCTACACCCTCTTACTAAAAGAACGAATTAACTCACTTTATGTTCAATCCTTAATTTATCGGCAACCATTGCAATAAACTCACTATTTGTCGGCTTCGCTTTTGACACGCTCACTGTGTAACCGAACATTTTCGAGATCGAATCAATGTTGCCACGGCTCCAAGCGACTTCGATTGCGTGACGGATCGCTCTTTCTACTCGGCTCGCTGTAGTATTATATTTTTTAGCGATGTCTGGATAAAGAACCTTTGTAATGGACCCCAACAATTCAATGTCATTATAAACCATTGTAATTGCTTCTCTGAGATACATATACCCTTTAATGTGAGCCGGAACACCAATTTCATGAATGATACTTGTGATACTCGCGTCCAGATTCATCGGCTTGTTCTCTTTTTTCATCGATGACTGAGATTGACCTGATGATTTTTTCACATAGCTCTGTCCGTTTCCACTGACATCACGGACTTTATTAATTAATGTATCCATGTCAAATGGTTTTAAAATATAGTATGAAGCCCCTAGTTCTACCGCTTTTTTCGTGACATCTTCCTGACCGAAGGCAGTTAACATAATGATATTAGGTCTCTTGTTTAACTTTAGTTCATTCATTTTATCGAGAACAGCCAGACCGTCTAGATGAGGCATTATAATATCTAAAATTAGGACATCAGGTTCTTCCTCTTCAACAAGATCCAAACATTCCTGACCATTATAAGCCTTTCCGACAACTTCCATATCTTCCTGCGAATCAATATATTCCTCTAGTAACATAACCAATTCTCGATTATCGTCAGCAACACAAACTTTTACTTTTTGCACGTGATTTCCTCCCTATACACTATTCTCTTCATACCGTTACTAGTTCGACAAACAGATTCTATATCCTTTTCAATATGGGAGATTTTCTAAAAAAACTTAGTTTTTCTTACGTTTTTAAGCGATTACTCTTATTTTCGACCTCATTCGATCCTTAAGGTGATATTCCACCAAACGATTGTCGAAAATTCTTCATATTGATTGTACCATACCTTCTTCACAATAAAAATCGCTTACCTTTATTAGGCGAGAATACTTCAAAATCATTTTTGTGTAAGGTGAATTTAGAAATTTATCCGTTTATAACCCTTTACGAAAACAGCCTTTATTAAATTACAAAAAAGGCGGCTGTCGATCAGCTCGCCTCTGCTTGTTTTGAATCATTATAAATGTCTACTCCTGCCTCCTCAAGCATCCATTCAATGTGACAGGCATATCCGGAAGTCGGGTCATTCACAAATACATGAGTTATAGCTCCGACGACTCGGTTGTCTTGGATAATCGGGCTCCCACTCATTCCCTGAACAATCCCACCGGTAGCGTCTAACAATTCTGGATCAGTTACTTTAATAACCATCCCTTTTGTTGCAGGAAATTTCTGAACTGTACTACTGACGATTTCAATATCAAACTTTTTGACCTCTTCCCCTTCCACAACAGTTAAAATTTCTGCTGGTCCTTCTTTCACTTGATGAGACAACCCAATTTCCATCGGCTCATCCCATTTTCCATTCTCGATCGAGGCATTTAATTTGCCAAAAATGCCAAACGAACTATTTTTTTTAATGTCACCAAGGATTTTTCGGTCATTGGAAAAACGAGCAAGCTTTTCTCCCGGTTCACCATTTAGTCCTTTATCAATTGAAGTGACTCGAGAGGTAAGAATCTCACCATCATTAACATGAATCGGCTGCTTCGTGTCCATATCTGAAATGACATGGCCTAGTGCACCATATTTTTTTGTATCTGGATCATAAAACGTTAATGTACCTACTCCAGCTGCTGAATCTCGAATATACAACCCGAGTCGGTATGACTGTTCACCTTTTGCCTGCTTAGGTGATAGTTCTCGATTCAACGTTTTTTCTCCTCGTTTTACCTCAAGCTTAATTGGCGTTTTGTTTTCCCCTGCATTTTGGACAATGGACGAAATATCGCTCATATCTTTAATCTCTATACCGTCCATCTTTGTGATCATATCTCCAACTTCTATTCCAGCATTTTCTCCAGGCGAATCAGTTCCCTCTTCTGTATCGATTAAGTGATGACCGACAACTAATACGCCTTCCGTGTGAACCCTTACCCCAATGGATTGACCACCTGGGATAATTTTTTTCTCAGGCAAGACTGTAACATCCATCGTTTTTAATGGAAAACCGGCCACCCCCAACTGTACTTTTGTGTTACCGGGCTTCACACCTGCTATTGTTGTTTGGTCTTCTTGAGAGAAGACACGAACTGTTTCATCTGTCTCATCCGACTCCAATACACTTAGTGAAGCCGGCACTGCAAAGTCTTGTCCTTGAAAGAATAAGATATCTGCCGGTGTGTCAACATATTGTTGAATTGGAGGATAAAATGCAGCGCTGAACAGCAACACAAGGAGAATCGCCCCAACGGCTTTTTTTACTAATCCTTTTTTCAATCATTTTCACTCTCCTCGCTCCCGACCTGCACCTGCATCATGGCTGTATCTATAATGTAGCCTTGAAAAAGATCATTTATAACAGGAAGATATAGAAAACCACCTATGAAATGCCGTTATATAGGGGTTTTTGATGTTCTCTCCAATATCTGTGTAAAATGCTAAAATAAAAAGCTAACCATTTTTGTGGTTAGCTTTGATTAACTCGTTTAAAGTTTAACATATTGTGCGTATTCAATAAGGAGCATAAAAAGAGAAGTGTATCGAGGCGGTGTTTAACAGGAGACCATATTTTACGACAGCTAATTTTTAGCAGCTTTTTGAACATCGTCATATAAGAATTTTTATGAGATATTCGTACTCTTCATTTCTTCAGCCTGGACGAGAAGCTCTTCAGCATGCTTTCTAGTTAAGTCCGTCATCTCAACTCCAGAAATCATCCGTCCCACTTCCTCAACTTTTTGTCGCTCGGTAAGTGGCGTTACCTCTGTCGTCACTCGACCTTCTTTTTCCCCTTTTGCAATGAACAAATGAGTATCTGCCATCGCTGCAACTTGAGGAAGATGAGTAATACATAACACTTGTGAACCAGCGGAGATGTGATGAATTTTTTGAGCAATCGCTTGGGCTACCCTGCCGCTTACACCAGTGTCAACTTCATCAAATATTAGTGAGGTTACACCTTCATGTCCGGCAAGAATCGTTTTTAATGCTAAAATAATTCTTGAAATTTCTCCACCCGAAGCTACTTTGACGAGTGGTTTTAAAGGCTCCCCTTGATTTGTTGCGACCATAAATTCAACATGGTCATAGCCATCTTTCGTAAATACTTTTTCTAGACGGTCATGAAAGGTCACTTCAAATTTTGTTTTTTCCATGTAAAGTTCTTTAAGTTGACGCTGGATTTCATCCGTTAGCTTCGAAGCTTCCTGCTTGCGAAGTTTTGAGACATGTTTAGCCTCGACAGATAAATCCTTTTGAATAGCCTCTAGCTCCTCAGCCCATTTTTGTAAATGCTCCTCTTTGTTTTCAAGGGTTTCAACCTCTTCTTCTATCTTAGAAGCATATTCCATGACGTCATTGACATTTTCACCATACTTACGCTTCAATGTGTTTAATTCGCTAAGCCTGGCTTCGATATCATTTAACCTTTCCGGATTAAATTCGATACTTTCCACATAATCCCTTAATGAAAAAGCTGTTTCCTCTAATAAGTAGTAACAGTTGGTGATGTTTTCATGAATTTTTTTTAATCCTTCATCAAGCTCTGAAGCTTCTTCCATTTGATTTAGGGCAACCATGATCCATTCTAGCCCTTTATTTTCTCCATACAAAGCCTGATGACTGTCGTGAACTCGCTGGTATAGTTGTTCACTATTCCCTAACCTTTGTTTCTCTTCTGATAGAAACACGTCCTCATCAGGTTGAAGCTGTGCCTTTTCAATTTCTTCTAATTGATATTGAATTAAATCGAGCCTTTGGGCCATTTGCTGCTCATTTTCAGTCAGTTGTGAGAACTTCTTTTTTGTTTTTGTATAACGATCAAATAACGCGCGGTACTCTTGTTTTGCTTCATAAATTTCATGTTCAGCATAACGGTCTAGCAAAAACAAATGCTTGTCTACTTGAAGCAACTGCTGATGTTCGTGTTGACCGTGAATGTCGACAAGTAATTGGCCAACTTGCCGTAAGCTTGCAAGCGTAACCAATTTACCATTGATCCGGCAAATACTTTTTCCTTGGCTTGTTATTTCTCGGCGTATTACGACTGTGTCATCTTCAGTAGGTTCTATACCTAAATCGTTTAATAATGGATAAATATCATGACTCGCTTCGACGGAGAATAATCCTTCTATCTCAGCCCGCTTACTACCATGTCGGACAAATTCAACTGATCCTCTCCCACCAATTAACAGGCCAATTGCATCGATAATAATCGACTTCCCCGCTCCTGTCTCTCCAGTTAGAACTGTTAACCCTTCTTCAAAAGGAACATTTACGTGATCAATAATCGCAAAATTTCGAATTGATAAATCTACTAACAAAGGCAAACACGTCCTTTATAAACCAAAGTTTACACCTTATAGTGCGTGTGCAAAATCTTTATAGCATTTCTAAAAACCGGTCACTGACAGGCTCTGTATCGCCCTCTTGCCGGCATATAATTAAAATTGTATCATCCCCGCAAATCGTTCCTAATACTTCATTCCAATCCAGGTTATCTATAAGAGCCCCAACAGCATTTGCATTTCCCGGTAACGTTTTCATTACAATCATGTTACTTGAATAATCGACGGAAACAAAACTGTCCATTAACGCTCTTTTAAGTTTTTGCAACGGATTAAAACGCTGGTCTGCTGGAAGGCTATACTTGTATCGGCCGTCCATCATCGGCACCTTCACGAGATGCAATTCTTTAATATCCCTGCTTACAGTAGCCTGAGTCACATTAAATCCCGCACTACGCAGATATGCAACGAGATCGTCTTGTGTTTCAACTTCATTATTCGTAATAATTTCTCGTATTTTAATATGGCGCTGCCCTTTATTCATACTTACTCCTCCGTCATTTCACATCAGTGTTCATAAATATACTTTAAATTCAATAGTTATAAAAACTCATCTATATGTATCTTATATGAATTTAACCAAGGTTACAAACATCTTTCATCTATACACGAACAAAAAGGAGACAACAAATGAGATGCCTCCAATTAACCATTATTCCTTTTTTCTTAGCTGATGGGCTTCTTCTACAATTCCTTTTATATCTTTATTAAAAAGGGAAGATGAAGCTTCCTCTGTTTCGAGTGACTGAAGGTGCATCAAAAATTCAATGTTTCCTTCTCCTCCTCGAATGGGCGATGGGATGACGCTGTGCACTAAAAATCCTAATGACTCAGTAAAGTGAACCATATCTTGAATGACTTTTTCATGAACACCTGCGTCACGAATAATCCCCTTCTTACCAACTTCTTCACGGCCAGCCTCAAACTGGGGCTTCACCAGTGCAGAGACTTCTCCGCCTTTTGCTAAAATCGCTTTAAGAGGCGGTAAAATTAAGCGGAGGGAAATGAAGGATACATCAATCGTAGCAAATTCAGGTAACCCTTCAGTAAAGTCTTCAGGTTTAGCGTAGCGAAAATTCGTCCGTTCCATTACAACTACACGCTCGTCCTGCCTAAGCTTCCAGGCTAACTGATTATATCCTACATCGACGGCATAAACTTTCCGGGCACCATTTTGTAGGGCGCAATCTGTAAAGCCTCCTGTGGAGGAGCCGATATCAATAACAACTTTAGTATCGAGATCGAGATTAAAGGACTTAATGGCGCCTTCAAGCTTTAATCCTCCCCGACTTACATAAGGAAGGGACTGACCTTTTAACTCAATTTCACATGCGGATTTTACTTTCGTACCAGGTTTATCGATCCGTTCTCCATCCACCAGAACCAGACCAGCCATGATCGTTCGCTTTGCCTTTTCTCTCGTTTCTATTAAGCCTTTGTCTACCAGTAGAATATCCAGACGTTCCTTCTTTTCCTTGTTCATTTGTTCTCTCCGATACTAAGCTCTTTGTTTCTTTCTTGGAAGGATCTCAATGACACGGTCGGCCACATTTGCCGAAGTCAGGCCAATCTCTTCCCACAATTCAGGTACACTGCCGTGTTCAATATAATAATCAGGAATACCCATTCTTTCAACTGTCACGGAATGGAATTGTTGTTCATGGAAGTGCTCAATGACAGCGCTTCCGAACCCACCTAGTAAAGCGTGTTCTTCAAGTGTTAATATAGGACGGTTTTTCATCGCCAATTCACGCAGCATGCCTTCATCTAAAGGCTTAATCGACCTCGCATTAATAACTTCTACATTAATTCCTTCAGATTCGAGCCTTTCAGCGGCATCCATAGCAACCGGAATCATCGTCCCAAATGTTAGAATCGTTAAATCTTGTCCATTTTTTAGTGTTTCCCACTTCCCAATCGGCAGTTGTTTGAAATCTTCATCCATTTTTACTCCATATCCATTTCCTCGTGGGTAACGGATTGCAATTGGACCATCATCATGAGAAACAGCAGTATAGACAAGGTGCTGTAGTTCATTTTCATCTTTTGCCATAAGAATTTTCATATTTGGTAAGTGACGTAAGTATGAAATATCAAAAACACCTTGGTGAGTTTCTCCGTCAGCACCTACAAGACCTGCACGATCAATAGCAAAGAAAACATTAAGGTTTTGACGGCACACGTCATGAACCAACTGATCATATCCACGTTGCAAGAAAGTGGAATAGACAGCAAAAACCGGCTTTAACCCTTGAGTGGCTAGTCCAGCACTCATCGTAGTTGCATGCTGTTCTGCAATCCCAACATCAAACATTCGGTCAGGAAAATCCTTCGCAAATTCATCGAGTTTTGTTCCACCCGGCATTGCTGCTGTAATGGCCACTACACGTTCATCTTGTTTGGCGATTTTTTTAAGTGTGTTAGCAAACACAGCACTGTATCCTGGAGGTCCCGGCTTCTTCACCACTTCCCCAGATTCAATTTTATAGGGTCCCAAACCATGCCAAGTACCTTTAGCATCAAGTTCTGCTGGCTCATAACCTTTTCCTTTTTTCGTAATAACATGAACGAGTACAGGTCCTTTAGTTTTTTTTGCATATTTCATGTTTTCTTGAAGATCTTCAAGATCATGACCGTCTACTGGACCTAAATAGGTAAAGCCCATTTCTTCAAAAAACATACCGGACACAAGTAAGTATTTCAAACTATCTTTCACTCGTTCAGCCGTGGCAGCCAAACGTCCACCAAATGCAGGGATTCGCTTAATTAACATTTCAAGCTCTTCTTTTGCTTTTTGATACTTACCCGCTGTTCGCATTCTGCCTAAAACACTGTGCAGAGCACCCACGTTCGGGGCTATTGACATTTCATTATCATTTAATACGACAATGAGGTCTGTTTGCTCATGCCCGATATGGTTTAATGCTTCTAGTGCCATTCCGCCGGTTAATGCCCCGTCACCAATGACCGCTACGATATTTTCATCTGTCTTCTTTAAATCTCTTGCAACAGCCATTCCCATTGCTGCAGATAAAGACGTGGAACTATGACCTGTTTCCCAAACATCATGCTTGCTTTCCGAGCGTTTCGGGAATCCACACAGCCCTTTATACTGCCTCAATGTGTCAAACTGATCTGCTCTTCCAGTCAAAATTTTATGAACGTACGCCTGATGTCCGACATCCCACAAAAACTTATCCTTAGGGCTTTCAAACAGCTGATGAAGCGTTAAGGTCAGCTCTACTACACCTAGGTTGGGACCTAAGTGTCCTCCTGTAACTGATAAGTTCTCAATGAGAAAATTACGGATGGTCTGAGCAAATTTTTCAAGCTCATCATTACTATAATCTTTTAGGAATTCAGGGTCTTTAATTTTTACTAAATCCAAGAAAAACCCTCACTTTCGTTTGTTTTTCTTCTTGCCCTTTTTCTGTTTATTGCCATTAAAAATTGTTATTTTCAATTTTACCTCTAAAAAATAAAATAATCTACCCACATGATAGATGATTGGTGTGGAATATTCAATCGCTAGGGTTTTTCCTACAGATTTTCCACCTACTGTTAAGGCTGCCACAATACTAGTAAAAATAACAGAAATAATGAATTGCATGGTTGAACCATCACCATGACCAAGTTGAATAGACAACTGAAGCACGACATATGCAGAGGCTGTACCACTAATGATTCCTGCAATATCTCCGATCACATCATTACAAAAGTTTGCAAACTTGTCTGCATTTCGAGTAATTTGTACAGCTTGTTTAGCTCCCGGCAATTTTTCTGCAGCCATGGCGTGGAAAGGTTTTTCGTTTGCGGCTGTTGCAGCAACACCGATTGTATCAAAAAATACCCCAAGGAGGACGATGATAAAGACAATAATCATTCCGACTCCCCACACAACCCCACTTAAAACCGAGGTCGATATAATCGCAAAAATAGCCGCTAGCACCAAGGTGATAACGGCAATAATCCAGCTCCAATGTAATGATTGTCTAACAGATTCCTTCATGTATACATCATCGATCCTATCCAAGTAGAGTAAGAGAAGTCAAGATTCTTATGATCCTTCATTTTCAAACAATTATGTATCCGAGTGGTCACTTAAAGAGTAAAAACTGCGCCTTAGGTCCAGTAGGTTTTCCCAAACGGATACCTTGGCGTCGCCGCCATGGCGGTTTCCCTTTAAACCCGCCTTGGCGTTGTCACCATACGCCAGACTGGATTACCACTTAGTACGCACTATAATCCTCTTCAAATGTCCAGTGGAACAGTCTAGGAGTTTTCCTCGGCAGTCCTTTCTCATTTTCTATCCTCTTTTGCAGACGCGCTTTCATATGATGATACCAGTATACAATCCTAGTATCCATAATCCCCTCGCAGTCCACTCAAGGCAGGCTACGCTGCTCACAAGTTCCCGAAACTTGCAAAGCAGGTTCATACCCTTCGCCATAGTATTCCCCGGGTAGGGAAACCACAACGGAAGGCCTCCGCGGCTGCAGGGTCCTCGCCCACATGCCATTGTGGATCGCCCTACAGCCTTTACTCCCAGCATTGACCCAAGGCTGGGCGCCTCAAGCCAAAGCTAGGAACTTCATCGATGTGCCCTTTAGCGGATTTTTAGGCCCGCTTTCGAAAATGGAGGACCGACTAGAATACTGCATCACCCGGTCATCTATAGTATACCATGATACGATTTTCAAAGACAATGAGCAACCCTTAGCAAGAAAAACAAGGTTTTCCTATGTTGGTAATGATCTCATTTCGTTAATATGTCCGTTTAGCGATGTAATCGGTCAGCTCATGAAGAAGAAAGTGATCTTTTTCTGTTTTATATAAATATGCTTTTGCTCTGTTGATATGCCAATCCAGTTTATCTTTCGCACCTGCCAAACCAAGTAATTTAGGATAGGTACTTTTTTCATTCTCTTTATCACTGCCAAGCGGCTTGCCGATTTTCTCATTATCGCCTTCAATATCCAGGATATCATCCTTAATTTGAAAGGCCAAGCCTAAATCTCTTGCAAACGCACGGAGCATCGCTTGATCTTCTTTTCCAGCTCCGGCTATTAAAGAACCAGCTTCAATGGAGAAAGAAAGCAATTCTCCTGTTTTATGATCGTGGATATATTCTAGCTCTTCGATTGAGAGACTCCGATTCTCTCCTTCCATATCAGCAACCTGACCTCCTACCATTCCACTCGGTCCCGCTGACTTTGAAAGAAGTAAAACTAGCATCGCCTTGTCAACATCGGTTAAATGACGACTGTTACTGATCACTTCGAAACTGTATGTAAGCAAAGCATCTCCTGCTAAGATCGCCATTGCTTCTCCGAATACGTTGTGATTGGTCGGTTTACCTCTGCGCATATCATCGTTATCCATTGGGGGTAAATCATCGTGAATTAATGAATAAGTATGAATCATTTCTACTGCACAAGCCGTATCGTAACCTCTTTCCAAACTTACTCCATATCCCTTTAAAGTAGCTAATAATAAAGCAGGACGGAGGCGCTTCCCCCCTGCTTGAAGGGAATAATTCATGGCATCTTTTAATACACGAGGGGCTTTAATAGAATTGAGATGGAGAGGGAGACGACGTTCAATTTCTGTGATTTGCTCCGTTAAAAACAGATCCAATGCCGTTTCATTCACTCTCCAGTTTCCTCCTCAATGTCTAAATGTTCGGTTTCTCCATCTTCATTTAAAATCTGATCCATTTGTTTCTCTACTTTTTGCAGACGTTCATGACAGTATTTTGAAAGAGCCATTCCTTGTTGAAACATTTGGATGGCTTCTTCCAAAGGGACATCCCCTTCTTCGAGTTTATCTACAACCCCTTCTAATTGCTCCATTGCGCCTTCAAATGTTTGCGGTTCTTTTTCTTCACTCATCCCGGTCACCTCTTTCAACTTTTTCAATACCAGTATCGTCTTGGCCTGTCACTTCACAATATAGCCGTCCATCTTGTAGTTGAATATGAAGTGATTCTCCTTTGTCAACTTGATCAGCATGTTTAATTAATTCATTCTCACCTTTATAGGCAAGGCTATATCCCCTCTCCATCATTCTAAGAGGGCTTAGCACATCCAGTTTATAAAGAAGGGTTTGGAAAGCTTGTTGTTTTTCTTTTTGATAAGAAAGCATCGCTTTTGAAAAGCGATCTTTTGTTGCTTCAAAAGTCTGCTTTTCCTCAGCAACTCTGTTTTTAGGATGAAATTGTTGTAATGCTTTGTTCGTATATTGAAAAGTTTCCTTTTTTCGAATAAGAAGCCGCTTCGTCTCTTTTTGCAGCAACTCTATGAGTCGATCAAGCTCTTGTTCCTTTTGTTCTACTAACTTTCCTGGATAGCGGAATGCATACGATTGATTAATACGATCCAGGCGGTCTTTTGTAGCTTGAATTCGTTCTGTTGTATAGCGAGTAAGCCTTAACTTTAACTGAGTGACCCGTTCTCTTAATTCACGGTGATCAGGTACCGCAAGTTCTGCAGCTGCAGTAGGGGTTGGCGCACGCAAATCAGCTACAAAATCACTAATCGTGATATCTGTTTCGTGACCAACTGCAGAAATAATAGGAACAGAACTTCGAAAAATTGCTTCGGCAACTTCTTCTTCATTGAATGCCCAAAGCTCTTCAATAGAGCCACCACCTCGTCCAATAATCATCACATCAAAGCCCCCGGCTTCTCCTGCCTGCTGAATCGCCCTAGCAATCGATGGTGCTGCGTGTGGTCCTTGTACGAGAACGGGCAACAAAGTAATTCGAACAAAAGGGAAACGGCGTTTAATTGTAGTAAGAATGTCTCTAACAGCCGCACCAGTTCTCGATGTAATAACGGCAATAGAAACTGGAACAACGGGTATTGTTTTTTTACGCTCTTCTTCAAAATAACCTCTCGCACTCAGTTTCTTTTTCAATTCTTCATATGCTAAATACAAATTACCGATGCCATCAGGCTGCATTTCCTTTGCGTAAAATTGGTACTGTCCGTAAGGCTCATATACACTTACATCACCACGGACAAGAACGTTCATTCCGTTTTCAGGTAAAAACTTCAAGTACCGGTTATTCCCTGCGAACATGACAGACTGAATGCGGGAATGATCATCTTTAAGTGTAAAATACATGTGTCCACGGCTATGCTTCTTAAAGTTTGAAATTTCCGCTCGAATCCATACATTTTGTAAAAAGGGTTCATCGTCGATCACGCGTTTTATATGCCTAGTAAGCCCAGACACTGATAAGAAGTCACGCTCCATGTTAAAATCCCCTTATTTCTCTCTTCTTTTAGCTGACTCAACCGTATTATGTAAAAGCATCGTAATTGTCATCGGACCGACGCCACCTGGTACAGGCGTGAGATAAGATGCTACTTTTTTTGCTTCATCAAATTTCACGTCACCGACTAATTTTCCTTCACTATTTCGGTTGACACCTACATCAATGACAACAGCACCAGGCTTAATAAACTCCTCACCAACCATTTCTTCACGTCCGACCGCCACAATTAAAATATCAGCTTGTTTCGTTATCTCTTTCATGTTTTTCGTTCTTGAATGACAATAAGTCACTGTGGCATGTTCATTTAAGAGTAGTTGCCCGACAGGTTTACCAACAATATTACTTCTGCCAATTATTACAACGTGCTTTCCTTCAATAGGTATCCTTTTCGATTTGATCATTTCTACAATACCAAAAGGTGTGCAAGGGAGGAAGCTTTCTTGCCCGACCATCATTCTGCCGATGTTAATCGGATGAAAGCCATCTACATCCTTTTCAGGTAAAATCGCATCAATTACAGCTTTTTCAGAAATATGATCCGGTAGAGGTAGTTGAACTAAAATCCCGTGAATATGTTCGGCTTCGTTTAAAGCTGTAACCTTGTGTAAAAGTTCTTCTTCCGTTGTATCAACAGGAAGTTTATCCAACTCCGAATGAATCCCTACTTCTTCACATGCTCTTTGCTTACCTTTGACATATGATTGAGATGCAGGGTCTTCCCCTACCAAAATCACCGCTAACCCTGGCGTAATCCCATCTTGTTTTAAAAGCTTAGTTTCTTCCTTCATCTCAATACGCTTTCGTTGCGCAAGTTCCTTACCAGAAATAAGTTCAGCAAACATATAGTATCTCCCCCTGTAATGTGTTTTTAATGGCTTATCTCATAGGACTCTTTACGTAGGCTTTGTTTATTTTGAGCGTCCAACAAGGTGCTTTCGTCGTAAATCAACAGCCATATGATAAAAACCTTTTAAAAAAACTATAGCTATTCTCCCTACTCAAACTCTTTTGCTACATTTGAAAGAACTCCGTTCACAAAGCGGCCAGATTCCTCCTCTCCACTAAAACCTTTAGCTAAATCAATGGCCTCATTTAGGCTGACATTAACCGGGATTTCTTTCTCCCACTTCATCTCATAAACGGCCATTCTTAGAATCGCCCGGTTTACATTGGCAATTCGACTGAGCGACCAATGGTCCATCGCCTTTTCTACATATGCATCGATCTCCATTAAGTGATCGAGCGTTCCGTGGACTAAAACCTTTAGGAAAGACGACATTTCCTCCCCATCTTCTAATACAGCCATGATTGCTTCATCTCTATCTACGTCTGTCATATCTACTTGATATAACGATTGGACTGCTTTAATCCGTGCAATTCTTCGATTCATTTGTTACGTCTCCTTTATTATTTCGTGCCGTTTTCTTTTGCTAACATGCTCTTTTCAAATATAGCATATCTGAGTGTGTCATTACACACTAAGGAAAAATTAGCTCCTTCACTTCTAAAAGGATTCCTCTTTTTTTTACTCTCTACACCCTTATCTTTACGTGAAAAAACCAAAGAAGGCGTCGCCTCTTTGGTTTTTCTTATGTTGAATTTATTAGAAGATGTTCAAAAATTGCGGGACGCCTCGACTTACTCGGCTCATTTCTGCTCCTTTTGAACTCAAACTATTATTGTTCTTTATTCACTGGTTCCTCTTTTTTTTCTACCTCAAGTTGAACACCTACAACGTGTACATTAACGCCCGAAAGTTCAATGGCAGTCATACTTTTCAATGTTTGATAAATGTTCTCCTGGACTTTTTTACAGACATCAGGAATGGAAGCACCATAATTGGTGGTTACGTATACTTCAACCGTAATTCCGTCCTCTTGAAGATCTACTTTAACCCCTTTTCCGTGGCTCGCTTTACGCCCTAGACGCTCCGCTACACCTGAAGCAAAGTTACCGCGCATCGTAGCAACACCGTCAATTTCTGAAGCTGCAAGGCCTGCAATAACTTCAATTACTTCAGGAGAAATTTCAACCTTACCTAAATCCAAATTATCCTCTGACATATCAATCAGGTGGTTATCTTTCATGATCTTCGTCCTCCTTGCCCTTATCCTTCATCACTTTCTGGCTTTAACGGATATTGTTCCAAAAACTTCGTGTTAAAATCACCACTCATAAACACTTCATGACTCATGAGTCTTAAATGGAACGGTATCGTTGTATCAATGCCTTCGATTACAAACTCACTAAGTGCCCTTTTCATACGGGAGACCGCTTCTTCCCTTGTCTCCCCATAGGTAATGACTTTTGCAATCATGGAATCATAGAAAGGACTAATCGTATAACCAGGGAATGCTGCACTATCAACTCTTACACCAAACCCTCCTGGTGGTAAATACACATCAATTTTACCTGGAGAAGGCATGAAATTTTTGTCAGGGTTTTCTGCGTTGATCCGGCACTCAATAGACCACCCTTTAAAAGTGACTTCCTCTTGAGTATAAGAGAGCTCCACACCTGACGCAACTAAAATTTGCTCTTTTATTAAGTCGATCCCAGTGACCATTTCTGTCACGGGATGTTCCACCTGAATTCGTGTATTCATTTCCATAAAATAAAAGTCACCGGTTTGATGGTCGAAAATGAATTCAACAGTTCCAGCGCCAACGTAATCTACCGCTTCAGCAGCTCTTACTGCAGCTTCACCCATTTCAGCTCGCTTTTCCTTTGTAATTGCAGGAGACGGTGTTTCTTCAACAAGCTTTTGAAGACGGCGCTGGATTGAACAGTCACGCTCACCAAGGTGAATGACGTTTCCATGGGTATCAGCTAAGACTTGAATTTCAACGTGACGGAAATTTTCAATATACTTCTCAAGATAAACGCCCGGGTTCCCAAAATTTGCTTGGGCTTCTTTTTGAGTCACAGAAATCCCTTTACGCAGTTCTTGTTCATCTTTTGCAACTCGAATGCCCTTTCCGCCCCCGCCGGCAGTAGCTTTAATAATGACTGGATAGCCAATCCCTTCTGCTACGCGAACACCTTCTTCGATGTTTTCAATAATCCCCTGTGAACCTGGAACAACGGGGACACCGGCTTTTTTCATTGTTTTGCGCGCTACATCTTTTGTGCCCATTTGACTAATGGCTTCAGGACTAGGTCCTATAAAAGTGATATTACAAGCAGAACAAATCTCAGCAAAGTCCGCATTCTCGGCTAAGAACCCGTAACCTGGGTGAATACCGTCCACTTCTGTTAATGTAGCTACACTCATTATGTTTGTGAAGTTTAAATAACTATCTGTGGACGAAGTGGGTCCAATACAATAGGCTTCGTCAGCCATTCGTACGTGAAGCGCATCCCGATCTGCTTCAGAAAATACAGCTACCGTTTCAACACCTAACTCCTTACACGCACGAATAATCCGTACAGCAATTTCTCCTCTGTTTGCAACTAATACTTTTCTTATCATGTTATCCATCCCTTACTCAGGCTTAACCAAGAAGAGTTCTTGACCATATTCGACCAGCTGACCATTTTCAACGAGAACTTCCACAATTTCACCTTTCACTTCAGCTTCTATCTCGTTCATCAGCTTCATCGCTTCAACAATACATACAACACTGTCAACCTTCACTTTGTCGCCTTCATTCACGTAAGCAGAAGAATCAGGTGAAGGCGCTTCATAGAATGTTCCTACCATTGGTGATGTTATCGTATGTAAGCCCTCTCTATTCGTTTCTGTTTGATCACTCGATTTAACTTGCTCATTAGATTGGGTAGCCTGAACTTCGGTTTGACTAACCGTTTGAACAGGGTCTTTTTGCGGAACTTGTTGGGCCTGAGGAACTGATTGAGGCACTTCTCTCACGACCGTTTGTGTTGCTTCGCTTTTTACTTGTTTACGCATCGTAACTTTTTCACCATTTTGTTCATACTTAAATTCATTAATACTAGATTGATCGATAAGTTTAATTAATTCGCGAATTTCCTGAATCTTTAACATGTCATTACACTCCTTGTTTCAATCATATCTTGTCGTTAGATAAAAAATAGAATAAATAATTAAGTTAGAAAATTCCATGTTTTCGTGTCATGTCTTATGAGCAAGTCCTAAATTTATGCTACATTACTTTCACGTAATTGGAAAGTGTTTTCTTATTAAATGTAAAGAAAAGCACGAGTTATTGTAAGCGTTGTCACGAAAATCAATATTTAAAAGCAAGCCTATTTAACACTTTTTTTGGAAGGGTGAGAAAAACCTTCTTCGAGTTGAAGAAGGTTATTGTTCCACCTTATACTCCCGGAATACAGGAATTTCAGACAGATTATCGGGAATCTTCCCTTTTTCCAAAAGAATAATTTTCACAGTATTTTTATTACGAGCCATGTGATACTTCTCGCCATATTCATTGTCTTGTGTAAACTGCTTCAAGCTTTGGTAATCTTCTTCTTGAATAGAAATTGGATCCATATTTCCAGCTGTTTCACTATCTTGAGTAAAACCAACATCAAACTCCACGATTTGGATTTTATCATTTTTAATATTTCTTGTTTGCTCAAGGACGGCTTTGGCGCCTTCTGTTAAGTCAGACCATTCCATTTGGATCTCTCCCTTTTTTTTCAATCAAGTATGTATTAACCGCTTCTTCATCATGTTAGCATTTCCAAGTCGTAATTATACCACTTACAGAAAAGAAATTCATCATTAAATACTAAAAGAAGATGTTCACACTAAAATGGAAGCAGAGGCTAGTCTCTCTGCTTCCATACTGTATCAATTTAATTAGATTGATAGCCTACCCGAATGTTTGTGACGCCCAATTCTTCAAAGGCCATATTATTAATCTGGACAGCTTCCTCTTTTGATAGTTCTTCCGCTTTTACATAAACGCGAACTTGGTCTTCTTCTGTAATGACAAGGGCATCTTCATACCCTTTTGCTTTAATTAATGTTTCAAGCATTTCTTCTTTTTGAGCCATCGTGTGTAAAGATTCCATTCCGTCGTATGCCTCGCTTTGGACATCCGCTGAGGCATCGGCTGAAGCTACAACTTCTGCATAGTCCTCACGTATTTTCCCCCGAGCGTCTTGACGTTGCAGGCGAATTGTATCAAACATTTCATCAGTATTAATATTTCCAAACTCGGAACTTTCAGCCATCATGTCTTCCGCATTCTCAATTTCAATAAAAGTCACATTTTCATCATTTTGAAGCTGCTCCTCTAAATCAACTTCGTCGTCTTCTTCCGTTTCAACAGATGACACTTCCTCACCATCTTCTAGATCCTCCGGCAAGCTTGCAAAATCCTGGTTATTGATATTGATGTAATAAACCGACAGTACAATAATCAAACTTAACATAGTAAGTAACCAGACTGTTTGACGTTTTAATACCATTTACGATTCCCCCTCAGGTTTTTTGGGCATCACCGATACCCGGTGAGATGGTACATCCAGTACTCGGCTGACCGCTTCGACAACCGATGTTTTCACTTGAATGTTATCCACCCCCTTTGCAACAACTAAAACCCCTCGCACACTAGGCTTTTCTACGTTTTGAAGCAATGGCTCCTCTTTGTCTCCACTACGGATAATGACTACTTCCTCATCCTTGGTTACATCTTCGACTTTTCGTTTTCCCCCTTCGCGATCAGTCTCGTCTGTATGTTGCTCTTTTGTATTCACATTTGTTTGATATATTTGTCTTTCTGTTTCAGCCAAATTGACGATTACGGTAACATCGGATACACCTATCATTTGTTCTAACGACTTTTTTAGCTGAGATTCATAGAGTTCCTCGTACTCACCCATCGTTAGCGGACCGTCTGATCTCGATGATTTAAAGACGGGCTCTGCAGACTCGCTCTCTTTCTCCTCCTCTACTTCCATATTTGAAACCTGCAAGGAATTATGGTCATCACCAGATGTAAAAATATTGCCGACTAGCATAAATGCAATTCCAAGGAAAAGAAGCAGAAATAAATACTTTACATTGACCTTTTTCCATTTGCCGACCTCTTTATATTGATCAATCCATGATTGTTTATCGTTTTTTTTATCTGTCATTGGTCTTCTCCCCCCTTCATATAAAGCTGTATTTTATCTTTAGGAATTTGCCATTGCGCAGATAAAAAGTCCTGAATGTCTTCCTTATTGAAGTCCAATGTTTGTTCAGGTAAATCTTCACCTTCATCCTTTTCATATTCTGTATTAATGACTACTGACTGAACCGGTACAATCTCATTTGACTCCTCCTCGTCTTCGTCTCCTTCACTTGCAGGTTGAAGGTGAACATTGACAGATTTGAGCCCTTCAAGAATATGTTCGCTTTCCTCATAGGAAGCCATTTCAATCTCTATAGCTGCGGGCACCATTTCGTAATACTCCTCCAGCTCAGGAGCAACCTCTCTTTTTAATTGGACAGCCACTTGTTCAGAAGTATATGCAAGCTGTCCTTCTTCTATATCCATTTTCTTTTGATCTAGTAAAGTTTCTTCTTGTGAATAATCTCCATCCACCCAGTCAGATACAGAGGTCAACCAATCTTCAGGATCTGTTTTAAAAACGGATAAAATCGGTTGAATCATGACCATTAAAACCATGAGGCCTACAACAAGCTTTACATACCTTTGTAAACTGGAATTTGGCAGAAGCAATTCCAAGATGGCTGCAAAAAGAATCAGCATGATAATATTTGTGACCCACTCGATTACAAACCCCATTGTCTGCCCCCTTTTCGTGTCAGCGCATCATTAAGGAAAGATTGCCTGAAATGATTATGATCGTAATCGCTAAGAAAAACATTAAACAAACAGCTGATAAAGCTGCAAAGACATAAATGACGGATTTACCGATTATTGATAATGATTCAATAATCGGCCCCCCCCCTAAGGGCTGGAGGACAGCTGAAGCAAATGAGTAGATAAGGGCTAACGATAAAACTTTTAAAGCAGGGAAAACGCAGATTAGCAGGAGGACTGCAAGCCCTGCTACACCTACTGTATTTTTGACAAGAACAGAAGCTCCCATGACCGTATCAGCAGCGTCTGTAAACATCCGACCTACAACTGGGACAAAATTTCCAGTGACAAATTTGGCTGTACGAATAGCAATCCCATCAGCTACTGCTGCTGTTGCTCCCTGTACAGAAATAACACCTAAAAACACGGTCAAGAAAAGACCAAGACCCCCAACGGCAATATTTCGTAAAAAATTTGCCAGCTTCGTCACTTTGTAATGTTCTGTCATCGTACTTACTATACTTAACAGAGCTGATAAAAATAATAGCGGGAGAACAAAATATTGTACAAACAGCCCGCTCGTATGGACAAGAAATAGAATCATCGGATGAAACAAAGCCACGGACGTTACACTCCCCATACTTGCCATGAGAACGAGAAGAAGGGGTAACAAGGCAACCATGAAATTCGACATAGCTTCAATTGTTTGCTGTGTAAATTGAATGGTAATATGAAAGCTATTTAAAGCGATGATAAGAAGAACCATGTAGGTTATGGCATAGGCCACTTTGCTAATTGAATGTTTTTCAAAGGCTTGCTGAAGCTGGGCTAAAATCATACTGAATATCGCTAGTAAAATCAGCGTCCCTAGTAATTTCCCATTTGCTATCACTTCATGAAATAAAAACTTAATAAATCCCCAAAGCCACTCTTTGAGAGAAAAGGGCTTGTCTGATTGTAAAAATTCGAGTAGGGAGCCTTTATGACTTTCGGGTAAAAATCCTCCGTAGTCTTCATTAATCCCGTCCCAAAACTCTCGTATATCATCAATTCCAAGCTGTTCGAGCTGATTTTCCACAAACTGTTCCTGGTCGACCACTTCTTCTATTTGTTCTTCTTCTATCTGCCCCTCTTCTGCAGCAACCAAATCAGGCAGAAAGGTGAGGGTAAAGATGGATACTAAGATTATTTTGATGAAAACGTTGCATTTTACCCTCACCCATTTCCACCTCCTTTATGCTTGGGGCAATAACCCAAGCACTGTCTCGATAATTACCGATATAATGGGAATTGCCATCACCATGATCAACACCTTGCCGGCGAGTTCAATTTTTGAAGCCATGGCGCCCTGACCTGCGTCTTTTGCAATTTGGGCACCGAATTCTGCAATATAGGCGATCCCGATTATTTTTAAAATCGTTTGAACATAAACCATATTAATGTTTGCATTTCCTGCTAACTCTTCAAGCATTCCAATGATCTCTGCAATTTTATCTACTAAGAATATAAAAATGAGTACACCAACAAAAACAGTAAGCAGGAATGCGAACATCGGCTTTTGCTCTTTAACAACGAGAGCTAAAAACGTAGCTATTAAACCGAGTCCAACGATTTGAATAATTTCAATGGCAACCACCCCCTAACCTTGGAAGAGGAACACACTGCGGATCGTCTGGAAGAGATCATCAATCACAGAAGCGACCATATATAAAACCACCACAAAAGCGATCAATGTCACCCATTGGGCAATTTCCTCTTTGCCCATTTGTTTTAAGACCGTGTGCATCATGGCTACAACAATACCGACACCGGCAATCTGAAAAATTAAGCTAATATCATAACTCATCGTTAATCCCCTCTCTCTTCGCACGATTAGAGCATGATGAGTGCGATTAAGATCCCACATAAAAACCCTAAGCTTTTATACATCGATTCATGTTTACGCTGATGTTCACGGGCGTCAGCTTCCTGTTGCTCGAGATAAGTAAGTGCCAGACGAAGGTGCTTCCTCTGATTCTCCAAATCCTGCTGTCCTAACGTTTGCCCGAACTGGTGTAAAACATCCCACTCTCCTTGCTTAAATTCGATCGTATTCTTCATTTTGATGAGCGTCTGCTGCCAAACTTCTGACGCAAGCATTTCCTCTTGTTGAAGATCTTGAGCAAAACGATGAAACAACTGTCCTACTGGGTTCCTTACTTGTCGTGATACTCGCTCACACGCTTCAGAAAGAGGAGTTAATCCGTAGACCATTTCAGTTTCGAGTGCTTCAAGTCCTACTCGGACATCCTTAAGTTGCTTCGTTCTCAAGCGCAACCTTCTTGCCCATTCCCAACCTATAGCTGTAGTCGCGATAATGATGACTAAAATGCCAAAGATCTTCATTTAACCCTCACCTTCAGTTCACGTTGAGTTTGATTTGTATTCTTAACGTTTATAGGTGTGAGTTGCTTTCTGGAGTTTCGATTTAATTCAATGATTTTTTGAAAGGCTTTTTGTTCGAATAGTGTACGTAGGGTCGGCCGGCTCCTCACGTCTTGTAAATCCGCGCCATGAACTGTAGCAATCACAGTAACACCTGCGTGAATAGCCTCCATAATTGCCTCTGTATCTTCAGCACGGCCAATTTCATCTACAATAATAATCTCAGGACTCATTGATCGTATGAGCATCATCATCCCTTCTGCTTTCGGACACCTGTCAAGAATATCTACTTTGGTACCAAAATCGTGTTGTGGTACTCCCATAACACAACCAGCAAGTTCAGAGCGTTCATCAACAATGCCAACGGTTTTTGGTTTTATTCCGAATGAGACATCACCTTCACTAGCAATACGCGCTAAATCTCTTAACAATGTTGTTTTTCCGGTTTTCGGTGGTCCGACTATGAGTGTGTGCATCCACTGTTGATTACGGGTGATATCAGATAAATAAGGAATGCCTGCACCTTTTGACTGTCTAGCAACTCGAATATTAAACGAGCCAATATCACGAATGCCTTTTACATAACCTCGCTCCGTTACCACTCGACCAGCAAGTCCAACTCGATGGCCCCCGGAAATCGTAATATATCCACGCTTCAGCTCCTCTTCAAGCCGATATACGGAATGCTGACTTAAATAACTAAGAACAAACGCTCCATCTTCCTCTGTCACGAGATAAGGTCGCTTCTCATGATATGGAAGTAGATATGATTGATCAGTAGTAATGACCTCTAACGGACGTCCAATCCGAACCCTGACTTCTTCAATTTTTGACCGTATGTTTTCTGGAACGGCGGCCAGATGCTGGCGGATTGACGTCGGCAATACTTTAAAAATTTGTTCCACGACTTCACCTCACGATTCATTGGAATAGAGGTTGTACTATAAATGCTTGTTCTATAAAAAATTTATGCAATAAGAGCATGAATATGACGATTCAACTTAACTTTTCACACCGTATAAAATAAGAAACACACCTGCAAAAATGAGGATAATTTTCCGTAGTGATAACTCATCAGCTAAAGCATATACACCAATAGCAATCGAAAGTATGAGTATAGTGGGTCCAATAATAGCGAGAAACGCGTTAAGAATCAGTGCTTTTTCAACACTATTAAATTTCAATATGAGCCCAGCAATAGTAAGCTCAGCCAAGCCTGAGAATATTCGTAAACAAACCATGATTATGACAGCTGTTTCCAATCCTGCAATCCAATTTTTCATCACTACACCCCATTGCAATATCCTTGTTAATGGGTATGTAGCTTGTCTTCAATTGAGAACTTAAGGTGTTGAAGAACTTAAATACATGTGGAATGGTCGCGTGTAGCAGGGAGAGGTTAATAAGGATTTAAAAATGCTGATCCGTCCTCATACGATGATTTTTTACGCAAAAAAACCGCTCATTTAATAAATGAACGGTTAATATGGTATTTGGCAAACTATGCTCTTGAAACGTATTCACCTTTACGCGTGTCGATGATTAACACATCACCCTGGTTGATGAAAAATGGCACTTGAACTGTCAAACCAGTTTCAAGTGTGGCTGGTTTCGTTCCGCCTGAAGCCGTATCTCCTTTAATTCCTGGCTCTGTTTCCGTTACCTCTAGCTCCACGCTTAACGGCACATCAACACCGATTGTTTCACTATGGTAAGTTAACACTTGAACTTCCATGTTCTCTTTTAAGTAATTTAATTGATCTTTAATTTGCTCAGTTGGAAGTTCCAATTGCTCGTAGGACTGGTTGTCCATAAATGTATGGGTATCTCCGCTCGCATACAAATACTGCATTTTGCGGTTTTCCATATGAGCTTTGCTTACCTTTTCCCCTGCACGGAAAGTTCTCTCTTGTACATTACCATTTCGAAGGTTACGAAGTTTGGAGCGAACAAAAGCTGCTCCTTTACCTGGCTTTACATGTTGGAAATCCATAACTTGCCAGATCCCACCATCTACTTCGATTGTTAATCCGGTTTTAAAATCGTTTACTGAAATCATCGTATAACCCTCCTGTATGTTTAGGGAATTTATTCCCCTAAAATAATCAGTTCTTTCGTGGACTTTGATAAACACTCGTTGCCATCAGCTGTTACAATCGTATCATCTTCAATACGTGTACCGCCGACACCTGCAATATAAATACCAGGCTCTACCGTTACTACCATGCCAGGCTCTAGCACCGTGTCAGATTTAAAGGAAAGTCCCGGGCCTTCATGAACTTCTAACCCCATTCCATGCCCTGTTGAATGGCCAAAATACTCACCGTAGCCTTGTTCTTTAATATAATCTCGAGTTAAAGCATCAGCTTGTTTTCCAGTAATACCAGCTTTGATCCCGTCCATTCCTTTTTTCTGTGCTTCAAGGACAGTGCTGTAAATTTTCTTTAGCTCTTCTGACGGCTCTCCAACAGCCACTGTACGTGTAATATCTGAACAATACCCCTTATAATATGCACCAAAATCCAGCGTAACTAGTTCCCCACGTTCAATAACCTTGTCACTTGCCACTCCATGAGGAAGCGCTGAACGAACGCCTGATGCCACAATAATATCAAATGAAGATGAAACAGCCCCGCGCTTTCGCATAAAGAACTCCAGTTCATTAGAAACGTCAATCTCTTTAACACCTGGTCGGATAAAGCTTTGTATGTGAGAAAAAGCGGCATCTGCATTATCTACGGCTTCACGAATCGTTTGTAGTTCACCTTCATCTTTTATCATCCGTAATTGTTCTATTAATCCACTCACCGGAACGAGTTCTCCATCAATCGTGTTCTTAAATGTATCATATGTACCATATGTAACATGATCTTTTTCAAAGCCTAGTTTCTCAATGCCCATAGCTTTCGCCTGTTTTGCTACTTCCTCATGAATAGGAGCTGTATGCTGGACCACTTGGTACCCATGGGCTTGCTCATTTGCCTGCTCCACATAACGAAAGTCGGTAATGAACTTAGCTTCCTTCTCAGAAATAAGTGCAACCCCGGCTGTACCACTAAAATTCGTCATATAACGACGATTGCTTGCACTTGTAATCAACAATCCATCTACCTGCTCTTCTGAAAGTTTTGCTCTAAGTTTTTCAATTCTAGACATGATGTTTCCCCCTTCGAAAATAATCAATTGCCATTTTGTACCCTTCAAAATGAAAGCCACTAACTTGCCCTACACATACGGGCGCTGTAACTGAAACTTGTCGAAAGTTTTCTCTAGCATGAACATTTGAAATATGGACTTCTATAACCGGCAATGATATCGAAGCAATTGCGTCCCGAATTGCAATGCTGTAATGTGTAAATGCCCCGGGATTCATGACAATAGCGTCAAACTTCGTTTCTGATTCGTGCAACCAATCAATTAGCTGGCCTTCATAGTTAGACTGCTCTGTTGTAATGGAAATTTGATATTCATTTCCGTATTCAATAAGCTCGTTTTCTAACTGTTTAAGTATGCCGGAACCATAAACCGTTGGCTCTCGCTTGCCGAGTTGATTTAAATTAGGTCCATTTAAAACGAGAATCTTCATGGATTTTCTCACATCCTCTTACATCCAGGTGACTCACAGGATTCTTCTTGGAGACAAGAAAAATAGAATGCTCCACGGAACATTCTACCATACGTTTTCATCTTTGAATAGATTCACCTTCGTGTGTGGTCCGCTCATGGTATTCATAAGAAACAGAATAACCAATAAACGCTCCATATAGTATGTATAAACAAAGCGTCGTCACCTTTGTATTAATATCCATTTGTTGTAAAGGCTTTAACCCTGGAAACATCGGATTAAACAATCCAAACACTAATGTCCATAATAAAAAACCAAAAACAACTCCTGGCCAAAGCTTATTTATCTTCACAAAAATCAAGCGGTAAAGAAATGCTATCCCGATTGATAAAACACCGATCGCCAGAATACCAACAACCTGGCCTAACCAACCATTTTTCCAATCCGGAAGAGCCCAGGGCATTAACACGAGGGCAGGACCAATGCGGGAAAAATTAAAAACAAACGTCAAATACCCAATAAAACTCCAAAAGAGGCCACCAAAAAATCCAGTTGCAGCTACAGAACTGCTAAAAGACATTGATTGCTCCGATTTTGATTGTTCCTTTTCTGCTTCTTTCAACGTCATCACCTCTTTTTTAGTTATGTCCACTTCTTTATGTTTTACGTATTTAAATATTATTAGTCTTTTCAATAATTCGAGCCGTGTTAATTTGATTCCAAGAGGGAATAGTATAAAGGATTTATCATGTACTTGTTGGAGGTATTTTAGGTTATCATGTAGAATAGAATGTATAGCGGTTCTGTGAGGACTGGAGTAGCGATGCAACGAGCTTCCTCAGGAAGAGGTGACTTCTGCGTTCACCACAGGACGTGGCGGATCTTAGAAGAAGGTCTTTGCGGCTGGCTATGGTTCCCGGACTTTTAAACACCCTAAAATTGAAAAAGAAATAGATAGGCTGGTGAACACCAATGAATAAACAAACAAGTCAACCTGCATATGGCGGACAAGCCGTCATGGAAGGAGTTATGTTCGGCGGAAAGCATACTACTGTAACAGCCATTCGCCGAAAAGATGATAATCTTGATTTTTTTGAAGTTGAGAAAAAAAAGCGGCCCACATTGGAAAAGCTTAAAAAGATCCCATTTCTTCGGGGGGTTGTTGCGATCATTGAAGCTAGTGCGAACGGAACAAAACACCTTAACTTTTCTACTGAGCGATATGATGTTGACCCCAGTGATGACGATCAAATTGAAACAGTTGAACAATCTTCAAAAATGACAATGGTCTTGGGAGTCGCAGCTGTCGGAGTCTTATCGTTTATTTTCGGTAAGTTAGTATTTACCGCCCTACCTGCTACACTAGCTGAGTTATTCCGCCCTCTTTTTCCAGGACACTTAGCTCAGAACTTAATTGAAGGCTTTATCAAACTTGTTTTCTTGTTAACCTACATTTATTTGATTAGCTTGACACCTATGATAAAACGGGTCTTTCAGTACCACGGGGCAGAACACAAGGTCATCAATGCATACGAAAACAATAAGTCACTCACAGTGGAAAATGTCCAAGCACAGTCCCGTCTACATTACCGATGTGGTAGTAGCTTTATTTTATTTACAGTGATCGTTGGTGTTTTTATCTATTTAGCAGTCCCATCAGAACCATTGTGGGAAAGACTTACGTACCGAATAGCTTTAATCCCTGTAGTTTTGGGTGCTTCATATGAAGTATTACAATTAACAAACAAAGTACGAAACAAACCATCATTAAAATGGCTCGGCTACCCTGGTTTATGGCTCCAGCTTTTAACGACAAAAGAGCCTAAAAATGGCCAAGTTGAAGTCGCTATTGCTTCTTTTGAAGAAATGAGAAGACGTGACGAAGCTTTTACAGAGGATAAATTAGCAGATCGCATCGTATGATAATAACAATCAACAAAGTTTAAGATAATAGCCATTTAAATAGAGGATATTTTTGTTCGAATTCTTTGATGGTAAGAAAAAACGAATCTTTCTTACCGCTAAATTTCCCACTCTTTTAGAAAATCAATTAACATGTGGAGGTGGATTTATGCTTCGCCAATCCTTTCATCCATTATTACTCGTTATATTCGCATTGGCTTTCCTTGGTATTGGAGTAAATTTATTTTCTGATCCTGGCGGCTTTTTTGTACGAATCCTAGTGATGGTAGGGGTCGCCACTTTACTTTATCTACTTTTTAAAAACTTTATCATGCCTAGGATGATGAATTCTGGCTATGGCCAACAATATCAACGTCAGGGAGCGAGCGCACGTAAGGCGAGTGCAGGACAGAAAAAAAATGTTTTCTCAACAAAAAATCAGAAAAAAGCGAAGCAAGCTAAAAGAAAGAACAGCCGTCCTCTAATTAAACGACATTCGGACGTTCAACTTCGAGTAATTGAGGGAAAGAAGAATAAGAGTAAGAAAAAGAACCGAGCATTATTTTGATGGCTTGGTTCTTTTTCTTAAGATAATCTCTTCGCAGCTTGCGGTCCTCGATCTTCTCGGCTCTTTTGGCCCTCCTTTTTGAGAAACTGACTTTTATGAAGCTTTTTTACACCTTTTTTTGAGGAGAGGAACAATATGATCCTAAGTGAATCAGTGTATAGCTTTACGGTTGACTCGATACCATTAACACAATTAAATATGGTTTTCCTCGTCTTAATTGGTCTGACTTTTTGGGCGATAAATAAGACTATTGGCTTCCAATTGCTTTTTCTTCTCTCGTTCTCCGTTATTATCGCCCACATTATTCGCTTATTTTTACCTGTCGTTTATATCGGAGACAACTTGGTACCTCTGACACACCCACCTATTCAGGCTGTAATGACATTTTTTGCTTTTTTCATTCCATTAGCCCGCAGCCGATTGGAACTCATTGCCACATTAGCGCCTATATTTGCTTTTTCACTTACCTTCTTACTGTTTACTAATACGCCTGTTTTCTCTATTGTTAGTGCCATTGTCATTGGAGGGTTCATTGTATACGGTTTTTACCGAAGCTTCGATTGGATAGAGTCTATGCCAGATCGATATTTAATGCTTTTTTCAATCGTACTTCCAATCTTTTTGGCTGCCATCATATATCCAAACACCTCTTATTTACTTCATGCTGGTTATCTCTTGGGAGCAGGTACCGGTGTTTCATGCGAATTTATCAAAGTTCGAATGAACATTCCATCATCACTCTCCAGACGCTTGATCGCTGCATTAATCGGCCTTTCAGGCATAGCCCTTCTTAAAGTTTTTGCTCCCCTTCCTCTCTTTGGGAATGGAATTGCTATTGGATTATGGATCACACTCATTGTTCCTCTGCTCCTTGTAATGTTCAACATATACTCGCAAGAAGGTAAAGGTACATTAATCGATTCCAACTAAATTAATTGGACCATGTTTTCATAAACTCGGAAGTACTCTCCTCTCCCAAGGTAATGAGTGCTTCTTTTTGTTCGTCACTTAAAGCAAAGTCAGTTGTTTTGACATCATGAACAGGAATAAACACAATATCTTTTGCAATGTCTTTTGCGATGTAGCGTTGATCGTGTGCTGTCCGCATCGTTTCTACCATGGCATACGTAAATTGCATCGCATTTTTTATTTTCCTGGGCTGAAGATTTTCTAGGGAAGGGCTCAGACGGAACCCAAGAACCGGTCTTTTAAGTCGTTTTTGGTTTCGCTTTTTAAAAATCCACATCGGAAAATTACTAAGTACACCTCCATCAACAATGTAGGATGGTTTCCCGGTACCGTCATAGATTTTTACAGGCTCAAAAAAGAATGGAATACTACAGCTCATTCGTATTGCTTTAGCAACCGAAAATTTCTCTGGAATCCGCCCATAACGTGGGAGGTCGTCAGGAAGAACTAAAAACCTGCCATTTGTAATATCAGAGGCCACCATTTTTAATGATCCTTCCGGTAAATCTTGAAAAGTAGAGACCCCTTTACGTTTTAAGACACTCACTAACCACTGTTCAAATTCATTCCCTTTAAACAACCCTATTTTCCGGTACATCGTTAACCAGCGCAAAAATGGAAATGGAAAAATCGAGCGCCGAGGGTCCAGTAGTTGCCTCAAATCCATCTCCTCAAACAACTCAAAAATTTCCTCGCTTGTATAACCTGCTTTTATGAAGGCAGCGGCAATAGCCCCCGCACTCGTTCCAGCGACACGCTCAAACTTGATACCCCGTTTTTCCGTAATATTGAGTGCTCCTACGAACGCCAGTGCCTTTACCCCGCCTCCAGCAAACACACCATCCACTTTCACAGGCCTCTCCTCCTTTATTTCATTGTAACGGTCAACTTGCAAAAAAATGCTCGATTTTTGATTGATGGTCCATTTCCTGTGAGTCTATCGGAAAAAAGCAAAAAGCAACCATAACAGACTTGTCATGATTGCTCCATTTCATCACTCTTTTTTTGTACTAGCCGTAACTCATTTACACGCTTAGGATCTTCTTCAAAAAACTGGACCAAGTCACCGATGCGGTCAATCGCATCCCAGCTAAGATGATGTTCAATCCCTTCTACATCTTGATAAATCGTTTCTCCATCAACACCAATAATTCTCATGAACTCTTCCAGCAGGTCATGGCGGTATACGAGACGCTTTCCAATCTTTTTCCCTTTCGGTGTTAAAACGAGCCCACGATACTTCTCATAAACTAAATACTCTTTTTTATCGAGTTTTTGGACCATCTTTGTGACAGAGGAAGGGTGTACCTCTAACGATTCAGCGATATCCGAGACTCTGGCGTATCCTTTATCTTCAATTAGTATGTAAATTCGTTCCAAGTAGTCTTCCATACTCGGTGTTGGCATAATGTCCCCTCCAAACTTCCCCGCTTGAAAAAATCGCTGTGTCTGCGATCCTTTACTTGGAAAAACAATCATTTTCTAATAATAAGTATACTATAAATCATAACATCACACTACCTTACAAGGAAGAGGGTTATCCAGCAAACGAACCTATTTGGACATCCTTGATAAACCAAGAAAAAGAGAATGGCCTCGTTTTGACCATTCCCTATGGTGCTACAACCCGCATTTTAGTTGGGCATTACAATTCGTACACGTATTACAGCCTCCGATGTCTTCAACTGTCCCCTTTCGGCACACTGGACATTTGTCGCCCACCTCATTTCCATAGTTAACAGAGGTAGAACGAATTTCACTTATTGTATCTACAAGAACGACCTTGCTTTTTGGTTCTGTTGTTTTAGTATCACCAATTGTGTCGTTCATATCATTTTCTTCTGCTTTTAATGTGAGTACTTGAGAATCGCGGCTACCGTCAACGTATACAGTACCACCTTTTGCTCCACCATTGTACAAGCGTTCATACACACCTTTAACTTGCTCGACTGTATAGCCCCTCGGTGCATTTACTGTTTTACTGAGTGAACTGTCAACCCAACGCTGGATGATACACTGAACATCGGCATGAGCTTCAGGTGATAGCTCCATGCTGGAGACAAACCATTTCGGTAAGTCTGTATCAATATCTGGATTTGCATTTAAGTATTCTTGTAAGATTTCTGCTTTCACCTCAATAAATTTACCAAGTCGACCGCTGCGGAAATAGGAAAAAGAAAAATATGGTTCAAGTCCAGTTGAAACTCCTACCATTGTCCCTGTGCTACCCGTAGGTGCAACAGTCAATAGGTGTGAGTTACGAATTCCATACTTCCGTACACCTTTACGAATATCTTCTGGCATCCCTTGCATATAACCAGTCTGTGTAAACTTTTCTCGAAGGTGATTCGCTTCAGCTTCAGATCCACCGACTAAGAAAGGAAAACTTCCTTTTTCTTTTGCCAAGTCAATGCTCGTTCGATATGCTGTCGTCGCGATCACTTCAAAGATCTCATCTACGAGCTTATTCCCTTCTTCTGATCCGTAAACTGTTTCAGTATGAATAAGCAAGTCATGAAGACCCATCACACCAAGTCCAACGCGTCGTTCACCTTTCGCTTGCTTAGTGTTTTCTTCTAAAAAGTAAGGTGTTGCGTCAATGACGTTGTCTTGCATCCGAACACCCGTGGCTACCGTTTGTTTAAGTTTTTCAAAGTTTACCGTCCTCGTCTCCTTGTCAGCCATCTCCGCTAAGTTGACAGCTGCTAAATTACAGACAGAGTAAGGTGCGAGAGGTTGTTCACCACACGGATTCGTTGCAACGACTTTCTGGCCGTAGGCACCAGCATTTGTTTTCTCATTCGCATTGTCGATAAAGAAAATCCCCGGCTCAGCAGAGTACGTTGCACAAACATTAATTAAATTCCAAAGCTCCCTCGCTTTAATACCACGGTACGTTCGGATTCCAAATCCGAGCGACTCCCAGTCACGAACATCACCGTATTCGTGCCATTCACGGTTATAGGCTTCCATCTCATCTGAAGAATAGTTCTCCACATCTGGGAAACGAAGCGCATACTCTTCATCATTTTCAACTGCAGCCATAAACTCATTCGTTAAGCAAACAGAAATATTTGCGCCTGTTAAAAACTCAGGGTTGTTAACAGTATACGTCCCGCCAGTGCGAAGTTTTTCTTCCGCTTCAGCAATGACCTTTGGTTCAAATCCGCCATGACCTTCAATTGCTTTATAATTGACGATACTTTGATACATCGCTTCTTCAAGTTCAGTGAGCGGCGTAAAATTCAACTTGTCTTTAACAAGCGAGCGAATCTGATCGTCTTTAGTATTTTCAAGTAAATAACGAAGAATTCTCGGGTTCTGCATTTTTGAAATAATAAATTCTAAAATATCAGGATGCCAATCGGCGAGCATGATCATTTGAGCACCTCTGCGGGAACCGCCCTGCTCAACTAAATGCGTTAATTTTGCAATATCATCAAGCCAAGAAACAGAACCGGATGATTTTCCGTTAACGCCTCTGGCCAATGTATTTCGCGGACGAAGCGTCGAGCCGTTCGTTCCAACACCACCGCCGCGGCTCATAATTTCCATCACCTGCTTACGGTGTTCAGAGATCCCTTCACGAGAGTCTGCTACAAATGGCATTACATAACAATTAAAATACGTGACATCGGTTTCTGCTCCTGCACCGTATAATACACGACCTGCAGGAACAAAGTTCATGTTCACGAGTTCATGATAGAATTTTTCAAAGCTCTCTGCTTGTTTTTCAGGGGTAGCTTCAACTTCGGCTAATCCTCTAGCATTTCGTTTGGCGATTTGCTCGTAATAGATTTCCAGTGGCTTATCAATCGTATCGAGAGAACGCGTTACTACTCCGGTTTCTTTTTCCTCGGAATCGTCAAGAACTCCGTGAAATTCTTCGTCTACGGCAATTTTAGCTTGTCCTTGGTCCCAGTCAATTTTAATTATGAAACCGTAACCTCTTGCTGGAAATTTCGGGTCGGCTTTGACGGTAAGAACGACAAAGTCGCCTTCTTTTAGCGTTTTCTTTTCAGTGTCTTTAAACGTATAGCGGTCTAGCATTACCAATCTCGATACTCCGCTTTGTTTTTTATTCATTTCCGGAGTAATTGGAAACACCTGCGGGAACTCTGCAATATCGCGGTTAAGTTCCTCCACATCAATAGACTTCGCAGACATAAACGTTGTCACATGCATTCTCTCCTTTGCTTACTATTAAATATCTTGTTGTCAAAGATCATTATCTTTGCTATGACTTCGACAAGCAAAGAATGGTAATCTCTGGTGTTTCTATGTTTGTTTTAGCTTACCATAGTTTTCTTTACCCAACAACATATAGTGTTAAACTTAAAGTAAATAGTACTATATATTGGGTCGGTGGCGAAAGAATATTGATTTGTCAACTTTGAAAACAAGCAGATTATCCAGAATGATAAAGATAACTAGGCGTTTTTAAATAATAATCAGCTATTTTGACATTTTTCATAGATTGCATTCTTAACTGTTCTTCAACCCATCGCCGTTTTTCAGGACTACAGCGAACTTTCGACAAAACTTTTTTCAATGGAATCACTTTTATAATTCATTTGTTTAAACAAGCACACCATTTTGATTATTAATTATTGTAAAAAGCGTATCTTTTTGCAGCTCCATTGGACTGCATCTGCTCGCTTTCCGTGGACGAACCGTCAAGTCTCCTCGGGAAAAGCGCCCTGCGGGGTCTTTGTCTGGTCCATTTTTCCGCAGGAGTTTCGTAGATTCCGTTTAACTACGTAGGCGGCTTAACAGACGGCTTCCTCCCATTTCATTTAGTTTGTTTGGTCACTTACAAAATTTAACATTTTAGGAGGTACTCCTTTTTTCATGTCTTAGAACCCTTGAGCTGCATAAGCTTAGAATTATGATATTCATTCAATGAATAGAAAAAAATCTTACCATAGTTTTTATTTTAAAGAAATACATCTGTCATGATAGAAAACTCTTTTATAAATGTTGTACAGAAAAAAAGATCATGTCACAAAAAGTAACATGCCTTTTTCATCTCACCAATAGAGATTTACTTCCAAATGAGGTCTCGCTAACTTTTAAAGTTCCAAGCGTCGGTACTATATTTTTCTTCCATTAGTTTTTCGATTTCTTTTCCTTCTTCTTCAGATAGGATATAAGGTATTAAATCAATCCCCAACCCTTTTTCAAATCCAGTTCGAAACGCTTCTTTTGCCTGCTCTACATCAATTTTTTCTCCTAGTAATTCTTCTATAGCTACTGCTTTATTCTTAAAGCTTCGCTGCATTCTCTCGCGCACTCGCTCACTTGGATAGTTAAAGACGTCGAATAATTTATCTTCATCCAGGGACAAAATAATTGAACCATGTTGTAAAACTACACCTTTTTGGCGAGTTTGTGCGCTTCCTGCTATCTTTCTTCCTTCAACGACAAGCTCATACCAAGACGATGCATCAAAACAAACCGCTGACCGGGGATTTTTCAAGTTATTACGTTCTTCTTCTGACCGCGGCACGGAAAAACTAGCATCAAGACCAAGATCAATGAATCCTTCGAGTAAACCTTGGGAGATGACCCGATACGCTTCAGTTACACTATCAGGCATTTGCGGATGATCTTCACTTACGATCACGCTATATGTAAGTTCATCTTCATGAAGAACTGCTCTACCTCCTGTTGGTCTACGCACAAAACCTAAACCGTGACGCTTTACGGCTTCTAAATCAATATCTTTTTCAACTTTTTGAAAATAACCAACTGATAGAGTAGCAGGTTCCCATCCATAAAAGCGGACGATGGGTGGAGTTTTCCCTTCGCGGTGCCATTCCATTAACTTTTCATCTAATGCCATATTATAATAGGGATTGCTCTTCCCCGAATCAATATAACCCCAAGTTTCTGTCATACTTGCTGTCCCTCACTTTAGCTCAAATTCGATTTATTTTCCTTTACTATCATATCGAATTTCTCTAGTGAAGACAAAACATCTTACTTTTATGTGATGTTAAACATTGCAGTTTGCGCGATTTCCATATATCATTATTGATG
Source organism: Alteribacter populi (assembly GCF_002352765.1). Lineage (NCBI taxonomy): Bacteria > Bacillati > Bacillota > Bacilli > Caryophanales > Bacillaceae > Alteribacter > Alteribacter populi. The sequence continues at coordinate 207,493 of NZ_KZ293963.1, read as the reverse complement.
GAGAAAACATTGCAGTAAAAAAGGAGTGGACATTGCACCATGGCACCATGGATTTTAGCTATTGTAACGGTTATTCTTGCCTTTTTCGTTGTATCAAGACTAGTAAAACCGAAGTATCTTAAAACACTTGAAACAGAAGAGTTTAAAAAAGATTATCGAAAAGCACAACTTGTGGATATCCGTGAAGAAAAAGAATTTAAAACCGGACATATATTAGGCGCAAGAAACATTCCATTATCGCAACTTCGACAGCGTCAAGCAGAAATTCGCACGGACAAACCTGTTTATCTTTACTGTCAATCAGGAGCCCGCTGTGCCCAAGCGGCAAAAGTTCTCCGTAAGAAGCGCGGCGTTGAAGACATTGCTCAGCTTAAAGGCGGATTTCGCAAATGGACAGGAAAGATAAAAAAATAAGATTGCTTTCGAAACGTAGATTTTTTATAATTTCTTAAATCGTTAAAAAGGTGGAACCGAAACGCGGTTCCACCTTTTTTTGATGACAGGTAAAAAACGGCTCTATACTGAATGTTGTGGTGTTCCCTATCGGGTCGGGACGTGAGGATTGAGCACAAAAAAAGCACCTGATCCTCTTTCTTTGTTACGCTTTAGCTACCAGACAAAAGCTCAAAGGAGAGAATACAGATGCAGTCTCATTTTATCACAAACTTATTAGGGATTAAAGACCGCCATATCCATGTTTTCGATAGTGGAGAGGATGGGAATGGCTTTTGGTTTGAGCTCCACACAGCGGTACGTAAACAAACTTGTCCAGCTTGTCAGACGAAAACGAAACGGATTCATGGTTATAGAGAACAGAAAGTTCAAGGAGATTGTATAGCTGGAAAGCATGTGGACTTGTGTGTGAAGAAGCGACGTTATCGTTGTTTAGCGTGTCGTCATACGTTTTTTGAGAAGCTATCGTTTTTAGATCGGTATCAACGACAAACGACGATGTTAGAACAGGAAATCCTAGGCTTGTGTACAGAGATGAGCTTCCAAAGTGTCGCTAGAATCAAAGGGATCAGTTCAAATCGCTGTCTTCGTTTGTTTGAACAGCAAGAAATCAGCGTAAGAAAGGTTCTTCCTCGAGCGATTGCGTTGGATGAATTCAAAGGTGATGCCGGTGGTGAGAATTTCAAATGAAGATTGTGGACGTGGAGAACCGTGAAATCATTGATGTCTTACCCGATCGCCGCGAGGAAACCATTGAGAAGTACTTCCGTGGGTGTGATTATGGGAACGTTGAGATTGTCGTCATGGATTTATCCAAAGCATTTAAAGAGGCGATACGGCGTGCGTTGGGTAATCCCCTCATCATAGCGGATCGTTTTCACTTTATGAGACAAGCCTATTGGGCCTTTGATGAGGTTCGACGTCAAGTCCAGCACGATCTGTGGAAAGATAAGCGAATTCAGATGAAGCGAAGTAAAGAATTGCTTTGGAAATCACCGAAGAAGCTGAATGATAAAGGGAAAAAGCGAGTGGAGGAAGTATTGGAAGATCACGACGAATTGAGAAAAGCATATGAGCTTAAGAATGCTTTAGATGATTGGTTTAAGAACGCTGATTCTGATACCGCTAGAGAAGGACTAGAGGCGTGGATCTCCCTTGTGAACGACGCGCAAATATCGCTATTTCAGAAAGTAACAAAGACCTTTACCTGATGGAAGCAAGAACTCCTTCAGTCCTTTATGTATCCCTTTAATAATGGCTACATCGAAGGCGTCAATAATACGACAAAAGTCATTAAGCGAATGTCTTATGGAATAAAAAAGCTTTGAACGCTTACGAAAGAAGATCATGTGGCGACAAGCGCTAAAAATCCAGGCGGGTTAACCCGCCTGGATAACAGAGAAAGACCGGAAAAATCTCTCTGAAACCAAAGGAAGACCTCGCCCAACTAGGGCAAGGCCATTTCCAAATCAATATCTACTCTTTTGTATAACGAAGTACGGGTTTTCTTGCTGCAGTTGTTTCGTCCATTCGACCGATCACTGTAGTGTGCGGTGCTTCTTGAACAACTTCAGGGTTTTCCTCTGCTTCCTTCGCTATTTGAATCATCGCGTCAATAAATTCGTCTAACGTTTCTTTCGACTCTGTTTCCGTTGGCTCAACCATCAAGCACTCCTCCACATTAATTGGGAAGTAAATCGTTGGTGGGTGGTAGCCAAAGTCAAGCAGACGCTTTGCCATGTCAAGTGTACGTACGCCAAGCTTCTTCTGACGGCGACCGGATAACACAAACTCATGCTTGCAGTGCTGCTGATAAGGAGCATCGAAATATGGTTCAAGCTTTCTGAACATGTAGTTTGCGTTTAACACAGCAAACTCAGATACTTTCCGTAATCCAACAGGCCCCATTGTACGGATATACGTATAGGCTCGAACATTGATACCGAAGTTTCCGTAATATGGTTTTACCCTTCCGATCGATGCAGGAACGTCATATTCTAAGCGGTATTCTTCTCCGTCTTTTACTACGAGTGGCGACGGTAAATATGGTACAAGATCTTTTTTCACTCCTACAGGTCCTGAACCAGGTCCGCCACCCCCGTGAGGTGTTGTAAATGTTTTATGCAAGTTCAAGTGAACAACATCAAAGCCCATATCTCCTGGACGCGTAATGCCTAAAATCGCATTGGAGTTGGCCCCATCGTAATACAATTTCCCTCCAGCTTCATGGATGATCGAAGCCATCTCGACAATTTCCTCTTCAAATAGTCCAAGAGTGTTCGGGTTAGTAAGCATTAATGCTGCAGTATCTTCTCCAACGACTTCACGCAGGTGATCGAGGTCGACAATACCTCGCTCATTCGAACGAACTGTCACAGCATCAAAACCTGCTACAGTTGCAGAAGCCGGGTTTGTCCCATGGGCGGAGTCAGGAACAATTACTTTCGTTCGCTGATAATCACCATTTGCTTCATGGTAGGCACGGATCATCATAAGACCTGTCCACTCACCGTGAGCACCTGCTGCCGGTTGAAGCGTTACTTGATCCATACCTGTGATCTCTTCTAATGTCGTTTGGAGCTTGTACATTAACTCAAGTGCACCTTGGATCGTACTAGGCTCCTGGTATGGGTGAATGTGAGCAAAGCCAGGAAAACGTGCTACATCTTCATTAATTTTCGGGTTGTATTTCATCGTACACGAACCGAGCGGGTAAAAACCGGAGTCTACCCCGTGATTACGCTTTGATAATGCTGTATAGTGCCGCATAATTTGCAGCTCAGATACTTCAGGAAGCTCAGCATCTTTTCTCCTTTGAAAGGATGCTGGGAGCATGTCATCAAGATCTTTTTCCGGTACATCTAGTTCCGGTAAGCTGTAACCGACTCTGCCTTCTTGACTTAGTTCAAAAATTAACGCTTGGTTCTCACTGCTCATTTTACTCCCCCCAATACCGTTGCTAAATGATCAATTTCTTCTTTTGTTCGAAGTTCTGTGAATGCAAGAAGCATTTGGTTCTCTTTTTGAGGATAATGACGGGCAAGGTCAAAGCCGCCAATCACCCCTTCATTTAATAGTTCATCGTTCACTTCACTTACGGGCTTAGGAAGCTTCACCGCAAATTCGTTAAAGAACGGTGTACCGTTAATAACTTCTACACCAGCCTCCACAAGCTTTTCTTTTGCATAGTGTGCTTTTTGGATGTTTTGACGCGCCATTTCCTTCACGCCGCTTTTACCTAGTGCCGTCATCGCAACAGAAGCACCCAAAGCGTTTAATGCCTGATTAGAGCAAATGTTACTCGTTGCTTTATCTCGCCGGATGTGCTGTTCTCTAGCCTGCAGTGTTAATACAAATCCACGCTGCCCTTTATCATCTGTTGTTTGACCAACTAAACGTCCTGGCACTTTACGCATTAATTTTTTCGTAGTAGCAAAATAACCGCAGTGAGGTCCGCCCAACTGAGTTGGAATACCAAATGGTTGAGCATCTCCGATAACGACGTCAGCTCCAAATGCTCCTGGTGATTCAAGAACGCCTAGGCTTACTGGATTTGAAGAAACGACAAACAATGCTTTTTCCTGGTGAGCGATTTCTTCAATCGCTTTAAGGTCTTCCACGTTCCCTAAAAAGTTAGGGTACTGAACGATCACAGAAGCGACTTCTATATTATAAAGTTCTTTTAAGTGGCCAATATCAGTAACACCATTCTTTTCACGCACTTCAACTACGTCGATTCCTTGTCCCTTAGCATTAGATACGAGGACTTCGCGGGCCTCTGGGTGGACTGTTTCAGAAACGAGGATAGTCTTCTTTTTTGTATGTCCAGCACTCATCATTCCTGCTTCAGCAAGAGCAGTCGGACCGTCATACATTGAAGAATTTGCCAAGTCCATGCCTGTAAGTTCGGCAATCATCGTTTGGAATTCAAAGATGGCTTGCAGCTCTCCTTGTGAAATCTCCGGCTGATAAGGTGTGTAAGCAGTGTAAAATTCAGACCGAGAAATTACATGGTTCACAATGGAAGGAATGTAATGTTCATAAACACCTGCGCCTAAAAAAGACGTGTAATCCTTCATGTTGATATTACGATTAGCCAAACGTTGCATTTCTTTTACAAGAGACGTCTCATCAAGAGCCTCTTCTATTTTCAAATTTCCTTTATAACGAACCTCTTTAGGAATATCACTAAACAGTTCTTCAACCGAATTAATTCCTACAGCTTCCATCATTTCCTGCTGATCTTTTTCAGTCATTGGTAAATAACGAAAAGTCTCACTCATTGGTTATTCTCCCCTTCCCATTGATTTTCTTCTAGTTGGACCGCTTGTAAAATGGTGTTGCAACCACTTTTGCTTTAAGGCGGCGCTTTCTTACCTGTACTTCTACTTCTGTATCTAAACCGGTATATTCTTTATCAATAATTGCAAGGCCAACATTTTTTTTGAGCGTCGGTGACTGAGTACCCGTTGTTACAAAGCCAATTTTCTCCCCATCTTTAAATACTTCATAATCAGTACGAGGGATCCCTTTGTCAATCATCTCTATCCCTATGAGTTTACGAGAAACGCCTTCTTCTTTTTGCTGTTTAAGAACTTTCTTGCCAATAAAATCAGCTTCCTTGTCTGTTTTTACCGCAAAACCAATCCCTGCTTCAAGTGGAGTAATGTCTTTTGTTAATTCTTGTCCGTAAAGAGCAAGACGTGCTTCAAAGCGAAGAGTATCACGAGAACCAAGTCCACATGGTTGAATGCCTTCTTCCTCGCCTACTTTCAGTAACAAATTCCAAAGTTTAGCTGCATCTTCCGGACTGCAGTAAATTTCGAAACCGTCTTCTCCAGTGTAACCGGTTCTTGACACGAGAGCTTTCATCCCACCAATATCAACGCCATCGCGGAATTTGAAAAAGGTAATTTCCGATAGATCCGTAGCTGTTTCTTTTTGAAGAATTTTTTCAGCTAAAGGTCCTTGAATCGCAATTTGAGCAAAGTCGTTAGAAACATTCACAATCTCTACTTCATCATATTTTTCCGCATGAGAAGCTAACCAATCGTAGTCCTTTTCCACATTCGATGCATTGACAACGAGCAAGTAGTCACCTTCACCACGCTTGTAGTAAACGAGGTCATCAATTGTACCACCGTTTTCATAGCACATCGCTGTATATTGGCAGCCGTTAACTTTTATTTTTTCCACGTTATTCGTAAGAACACTTTGAAGATACTTTAGTGCGCCATTTCCCTTAACTTCAATTTCACCCATGTGGGATACATCAAACAAACCAGCTTTCTTTCTTACCGTTTCATGTTCTTCTTTGATGCTTGAAAATTGAACAGGTAAATCCCACCCGCCAAAATCAATCGTCTTTGCCTGATCCTTGTACACGTCATACAATGGTGTTTTACTACCCAATGCTATGCACCTCCGATTTTTTTGTAAACGCTTGCAGTGGTTAAAAAAACCGCTTTCTTTCCTGCCTCTTTTTCATAAAAAGAGTATTTGACTTATTAGACCCATTTTCTTTCTACAAAAAAAGACAGAAAACCCCCTTTATCCTGAGGTCCCTGTCTGATGTACCTGAGAGTTTCCTTTCGTAACGAAAGTGTCCCCATGGGTGACCCGCACAAAGCATGTGCAAGCACTTTCCAGAGTTGCGTCTAGCAAGAGTCTGTTTGCCTGAGAGATTCACAGAGGTAAGGCTGCTTGCTCCTTCGGCGTCGTTTTTCTAAAACGATCTCTCCCCTTGCTTTCATTCGCGTTATGTAGTTAACAATAAAGGGCTTCGGTTCATACTATAGCTAAATTTAGGACATAGTATAAGAGGATGTTCAAAAAATCCACTAAAAATAGCTGTCATCGTACTAAAGGAGCTTCTACTAAGTATCGCTCGGCCTATTCGTCTCTTTTTATGCTCCGTTTTGAACAAGCACCTATAAAAGAAACAAATCACGTGCTCATGCAATTCTATCGTACCATTTTCTTATTTTAAATGGCAATAACATCGTTTGATAATTTCAAATAAAAGAACCATTTTTTCATTTATCAAGCAGTGAAAGGAGCTAAACGAATGCATACACCTCAAATTGTTTTTGATTCTACGTGGACAAATTCTTTTGTTGAACGCGTTAAGGAGAATGGTCCCTGGTCAAAATGGGATATGTTTGCGATGACATTAGAAGCTGAAAAAGAACTAATTATCGATGACTTTGACGGCCTCCAGTCCCCGCGGCATTTACCGCACTTAACCATATTTCCTCACCAAATGGAAGCTGCCGAACGAGTGCTGAAAGACATGAACGGGAAAGCTATTTTAGCCGATGAAGTTGGACTTGGAAAAACAATCGAAGCAGGTCTTATTTTAAAAGAATATATGATTCGAGGTTTAGTAAAAAAAGTTTTGATTCTCGTACCTGCATCTCTTGTATCCCAATGGTGCCAAGAATTAAACGAAAAATTTTTTATTCCTGCTGTTGAACAACGTAAACATTATGTGTGGGATCGGTGTGATGTGATCGTAAGCTCGATCGATACAGCAAAACGAGAACCACACCGAAAAACGATTTATGAACAAGACTATGACATGATCATTATCGATGAAGCCCATAAACTAAAGAACAAAAACACAAAAAACTATCAGTTTGTCCGAAATTTAAAGAAGAAGTTTTGTCTGCTCTTAACAGCAACTCCCGTACAAAATCGCTTAAGCGAAGTATTTCATTTAATTTCTATTTTAAAGCCAGGTCATCTTGGCAACGAAGACAGATTTTCAAAAGAATTCAAAAATGCGGATGAGCATGAGGAACTTAGGCACCTTGTTCAAAAGGTAATGATTAGAAACCGAAGAACAGATTCAGAGATGGACTGGCCAAAACGATTGGTGAACACTGTCGAGGTTGATTTTTCCGAAGAAGAAAAACAACTTTACGAAGCGGTGACACGCTTAAAAAATCAATGGAGCAGTCAACACGAATGGAGTTTATTTCCATTTACTGTCCTCACCCTGCAACGGGAGTGCTGTTCTAGCCGGGAAGCAGTTTTCATGACTCTAAAAGGACTTCTCGAACAAGAAGAGTTAGCCCCTGCTTTAAAAGAAGAACTCCAAAGTGTCATGAAAATGGTTGAAGGAGTAACTCGTCACGCCAAGGCAGAGAAGGCTTTAAAACTTGTACAATCCATTGATGATAAGGTTATCATCTTCACTGAATATAGGGCGACTCAACTCTATTTACAATGGTATTTTGCTCAACACGGAATTAAAGCTGTCCCTTTTCGGGGAGGATTTAAACGAAGTAAAAAAGATTGGATGAAACAACTGTTTAAAGATCACGCACAAGTTTTAATTGCCACAGAGGCTGGCGGTGAAGGGATCAACTTGCAATTTTGCCACCACATGATCAATTATGACCTTCCTTGGAATCCTATGCGTATTGAACAGCGAATTGGTCGTATCCACCGTCTTGGTCAGGAACAAGACGTCCACATTTACAACTTTGCTGTCCAAAATACAGTTGAAGACCATATTATGAGAACACTCTATCAAAAAATTGGTTTGTTTGAAGAAGTGATCGGGAAGCTTGACGACATCTTGGAAAAGATGAAAGAAGAGGAGTTAGAATCACACATCACCAATATCTTGAGTCACTCAGAAACAGAAGGTGAAGTCAAAGTAAAGCTCGATAACTTGACTGCTTACATTGATTCCAAGCGAGAGGATGAGGCCCGTGTTGCAGACTGACGTTCATCATTATCTTAAGAAGTTTTTTACCGAAAATGACAGCCCTATCTTGGAAGAAAGCGCCGGTCACCTTCATATCCAGCTCTCTGTTGACATGGATAAAGGGTTAATGAACCGCCCTTTTTACTGGCAGTACTTAGAAAAAATCGGCGGTGTCCCTAACCCAATGAAGTTAACCTTAATTACCGATGAATCAAAAGCACCCGCTGACCTGAAAGGGGAACGTGTCCATTTTGGCTCTCCCCGCCTTCATCAAGTTTTCAACTTTGCTAAAGAGCTTGGATCTCACGTAAAAATGTATGAAAAGATCGATCAGAAGACAAACCACACTCAGTCTCTTCCCCTTCGCCCTTGGCTAAATATGAATTTAAAAATATCGTACGAGGCAGAGAAGAAAAAAGATCGATTTTTATCAATAGGTCTTAGCTTAATTAACGGGGAAATGATTCAATCCTTTACTGAATGTGTAACCAAATTTCCTTTGGAATTGAAAATTCCAGACTATTGTTTTACCGTTTCTCCGTTAATAAAGCCCGAACGAGGAATCGCTCGTATACAAGACCATATTAAAAGTGAAGTCATGCTAGAAGAACATGGCTGGGCTGAAGAGGCAAAAACAAAAATGGAGAAAGACATCGCTTTGTTGGAAACATTTTATGGCGGAAATGACGAAAAACCTGAAAGCTATGCAATAGAAAAATCAGCGATTCAAAGACAATATGAACCTAAAATCCGAATATCAGTAATAAACGGGGGGCTATTTTACCTGCACCACCACCCACTAACTTTATCAAAGTAAAAACAGCGTTAGCTTCCGCCGCATGTTTTTCGATGATTCTTTTCCCTTGAGACGAGTGGCATGAAGGTAGCTGTTGATCTTTTATCCATAAAAGGTCTTTTCCTCCCTTTTATTTGCTTACTAAACGACAAAAAGAAGGTATCTCAATGTTTAACTTTATGAGATACCTTCATGTGAACAAGTTACCGTTTCACGAACTTTTGTTTATTATTTTTGTAAATTAGGAAGCATGAAAAAGGAATGAGCCCGAACCAACGATGCAACATGGGCGGTCTTGCTTCCTTTTTTTTTTGGCGCATTTTTTGTCGTTCACCTTTAGGCTGATCAACATATTCGACAAATTGTTGCGTTACAAACTTTACGTAGTCATTTGTTTTCATTGGAATCACCTGCTTCACTTGATCCTCAACAGTCTATCCGTTATACACGTTCGTTATTCATTGAGGAAAAATACAATTTCATCTACCACTTCTTTTGGTGAACATTCATCCGTATCTATGATGTAATTAGCTTGTTCATATCGCTTACGCCTTTTTAAAAACCTTTCCTCAAGTTCTTCCCTTTTTCCTTTGACAAGGGGGCGGTTCGGATCCATTTTAATTCGCTCGTACAACACTTTAAATGGAGCGTCTAAAAAAATAATCCTGCCATTTCCTTTCATGATGCCCATATTTATTTCCTTCTCAACAATACCCCCGCCTGTAGAAATAACTGCCTTACGCTCACTGGAATAGCGCAAGGCTTCCGTTTCTAAATCCCGAAATCCCTTTTCCCCGTATGTTTCAAAAATGCCAGGAATCGTAAGGTTTAAATTTTCTTCGATACGTGAGTCTAAGTCAATAAAATCAAGACCTAGTTTATGAGCAAGAGACTGGCCAATCGTCGTTTTACCCGCTCCCATAAACCCTACTAAATAAACATTATAATTTGTGTTAATTGTTGTCACGAAACCACCTTTCCCTCTCTCCAATCAGACACAACGCCTGTTTTTAAATCAATCGTAAATGTCCCCATGCGATCATTTCCTCCGCTAGTTTTTACTTTTAAAGTAACATGTGCTTGGTCGTTCTCCAATGGGACAATGTCATATTGAATTGTGCCATTTTCTGTGACATTTTCACTTATCAACAACGTACCATCATGATCCTGAAGAATCAATGTGGCAACTTCCTCTCTCCCTCTTTGAAGAAGTGTGTCCATTATCACCCATTCTCGGTAATTATTCGTGAATTCCCGCTCGGTAACGAGCAACTTACTTTGATGAAGAATCAAGCCACTCAACAAAAACATAATTAAGACTGTCATCAACAAAACAAATCCATGTTCATTGTTCATGTTCTTCACCAGCCTTAGAATTCATGTGGTTAAGCCTTTTAGTATACTGTTTATTTTGTGTATTTTCTATAACCACTTCAACCCCTCGGTTAACTTCAGTAAAATAAATATCGTTGACTCCTTCTAAATACACATCATATCCGGCTCCTTCGACTTGTCTTACAACACGCTGGTTATGAAGGATAAATGACTCCATTTGCTCGTCACTACCTTCTTTTACCAGAAGAACAAGTCGTCTTCCTCCGCTATCAATCCAAAACATATCACTATTACGTATTTTTAATTGTAACTGGATGAAAAATAGAGCTGTTTCTTCATGGTATGAACGGTTATTTTCGTTCTGATGCAGCAATGGGAAGATTGATAGGAGAAGCGAGGAAATCAAAAACAGGAGTACGAGAGTAGTGAGAACTTCAAGAAGGGTAAAACCTTGTTCTTTACGTTTATTCGTGTAAACATCGTGTTCGCTGTTCATTTTTTAATACCGTCCATGTGATACACACCTCCCAAATATTGTCTTCATTTTGAATCCAATCAACAATATACTCCCTACCTTCACGTTCTAAAGAAGATATTTTAGAAGCATCTTTGTCATAGCGATGTTGCTGAATGAGGTCATACAGCTTTTCGTTTACATACTGTTCTTGAACTAATGCCATTCGTTCATGTTTTAAGTAGGAATAAGCAGGTAACATCGTTGCTCCTAGGACCGACAATGTGACAAGACTAATGAGTACTTCCATCAAAGTAAACCCTCTACAATCCCTCAATATAAAAACGTCCCCTCATAAACACAAACACAAGCCTGAATAAATGCTCTTCATAAAGAAATGTGAAAGTGCCAGACTGCCTAATATTTCCTGAAGCTAAGAAGCGAAGATTGCTATACCCCAGCGATGTCCCTCTAAGCTCTAGACCTATTGGAAATTGACGTTTCTCTATCGTCGTCAACCCTTGGCGGATCGTATAGGAGTGGTCTATGGGATCAAAAATAAAAAACACTGCTGCTCCGTCTGTAATAGCTTTCATTTGCGCATTGTATAGATCTTTTTCTAAAGTGGTAAAAAAACCTTCTACTTCCTCAAAAACATTTTCCTGCTTTAGTTGGGGAACAGCGATAAGTAATAGAATTGACAAAAGACTTACTACTACGAGTATTTCTATAAGTGTATAGCCTTTTTCTGTATATGCATGAAACAGGTCAATCTTCAACTCCGACTACCCCGTCGGTTAATGTTAAGCTCCGATTATCAGGACACTTAATCCGATCTACATACCCTTCAGATTCTAGCGTTGCTAAATCAGTGAGCTTTTCTGAGGTGCTTACTTCATAAGACGCCACCTGAGCTTGAACCATTTCTACCGTTGCTTCGCAGCCTTTTTTGTTTGCGACCTCTGTGTTTTTAGTCAAACTAGGAACAGCTATCAAGAGAAGAACACTGATAATCATTAACACAATAACCATTTCAATTAAGGTAAACCCCTTCTCTTCCTTCAAAAATCCTTTCATTTTTTCCTCCTTTTTTTACCTCGATTTAACCCAATACCTAAAAGCAAGATGTTTAGTAATCACCTCCTATAAATATTGGTGTTTTTGAAATATGTTTGTTTCTTGCTTTCTCATTAGTAGATCACAATGTTTTATAATGGGAATTTAAGGGGGGGGGGCTGATCTTGAGAGGTTCACACGAACACGAATTCTATGAAAGGCTTGTTGAAGATTTTCGTTCTTAACTTCAAAGGGAATTAACTGAAGAAAAGATCAATTTTTTACGGTGGATTCAATATCAATTTGATGCACCTCCTTAAAAAGAGGTCATAAAGTATACAACTAAGTCACGGAAAAACTGTTGGTCTCTTTCACTACAGGGCGGTTTTGAACTTTACCAAGTGTCAGTCATTTGAAATACAGGAAGCATAAGAGACATAAACAAAAGTAAAACAAATCCTCCAACAACGATATACAAGACTGGCTGAAGTCGTTGAACGAGTTGCTGAAGCTGATGCGTAAGACGATGAAATAAAAACATACCATACCTCATTAGTTCCTCCCCCACTTTTCCTTTTGCTTCTGCCAATGCTATAACCGTTACTAGCTGTGGCTCATACCAAGACCGTTCTCCTACTACTTCCGAAAAAGGAAGACCTCGTTGGATATCACTCCTGATTGTTTCTGCTTCGTATTGATAAAAGGGAAACTGACTATCAGCTGCCATCATCTTTAGTGCCTTGTTTAAAGACATACCATTCTCCAGCATTGGTGCAAGCTGCGATACAAACAAATAGGTAAGAATCCTTCGTCCATAGCTATTGAGAATTGGAACTTTCATCATGATTTTTATCCGCTTATACGAAGGCAAAGATTTCATTTTCCAAAACACGATGCTCACTACAATTGCTATTACAACTAAGAAAGGCAAGTCAATAATTGAAAGAGAGGCGAACAATACTTTTGTCATCACAGGAAGCTCTTGATCTAGTTGGAAGAAAAAATCTTCAAATTGAGGAACAATCGAGCGTAAGACAATTGTAACGAGGAGGATAAGAGAACTCAGCATGATTAATGGGTATTGCAATAATTTTCTTCCTTTTTCTATAAGGTCGTGCTTCGTAAAACACAATGCAGCCGTCGTCTGCAAGCCCTTTTGCAAGTCACCGTGTTTTTCCATAATTGATAAATAATTGGTAACTTCCTTCGAGAACCCATACCGTCCTAATTGCTCAGCGAAGCCTTCTCCCTGGAGTAAGGCTTCATTAAGGTCAAGAATCATCTCTCGGGATTTCCCTTTATAGTACTGAGCTAAAATATGGAGCGATTCTTTTAATGGGTACCCTTCATTCACGAGAGCCTCCAATTGCTGTAACCAATCCCCCTTGTCATAATGACTTTTAAAAGGCTTATTTCCTTTGATACTAAACATACGTACGTCTCACCCACCTCTCCTTTTCACAATCAGATAAATAACCTAAGGCAAATGCTTTTTTCATTAGCTGAGATTGCATCGAATTTGGTGATTTTTTCTCTGTCATATACGTTGTTAACGCAGGCCCGGTTAGGATATCAAAAATGGCGGCTCTTCTCCGTTGACGATAACAAAGGTAATTACACTCCTTTCCACACAACGGACAAGCCAGCTTTAATAATGATTGTGAACTCACAGCTAAAAGCGTCTCCTGAATGTCTGACGATGAAAGCCCGAACTCAGCCAGCCTTCTAATCGCCATTGTCGGTGTTGATGAATGCAACGTGGATAACACAAGGTGACCTGTCATAGCAGCTCGAACAGCCATTTGAGCCGTTTCTTCATCACGAATTTCCCCAATCATGATCACATCAGGATCGTGACGAAGAACATTCTTCAAGCCATTTGCATAGGTCACACCTGCCTTTTCATTCACTTCCATTTGCAGAAATTCATCGTGTTGTTGTTCAACAGGATCTTCAAGAGAGATTATGTTTCGTTTTTCTGTTTGGAGGCTTTCGTTCATAAGAGAATATAATGTGGTTGTCTTACCGGAGCCAGTTGGGCCGCAAATTAGAATAAGCCCATAAGAAGCATAAGAGAGTTGGACCATTTTTCGAGCTTGTGATTTAAATAAGGCAAGTTCAAATATCGAAGGGATTTTTCCTTGATGAAGCAGGCGGATAACAAGAGTTTCGGAGTAAGTCATCGGAAATGTGGAAAGACGAAGGGCGTAGGGTTGATTTTGGATCATAATTTCTAGTGAACTGTTTTGGGGTCTTCTACGTTCACCAATATCCATTCCGGATAAAAACTTCAAATGCGCAATCAGTTTTTGCAGCATCGCTGTAGATGTCACTTTGGCATCTACCAGCTCCCCGTCAATGCGATAACGAATAACGCCTTTCGAGCGCTGGGGTAAAATGTGAATATCAGAAGCCCGGTTTTGAGCAGCATCATTCAACACTCGTTTTGCATGTTGTTCAACATCCATGGGCATCACCCACCTTTATGAAATTAAATAACTTTAGAGGTTGTTCAAAAAGTCCTCTAGACATAGTTGTCGTATCTTGGCTTGCTTTCGCCTGCTTATCAAACAAGCCACTTTTGTAAGTTAATTCAACATAAAATCAGAAATTCCTTCTTTTTTCGTGAATTATTTTGTATATTTTTTTTGTTTATAGCCACCCTATTATTGTGCTCACTTTGGGGTGTAGCCAAGGGGTAAGGCAACGGACTTTGACTCCGTGATTCGCAGGTTCAAATCCTGCCATCCCAACCATACATAAATGATGAAGAGAGTGTCCCCAAAGGTGAAAACAATCCTTTTAGGACACTCTCTTCTAGTTAAGGGTAATTTCATGAACTCTTTTTAGAATATAATGCGAAAAAAAGAGACGTGAACGATAACTTCGCTTATACCTCCTATTTAGAGGGTTTATTTACTATTAAGTTCCGTAACGTCATCTTTTAGTTTATCTCGTGTTTCTTCAATTTCTTTTATGACTTGGTTAGCAAGCTTTTGTCCTTCTTCTTTTTCTTCCTCCATCATGTTTTTTACATCTGATGTCATTTCATCACTCAATGAATTTGCTTTATCAGTTAAGCGAGACGTTTTGTCAGCGACCCGATTCCATTGTTCTTTGGCCACTTCACTCCATTCACCGGACTTTTCTTTTGCGATTTGAGAATACTCGTTTCCTTTTTCTTTAGCAACGTTTGTGAACTCTACTGTTTTGTCCTTTGCAGTCGTTGCTTTGTCATTAATGTCTGCACGCAACTCTTTACCTGACTTTGGTGCGACTAGCATCGCTGCTGAAGCTCCAACAATTCCACCTACTACGGCTCCAATAATAAAATCTTTCGTATCCATTTTACTCATATTATTACCCTCCCAAGACTATTTGTAATTGTATTACATAGCTCAAAAAATTTATATATTATTTCTTTACCTTAATTTCTTCTTTTGTAAACAAAAATCCTCCCTTCTTTATTTATCTTTTATAAAAGATATTCTCCTTTATTCGCCACTAAAGTGTATCAAAAGGTCGTTTTTTGACCGTTTAAGATACCTAAAGTAACAGAAAAAGAGCCTTATATCAAGCAGGTGCTTGCCCTGTTATTCAAAGCGATATAGTTATAAAAAATGCTCAAAAAGCAACAGTTTTACGAAAACAGCCTTATAAATAGAAGCCCAATTGGGAAACGTATAATAAAGCTTTCATTTTCAGGTGCCCTTTTCATAAACCTAAAATGATTCGACAGAGTTTTAATTTACAAAAGGACAAATACGTTCTATAATAAAGTGTATTGAATTATGCATACTATCACTATCAAAATTGCTTACCTACATAAAAGGAGGGATGCATCATGGATCGCATGTTCCGAGTAATTAGTTTTTGGACCGGAATAATGGCCGTTCTCTTTTTGGTTGGTGAGATGCACGAGATGGCGATGTTGTTCTTTGGTCAAACAGGCGTTTTCTTAGCGTTAAGCTACCTGAAACTGACTGAGCGTACATACATTTACATCTTCGGCGCATACTTAACGTTATTTTTCGTTGGGTTTACTTACTACACCACTTTCATCATGGTACCAGGAGTTGGCGGACATTAATCCATACTACGCTAACCCACAAAGACCCGGGCTTCTTAGCTCGAGGTCTTTTTCCGTAATTATGGGTTTTCTTTTACTGCATAAGGATCTTCCGTGTAATAACGATACCGCTCCCTTTTTGTTAACTTCTTTGTACAAACGTTCACTTGAAACGCTTGGCTTATTCCACCCGGATAAACAAGAGACTGGATTGCTCGGTTTTGCTTCATCTGAGTTGAAAAAGGATTTGAATATTCTATAGAGGTTTGTAAAAATGAAAAGAGACCAGACTTTAATAAGAATTGCGTTTGTGTATCATGAATAAGGATCTCCAAACCATTTTCTTCGGCCAACTTCCTAAACGCATCCCATTGAACATGAGCAGTGAGGTCCATCTCTCCTGGGTATAATAGAGGGTTCTTTATCATTTTGTGCTCCTTATACCCTCGAAGGGAACCATCTTTTAATGCAGGACTGCTTTTTTCCTCATTTGAATAACCATAATCAACCGTAACGACTACCCCACGCTTTAACCACTCAGAAATGTCAGAAATCCATTTCTTCATTTGTAAACAAATTTCGGTACGGTGCCCAATTGGTACTCTCGGACCGTATTGTTCGGCCCAACCCAAAAGCTCTTTGTTCTCACAAGTCATCTTCGTTTCTGCGAGGTGACCTTCTTTTAATGTCACAAATACTTCATCAAGATTTCCATCTGCGTTCTTTTCCACAACATGGACTGGAAAAGCATCCACAAGTTCATTTGAAAAAACAACTCCTTCACCATAATAGTCTGCTTTTTTCAATTCATCAAAACTTGCATACACGGCTACTTTATCCTGATGTTCTTCCACAATTTTATACAGTTGCTTTCGATGATACTCGCTCGCTTCTACAATTAAGTAAGACAGTTTCTCATATACATCCGGCATTTTTTCGCGAAAATAATTTAACACATTCAAACAAAAACGCCCTTCTCCTGCTCCCCACTCTAAAATTGTTGGCTGCAATTCCTCCTTTTCGATAACATCAGAAAAAAAACGGGCAAATGTCCAGGCAAAAACCGGGTGAACGTGATTACTCGTATAAAAATCCCCTTTGATTCCTAGTTTAATGTTCGGGTTCATATAATAACCCACTTTTGGGTGATATAAAGCGTGTTCGATAAAATCATGATAGGCTAAAGCCTCGTCAGGCTGAGATTTTATGAGATCTACCCAAAACTTTTTCAAAAGATCCCTCCTTTTATCCAACACATTCTAGGATTAGAAACGAATCCCCTCTTTCGACACTTTTCTCTTTAGTACAGCGAATTTTTAACTCAAGGGCTCGTTTCTAAACGATTGTTGCTTTTTGTTTTTGAGCGTTAGGCAAGCGCATGCTTGCCCTGTCACGCATAGCGTGACAGCTTTGAAAAAACGCTCAAAAAGCAACAAACTCCAACTCAAAAAAACACCCGCCCTGAAGCGAGTGATTTCACCTAATTAAAACCCATTTAAAAACGGGTTCATTTCTTTTTCTTCCCCGATTGTCGTCGTTGGGCCATGTCCATTGGCTACAGTGGTTTCATCAGGAAGGGTTAGGAGTTTTGAATGAATAGTACTGAGAAGTGTGTCCATACTGCCACCCGGAAGGTCAGTCCTTCCTATCCCTCCTTGAAAAAGAATGTCTCCTGAAAAAATAATATTTTCATCAGACATATAAAAGGAAATACTACCTGGCGAGTGCCCTGGTGTTTCAAACATTTGAAACGAAAACGGTCCCACTTTCCATTCCCCTTCTCCTGAAAGTAGCTTCGGAGTCCATGTTACACTAATTGGTTCGATGCCAGGAAATAAACTGGAACCATTTTTCGCAGGCTCTTTCAACCACTCTGCTTCCTCCTTGTGAACATACAACGGAACATCAAAATGCTGTACTAACCTCTCAACGCCACCAATGTGATCAAAGTGAGCGTGAGTGAGGATGACGGCTTGCAGTGTTACCCCTGCTTCTTCAATGGCCGTGATAACTTTCTCACCTTCAGCACCTGGGTCAATAAAAACAGCATCTTTTTCGTTATGTACCAGGTACCCATTTGTTTGTAAGGGACCTAATGGCATTCGTATAAATTTCAATTCATACTCCCTCCTCGTTTTTTATGTATTTTTATTGTACTACGATGAAAACGTTTTTCCAATTATGAAGAGCAGGACTCGACAAAAAGTTGAAAAACGAGTAAAATAAATATGCAATTAGGTTATGCTATACTTATAGAGGTTGTTCAAAAGTTTGGAATAATAGCTGTCGAACCTTTTTGTTAGCTTTGTTATCCTTCTTTTGAACATGAACTTATATAAGTTTCTACGTTTGAGAAGAAGCATGATTTTACATACGTAAGGAGGCGAAAGCATGGCACTTGGTATCATCTTCTTGTTGGTCACCATTTTATCCGCCATCGGTCTATTCCGTGAGTTGAAAAACAAAAATTTCTTCGCTGTCGGTTTTGCAGCCGTTACTGTAGCAGTTTTCGGTTGGTTTTCAGTGATGACAATCTTCGCGTACATCGTACGCGGCGGCGGTGGAGCGATGATGTAGTCGCTTCATTCAAAAAGAGAGTGCCTTTCATAACATAAAGGCACTCTCTTTTTTATAAGCTCAGAAAATATCAGCGGACAGCTAACTTCACAGCGCTCGTCTCAGGTAAAAGCATCCTTGAGACTTTAAAACATGCGAAGAAGGCTAACGCTATTTCCATAAAGCTTGTTGCTTTTGTATCGTTTTTCTTAGTGATTTGTTTCTCCCTTGACTCGATCCTCTTTTTCTTTCATTGAATCGGACTTATCACGTCTATCATCAATTCGAATATTTGTTGCTACGCGTTGGATTCCGTCTTCAAAAGGGGCTTCATGAATCTTTTGCAAGACTTCAAATAAGACCGAAAGCTCTGCCTCAATTACCGTACTCATCGCATGAACTTCAAATGAAATTTTTCCTTCATATTGTTGAAGGGTGTCCTGAATTTTTGCAATTTGTTCAGACTCACTTGTCGTAGCTTTCCCCACAGGGATAATAGATACGTCAGCAATTACCATGTTCGATCGCTCCTTTGACTTTGTTTTATGCTTTTGTTTTCCCTTTACCTTGTGCGGGAACTCTTTAAACGCCAGTCTGCGGTAGGATCGAATTGCGGTCTTCAAATGTTTGTCGTTTGGTTTAGCTGTCGTCACATAAAGCTGTAATGCGTAGGATATTCGGATGAAAAATCGATGGATAGATGTTTCTTTTGTTCGATTTAACATGTACGTTGTTAGCGGCATCGTAAAAATAGCTGTCAATGCCGCAGTATCAAAAGCTACATCGAAGGTTGAACCTATTACTAGCATAACGACTAGCATCATAAAAAAAGTAAAAAAATAAAGAACGATTGCGTTGGTGGAGCAATGTCGGTTCGTAATTTTTGCATCGCCAATATGACGTTGGTTGATGGTACTTACTTTTCCACGATAACTAAAGACTTTATGCTCAGCTCCATGATATTTCTTCAACTCCCGCGGGAACCAGAAATGTGTTCCTGCTGCAAAAACTAGTACAGATGTAATCGGCAATCCACCCCAAAGCAGTATCGTCCCAGTCCACCACTCATACAGATCTGGAAACACTGTTAAGAGTATCACAGCTACTAGAACAGTGTGGAACCAAACAGGCATAGACGAATACACAATTTTTCCGATCTGAAGCATAGACCCCGGCGTTATTGGCTTTACCCAGGTTCTTATTTTCCCTCCTTGCTCATAAGAACAGGACACATATTTTTTCCCCATAAAAATGATGCCTTTTTGGAAAGAAAGGCCCCGGACCATCTGTTATTCTCTTCCTTCCATTACAGCCGAACGAAGAATCACCCAATAATCAGGATCTGTTGAAGAAAAGGAAATGCGATCTTGCGATAGAGATAAATTGTCTATTCCTCCGTGTTCAGTCCATGTATGCAAATACCGGACTTCTCCATGAGTCACTGGGTGATCATCTGTGGAGTAGGAAAACTGAATCATTCCGCGGTTTCCATACGTTAGATTGTCTTCACTCGCATTAGGAAAAGAAAGCAGTATCCCATCTTCACTTTCTGCATACTCCTCACTAGTGTATATCGAGTCAGCTCCTTGTAACAGTTGAAGTTCAATCTGTTGGACATCTGCCTTTATTACTTCACCATCGTCATCGTACAAAATCACTTCAATGTAGTCGTCTCCCACTAAACCATCACTAGGCATCGTTTCCCAATCCCAGCCTACTGTACCGTGGTTTTCTTCTTCGTTTAATGTCAAATATAAATCTGTACGTTCATCGAGCTGTTCATTAGGTACTTCATCTGCTTGCAAAATTGAAAAATAACCAAAAGCAAATAATCCAATCATCACTACTAATGGCAACCCGATGACTAATTTATTATGTCCCATAATCCCTCTCCTTTTTTTCAAGATCTCTACATTTCGCGAAATTTTTCTTATATTAGGCTCTTTTATAAAAGGATGTTGCTATTTTACTATTACGAACAACCTTATTTAATTCTCATTATCGATGGCAACGAGCTGCATTTCTTTATTAAAGAAAAAGCGATAAAAAATAACGGTCACAAACATCGCTGCAAGCGAAACAGAAGCAAAAATACTTAAGGAAATGACAATCTGATAACGTATTGCTTCGACTGGAGCGACTCCGCCCAAAATAAGTCCGGTCATCATTCCCGGAAGCTGAACGAGTCCGACAGTCTTTAATCCATCTACGTTTGGAATCATCGCGGCCTTTACGATTTTCCGTATAAGAATCGTCGACGCCTGCCTTGGTCTAGCACCTAAAGCAAGAGCAGCAACAAGCTTTCCTTTCGCTTCCTTAAACTCGCTTTTCATCCTTTCTAAAGCAAGTCCAATCGCAACCATACTATTTCCTATTACCATACCGCTCATTGGAATGACCTGATCAGGTTGGAAACTAATCATATCAAACCCTAACCACATTGCAAGGACAAGGAATTCAATGCCGATGATAACCCCAAAAATCACAGGACGAGCAAATGGAATTCCCACCCCTTTTTTACTCGCATGGAAAGTAGCGACTGTTATCATTACGATGAGCATAAAACTGATTCCGATCATAGGTGGCAGCGAGAATAAGTAAGTTAATACATAGCCAATTAAAAATAACTGGACGACTCCCCGGAACGAAGACCAGGCAATAGATTTACTTAACCCTAAAGCATATATGTAAGATAATGAAACAGGAATGAGCACAAAAAAGATGAGAAGTAACATCGATGTGTTTGAAATTTCCGGCGCCATATTGTCACTCCTTTAAAAAGTACTTCAGCATTTCTGTTTGAGGGTTTTCAAACATGTCTGAGGTTTTCCCCTGCTCCACTATTCTTCCCTCGTCCATAAAGATTGTACGATCACCTAATCTCTTTGCCTGACTTACATCATGAGTAACCATTAACACAGCGTGAACACGCGAAGGAACCAAATTTAATAAAAATTCCTCAATTAATTCCACATTTTTTAAGTCAAGAGCACTTGTAACTTCATCTAGCAGGAGGATGTCCGGCCGGTTGGCTAATGTACGAGCGAAAGCTACTCTCTGCTTTTCACCACCAGATAGTTCTTCTACATCCTTTGTTAAATAAGAAACTGGCAGCTGGACATTTTCAAGCAGCCTTTCACCCATGCCTTCTTCCCATTCACCAAACAAATGGGGCCCATATTTTAAATTATCTTTTACTGTACCGTCAAAAAGGGACGATGATTGAAATACCATCCCAATCGACTTCCTTAGAGCAGTAATATTATAGGCCTTTACGTCTTTTCCCCGATAGTGAATCGTCCCTTCTGAGGGATCGTTCAAGCGGTTTAACAACATGAGTAAACTACTTTTTCCTGCACCCGAAGCTCCGATGAGGGTAATAACTTCCCCCTTTTCTACCTGAAGCGATATGTTTTTTAAAATGTTCGTGGTTACACTTGTCATTTCGATAAGGTTTTTCATAAATGATCACCCAACTTTTATGATTCGTCTATAGTATACCTTGTTCAAGATTGTTGAGCCAATGAGAGAAAGATCAAAGTTCTTCTTCCAAGAAAAGCGCATGGCGATGAAGCTAAATCACCTTTACTCACCTTCTATTAACAGCTAGGTTACATCAACGGAATTCGTGAGCCTCTTTTTGCATGGATAAGCATTTCCATACGATCACCTACGAGGATCCAATCCCCCCCTGGAGAAAGCTGAACCGGCTTTTGCCTTTCAAATTCCTCAAGCTCAGTTTGTTCCCCCGAATCTACATTTACACTTCGTAACATAAAGTAGTCGTCATAGTCATAAACATCCCCCGGTGATTGGGGATGGAAGTAAACGAACTGATCTTCCTGGTGATCAAAATACGGGACCCACCAGTCTTGTGAGTATGTTTGTAAAACTGGGACATCCCAACTGAATTCATGACCTGAACGATCTATGTCATTTATTTTATACTCGGTATAATCAGGGTCCGAACTTTTCTCTCTTAATGTTATGTACTTCCCCTCTGCTAAGCCGAAAAACGTTAATACCTCTTGTTCTAATACATCAGCAACTTCAACATCATCGTCTAGGTGTTGAACATAGACTGGGGCATCAATCCCAAATGAGTAGTCTTCCCAATATAAATAAGCAATACGATCTGCTGATAACCATTGTAGATAGGAAGGAAGCAAGTCGTATTCTTGACGTGAATCTGACTCTACATTTAAGTGATGAACAGTACTTGAGTACTCCTGATCTATAGCTCCAATTAAAAAATCAGATTCCTCGTAAGGGTTCCAGAATAGTTCAAAACCCACCCCGTCATCTATCCACTCCATTAATACATCACCATTTTGATCCAAAATTAGAAGATTTGCTTCTGAATAGATTGGTGATATTTTGAGAGCAAAGTATTTATTATTCGTACTCGGTACAACATCAAGGATCGGCTCCTCTGTTGAGTAAAATAAGGTTTGTTCTCCACTAAACAAGTGATGACGATATAAATTGGATCGGCCATTTTCATCCGTTAAATAAAGGATCTCCTCGTCATCAAACCAACCATTTACCTCTACAAAGCGGTATTCGTCTACATCCAAAGTGTAAATAGCATGTGCCTGTTCTATCGGAGGAAGCTTTTTTAATGCGGTTTGCCGTTCAGGTGCAGACATTTGTAATAAAGAGTCATGATTAGAACACGCCGTTACCAATAATAAAAGCATGAACACACATAGTAAGGTAACTTTCGTTTTTAAGATCAGGTCGCATTCCTCCTCCCTCGTAACCAATGATATTCTTTATCTTTTCGCACCGAGATGAGTAGAAATTTCATCCTCGTTAACTAGCATTAGAAAAAGATTGAAGCGTTTTTCACTTCAATCCTTTTTTAAAAAGATAAACTATAAGCAAAGCTACCTTCACAACCTCGTCTCAAGGAATACCATCCTTGAGACTTAAAACATGCCACTGAAGCTAACACTGTTTCTTAATCAACTCGTCTATCTCCTCATGCTATTTTGTTTTACGAGCCAAGCCGCTCCAATCACACCAGCGTCATTTCCTAAATTAGCAATGCGAAGTGTCGTTTCCTCAGCGATCTTCGGTAATGCAAAACGATTAAAATGTGGATGGAGTGCCTTTAAGAGATATTCTCCAGCTCTTGATACGCCTCCACCGATGACAATCACATTTGGATTTAAGCTGTTCGCCAAATTCCCGATCGCTAGTCCTAATTGGTACATCGCCTCATGGACAACATCTAATGCAATCGTGTCATGTTGTTGAGCAGCATCAAAAACATCTTTAGAGGTGAGTGTTCCTTTTTCATTGAAAAGCGAATAGAGCGCGCCTTCCTTTTGTGTTTGA
The DNA here is from genome assembly GCF_002352765.1 of Alteribacter populi. Taxonomy (NCBI): domain Bacteria; kingdom Bacillati; phylum Bacillota; class Bacilli; order Caryophanales; family Bacillaceae; genus Alteribacter; species Alteribacter populi. The sequence goes on along the minus strand of NZ_KZ293963.1, from coordinate 183,714 downwards.
ATTTTTTCCATTGCCAATCTCACAATTCCCGTAGCAGAGCTTACCGTTTCTAAACACCCTGTCTTACCGCAGTTACAAGGGGTGCCACCTTCAGGCACTGAAGTAATGTGACCAATTTCCCCTGCCATGCCATACGCACCGTGAACGACGAGCCCTTCGGAAATAATGCCACCGCCAACTCCTGTACCTAAGGTTACACAAAGCATGTTTTGAGCCCCGTTCCCAGCGCCTTTCCACATTTCGCCGGCTGCAGCCAAGTTCGCGTCATTATCTGCAAAGACTGGAACACTGGTTTCTTTTTCTAATCGTTCTTTTAGCGGATAGTTTTTCCAACCGATGTTGACGGCATGATAAATAAACCCCGTTTCCACTTCAATAAAGCCTGGAGCTCCTACGCCAATCCCTTTCAAAAAGGAAAAATCAGCATCCATCAACTGGAGTGTTTCATGAAGGGTTTGAGCAATATCCTTTGGAATATTATGTCCGGAATCTCGTGTGTCAGTAGGCACTTCCCATTTTTTTACGAAATCACCTTCTTCGGTAAAAATAGCAAGCTTGATCGTCGTTCCCCCGACATCTACTCCTGCTAGCCATGTTGCTTTCGCCATGTTATCGACCTCATTTACTTTAACTTCTTTTTTACATTGGGGTGGTATCAAAGATTTGATTTTCTCTTTTCGAACACCTATCTGATACAATTGTAACATTTTTTCAATCATTCTTATCTATAAATGCGTGTTAAAAAATTAGTTCGTTTTAGCTTTATTCTTTTCATTTAATAAAACTGTTTTAGCCTGAAGGTAGACACCCTTTTCAATCATTCCCATTTGATAAAGCTCTTTTACTTCTTCTTCCATCATCTCAACATCTTGAAAACGATCACCTGTATAGATAACAGTCCCGAACCGTTTAACTAATTGCTGAATCTCGAAATAAGTTTTCATACTGGTCACCCATCTTTCATCATCACCGTTTTATTATACCAGTTTTAACACGGCAATAAAGACAAAGAGAAGGATTGGGACATATTGTACAAGGAAACGGAATGCCATCGTACTCTTTAGTTTCCATGTCACCCAGGCGCTAACCATTATTCCTGCTGCAAATGCAGGTACAAACAATAGGATGGACCAAGCTGAAATTTCCATTGTCCCCATTTCAAGTCCAATAAAGAAAAAGAATACCGCCAATGCTCCCCAATGAGTCACACCTTGAGTCGGGATAAATCCGTACGAAGGGTGATAGATACGAAAAAATAATACAGCTAAAATGATTGCAAGAAAAGAAATTGTTCCTTTTAAAACCGGCGCTGGGAACCAGCCAAACACCCACCCTCCGAGGAGCATTCCTACCCAGACAAAAAAGAAAAATAGCAATCCAGTAATCGTAAAAATAACATTCCAAGCAAAAACAAGCTTTGTCGTAATTAACGCGCCAACCGCTATACCAGCTATTAAAATGAAAAACATAACCATTAATAAATCAAACATTGCACAACCCCCTCACTCCCATTCCTATGAATGTCATAAGAGGTTCAGGACAAGAATTTTATATAAAGTGCGTGTGAGGCGACCGAAATATTTACAACGGGGCACTCCCATAATTGGAATAGCAAACGTGTCGTATATTTAGTTTCTATCATTGTTAGAAATGTAGTATGCAGTGCGCCGCGACAACCATTATACCCTGGCTTTTTCACAGTAAATAATAGATCATTCATGACCTTTCTTGTATGTAAAGGAGATCACTTGCTATACTAAAGTGTAAGAAATTGAGAAACACTGAACAAACTCCTGAAATGAAATGGGGAAATCATATGTCAGAGGAAAAATTAAAAGAAGTTCTTAAACAAGGGATTTATGGTTCACCTGAAATCCGACCAGAAGAACGTAAGCTATTTTTGTCCACTTTACGAGAACGTGTTTATCTTGCAATAACGAACCGGCAAGTTCGGGAGCATGGTATGTATGATCAAGCCACGTCGATGATAAAGAAGAATAGCGATGTTCGAATGTACATAAACGGCGCTTTAAACTACCCTGCATATTCAAACTATGTACAAGAGGCGAATAAACATGGCGTTCCGTTTACGATCATAAACGATGGTAAAGAGTCACCCCTAGGTCTCGTCCTTGCCTCAGAACGAGCAGTCGACCAAGAGGATATTTTTATTGTAGATGACCTGTACGATCGCGATATGAAAACATAATGATCATAGAAAACATAAAAAAGCTGACAGAAGAGAGCTCATTCTCTGCTGTCAGCTTTATTAATATCTTACCTGTCCGGGTCAATCGGATGGATTGCTCTTGGACGGCGGTTTTTAAGGGGCATAGGAGCTCTGATAAATACATCACGCAACCCTCGACCATTAAACGGCATAAATGGCCAAAAATATGGCGTATCAAAAGCCTTCATTGAAGTGATCAGTAAAATAAGCAACACAGTTCCTATCATATAACCGGGGACGTAAAAAAGAGCAGCCAAGATGAGTAAGCCAATTCTCATCAGCCGATTGGCTAAACTTAACTCATAGCTCGGAGTTGCAAACGAGCCAACAGCAGCTATTGCGAGATAAAGAACGACTTCATTTGAAAATAATCCTACTTCAATCGCCACTTCCCCGATTAAGATCGCAGCAACAAGCCCAAGAGCTGTAGCTAAGGCAGCGGGTGTATGAATCGCAGCCATCCTCAGCATTTCAATCCCAACTTCTGCAAGGATAAACTGGGCGATAAGCGGTACTTCTCCCGGTTCATCCATACCGATGTATGAGAGGTTTTCCGGAAGCAAGTCAGGGTTTTGTGCAAACAAAAACCATAAAGGTAATAAAAATACACTTATCCAAACTGCTGCAAAGCGGACTAATCGTAAGGCACTTCCAACCATAGGTTTTTGACGGTACTCTTCTGCATGCTGCAAGTGATGCCAAAACGTCGTTGGAGAAATGATGACACTTGGTGAACTATCAACCATGATCAATACGTGACCCTCGAGTATGTGAGAAGCAGCCACATCCGGTCGTTCTGTATACCTGACAACAGGGTACGGATTACGATGCTGACCGAATAAAAACTCTTCAATTGATTTATCTCCCATCGGTAGACCGTCAGTATCGATTTGTTCTAACGAATCTTTAATGTACTTGATGAGTTTTTTGTCTGCAATATCAGCCACATAAGTGATACAGACGTCCGTGATCGACCTTCTGCCGATGCGCATATATTCATTTCGTAGATTGCGATCACGGACTCTCCGTCGTATAAGTCCGGCGTTAAATACAAGAGTCTCAACAAATCCGTCTTTTGAACCGCGGATCACCTGCTCTGTATCTGGTTCTTCAGGTCCACGAATTTCATATTCACGTGTATCTACCACAATTGCTTCAGACTGACCATCCACAAGCAAAATCGAAGGTCCCGATAAAATTTGAATGAGCGCTTCTTCCAAATCATCGACCGTTTCTAATTCAATATATGGGATCCTGGATTTCATCAAGTGCTTCATAATGTTGCTATGATCTGCACCATCTATATGATTCAACTCTCGCTGAATTTGAGTAATCGCATCATCTTTAGCAAAGGCGTCCACCGTAAATAAAGCCATGTCAATCCCATCATACTCAAGTTCTAAGTATATGAGGTCAAAACTTTTATCTATATCCAATTCCTTTTTCAGATACTCAACATTCTTTTTTAAGTTTGTAGAAATCGGTTGTTTTCTTGGATTGTTCATCAGACCCACTCCTCTAATACTTACATTTTTAGCTATTGAACACCATTCAATGCAAAAACTTAGGAGAAAGTCTTCGATTATTGTTTCTTACACAAAAAGAGGAAAAAACATACGGCTCAAAAAGCACAAACTTATGAAAAATAGCCTATACAAAAGGCACCTGATCCCAACCAGGTGCCCTGCACTTTCAATTAACGATTAACAATCTCATTTTTCAATTCCAAATATTGATCATCATTAGGCTCAAGTTCAATTGCTTGATCGATCGATTCTTCTGCTAGACTGAGCCGATCCGTACGTAAATAAACAAGTGCAAGATTATAGTAAGCTGGAGCAAATTGTGAATCAAGTTCAATTGCAGAGAGAAAATTCTTTTCTGCTACGTCATACTCTTCCATTAATGCATGGGTATTTCCAAGTAAAAAATATGCTTCTTTCATTTCTGCTCCACCTTCAACAGCCATCGTTAAATAACGTTGTGCTTCATCATATTCCTCTTCTTGAAAATATTCTTGACCGATTTGAACGTAAGCTAAATAACCACTTCCATCTTGCGGTTTACCATATCCATATATGAGAAGTGCAGCAATACCTACTGTAGTTATCATAAATGCAAGCAAACGCCTCAGCGACCGAAATGGCGTATTAGGTAAGCTCACAATCGCTGAGGCAAAAAAACCACCGACAAGACCACCAATATGGGCACCGTTATCGATCATTGGTACAAGAAATCCTAAACCTAAATTGATAATAAGAATTACAATGACATTCATTCCCATCGTCCGGAAGAAAAGCCGCTTATGCTTGACACCAAAATAAAGCAAGGCACCAAAACAGCCGAAAATAGCGCCACTGGCTCCTGCTGATACTTGCTCATTAAACGCAAAACTAGCAACCGATCCGACAAGTCCGGCAATAAAATAGATCAATATAAATCGACTTGTGCCATAAATTCGCTCAACAGCACCTCCAAGATAAAACAGTGCTAATGAATTCATAAACAAGTGCAAAAAACCAATATGAAGAAACATCGCAGAAAAGAAGCGCCACCATTCACCTTCATGAATGAGGGGATTAAATTTTGCTCCAAATTCAATAAGTGTTCTCACATCAGTTGAAGATCCTGCGACTTCAATAAGGGCAAACAAACCTAAAATAGCTGTCAGCAAAATAAAAGTAAAGATAGGCTTTCCGTATAAAAACACATTCCGCTCTCGCTCTGTGCGCTTATCTGAAGCTTTCATTACTTGTCCTTTGAGCGTCCTGATCCACTCACCTTCATCACCGACAGTTTCTAATGGAAGAAAACGGGGACTCTCATTAAGACCCCATTCAGTCGCTAATGGAAACATCACCCTTGACAAATTTTCTTCTGTTAATAAAATCGTTCTCATTTGCTGTTTTCCACCGGCTGTTAGAGGCAAAGGCTGGTCGACTAACGATTCCCATGAGTCAACTGGCGGATACATGGTAAGTATTAAATTGACAACGTTCGCCTGACGTAATCCTAGTCGCTTACGTACTTGTTTAGCACGCTGTTCGGTATCTCTGATCTCTTTTCTAAGTTCATTACTCCAATCGAGATCTTTATTTACAAAACGAATGATCTGGTACGGTTCCTTACGGTCATCTTCGAGCCAGGCCTCTCGCCCACTTTTAGGCAAATGGACAACCCGCATCCCTTCTTTAGTTACGAGGTGGTAAAGAACTTCCCAAAACCTCAACTCTTGGGTGCCAGCATTCATTCACATTCCCCCCTCTTTTAACTGTTCCCGTATCGTTTGGGATGCTTCTGAAAATGTTTCGCACACTGCCACCGGTTGATGTTCAGCTCCTCTATTTTCTCCTCTCGTATTTAAAAACAGACTATCCCAACCAGCTCCACTGGCACCTGCTACGTCATGTTTCCATGAATCCCCTACAAATAATTTTGGAGAAGTCAGTGAGAATGTTTTTTCTGCTAAAATAAATATTTCCGGATCAGGTTTTGCAATTCCTGCTTCTTCACTTACAATCATGTTTGATTCAGGTATCCATTGAGTAATACCGAGTTTTCGAAGCTTATTATATTGAGTATCAATTGTTCCGTTTGTAATAATCCCAAGAGTTACGCCTATCTTAGAAAGATACTGCAATAGCTCGTGCAAACCGTCATATGGAACGCTGTATTCATCAACGATATTATAGTACTTTTCATGAAACCAATCCGCTTCTTTTTCAGTAAAAGGGAGATCCATTTCTTTTATCGTCTCCATAAATCGAAGTCGCCGATAATGTTGAGCAGTAACATTCTTATTTTCATAAAGCGCCCAATAACGGTCACTATTCCTTTTAAAAATCGGAAAAAATGTCTCAAAGGAACTACCCGAAACATTTGTCCCTTTATTAATCGTAGCCAATAAAGAGTTATAGCACTCGCTTATCGCTCGTTTGAAAGCTTGTTCGTGACTGAACAAGGTATTATCTAAGTCAAAACAAATACTATTCCATTTCATTTATTGTTCCCCCTTACGTTATTATAGCAAAGGATACTCGCTGCTGACGATAGATCAGACTTGAAGGAGATACTTTTAACAGAGGGTCCTTGAACACCATCGAAGCAGGTGCATATTGGGATTGCTGAATAACTCTAAGAACTCAAATACAAAGGGTGCCGCTTCCATGGCTTCGCTTTCCGCAGGCAACGCTTCAGCCTCCCGTAGCTATTCCCATGTGCATCTCAAAATCAGGCGCAAGGTTTTTGGAAAAAGCAGAGTTATTTCCTTGCAGATTCTCTCCATGAGAAAGAATATACCCTCTTGCCACCCAGGCCTATGCTACTTATTCAGTAGCCTCCATATACTGTATCATTTAGAAACCCGCTATGGGTTTCATAGCGGGCGAGTAGGATCTTTTCCATTTTCTACTATAGAGGCTCTTTAATAAAAGGTGTTGCTATTTGTTTATTGAGCGTTTGGCAAGCATGCTCAATAAACAACAAACTATACAAAAACAAGCTTTATAGAAGACCCATTATTTTTTCAATCGGCTCCTCTAAGGTTGTGCTCTTAATACTGTGTTCATCTCAAAACTTGAGACATCATCCGGTCACGCACAGCAGGAATTCTCAAAACTGATGTGACAGCCAATCGGCGTAACCATGGCCGTTTTAAGAATGCGTTCAGCAGTCTGTAGCGTGTACGAAAAAGAAAAAATGCGCCAACAATAGCGGCGATCATGACCCACGGTCGGTTATCCACGCCCATCCCCCCTTCTGCTTATTAGGATGGGTTTGTTCCAATAACTTATCCTTAAAAAGTGAGAGAGGGAGAAATTCCCACACACTGCTACACTAAGGTTTTTAAGCAAGAGATAAATTTTAGCTTTCTACAATTTTATCAAATATTTTTCAGTGCATCACGCAGCTCGCCTCAAGGGAAGAAAAATTATACACAATCACATACCAATATACTTGGCAAACAAGCTTTTCGCTCGTGTCACATCTTCAGTACCTTGAATAAGGGTTCGGCCGTCCGGGAATAATACAAGGCGCTCTCCATCCTCAATCGTAACCCGAACAAGAAAAGGAGTCTTCTTTACTTCACCCACTGGTTCAAGCCGTTTCGCCCAGTTATGTAAATCAAATGACTGATCCGATTGAATTTGCACCGTATCTCTTCCACAAAGAGTAGAAATTCGTTCTTTCGACGCTTGAGCAGACAAGCTCGGAAATACTTTTTCACCACAGGTAGGGCATTCCGATTTTTTTCGGAGTTTCATATTAAACTGTTCGTTTTTCCATAAATCAAACGACGCGAGCGTTTCTCTAATTTCATCTATGTTCCCGGTTAATATTTTGATTGCTTCCATCGCTTGATAACTCGCCACTAAATCTACAACCGGAGAAAGAACCCCAACGGTATCACACGTTTGTCCAGTACTCGCCCCAGGAGAAACAACACAGCGAAGACAAGGGGAATCTTTTTCAGGTAAAAACGTAGCTTGCATACCTCTGGAACTGACGGCACCGCCATACACGAATGGGATCCCGTGTTTAAAACAGACATCATTTATGAGAAAGCGGGTTTCAAAATTGTCGGTACCATCAACGACGACATCTGCCCCCATTACGAGTTCCTCTGCATTTTCCGCGGTGACATCGGTCACATGACCTGTAATCACAATAGAAGAATTAAACCTTTTAAGCTTCGTTTCCGCCGCGGCAGCTTTAGGCAGCATCGATTCTACATCGGCTTCATCAAACAACATTTGTCGTTGCAGGTTACTTTTTTCTACATAATCCCGATCTGCAAAAGCTACATGACCAACACCCGCTCGAACGAAATGGTTTGCTAGCACAGTGCCTAACGCCCCCATGCCAACGATAAACACTTTCTTTTCTGAAAGGAGCTCTTGACCTTTTTCACCGACAGGTTCAAATAACACCTGTCTTGAGTATCGATTCCAATCATCTCTCATAATATCACCTTCCAAAGCCAAGTTATATAAACGTCAATAACATCCATGTTAGGACTACCGCTGAACCGGTACACAAATGATTTACAGCATCATTATCCAGCCAGGAAATTCCTCTTACACAAACAGTCGGAGTTGAACAATGACGTCTTTTCTCCGTTTTCCTCCCGCAAAGAGGACATTCATAGAGGGGCTGAACGGTCCCTCCGGCTATCGTATCAATAAGCTGTCCCGTAAAACCTAGGACACCAACAGCGACTAGCAGCTCGTACGAGAAAACCTCTGGAGAGAAAGGTATAAAAAGCATTGCCGCCAAAATAATAGTCAAACTCCCTAATATTGCACCCAATGTACCAACAGGTGTGACAGCACCTGACTGTCCTCTCGTAACACGCTGAAAACGAAGGATGTCAACAGGAACTCCTTTACTTAGTCTTCCAAACTCGGAGGCCCATGTATCACTCGTTGCCGCAGCAAACCCACTCAAAAAAGCAACGAGCCATATTGGGTTTCCTGTCAATGTATAAATAAAGGCTGCTAGTGCTGGCCAGCCTCCATTTGCAAGCACCTGTTTATGGTCACGGTGGTTTCCTTTTTCCTCGACTTCATTATCGGGAAATCGCTTATCGAATAGCTTACCGAGAATGGACGAAGATAAAAAGAAAACAGCAAGAATTAACAGACCAAACATTCCTGTACCTAAAACGATCACGAGTGCTACTCCTATCGCTGCAAAAGCGCCCGGTAGCGTTAATGCTCGTTTTTTATAGGCACCTGCAGCTAAGAACAATATCCCTAGGATGGAGAACACACTCACGTCCGAAAGATCCCTTCAGATGTAATAATGATATCGACCGGATAATCATGAGATTCGATCGGGAGTTCTTGCGATAATTGTAAAGGGTGACAGAGAGAGCACGTATCTATCGTGCGGTTTTTGTTAAGAAAACGATCATAATATCCTCCGCCATAACCGATCCTGTACCCTTTTGCGTTAAAAAGGAGTCCCGGTACGAGAAGGAAGTCAAGTTCGTCATCTTTAAGTAGCCGACATTTATTTGGGTCAGGCTCCTTTAAACCATAAAAGCTGTCTTCAAGGTCACTAAGAGAAGCAATTTCATAAAAAGAAAGTGTACGTGTTTGTGGATCACATTTTGGTGCAGCCATCACTTTCCCCATTTCAAATCCTTTCTTTAAAATCGCGTACGTATCGACTTCTCGACCAACAGAAATGGTCACGCCAATCGTTTTAGCTTTTTGCCATTCCTTCAAGGCAAAAAAGTGCTCATGGATTTTCCCTACATTTAATGTAAGAACCTCTTGCTCGACTGCATTCAAGCGTTCCTTTACATTCGCTCGCAATTCCCCTTTTCGCTCCTTCTGTCCCATACCATCGCCTCCTAAGGTAAAGATGGGGTCAGTCCCCTAGTGAAATATGTATAAGAAAAACCGCATAGCAGTCTTTTATTAAGGCTGTTTAATGTTTGTTGCTTTTTGAGCATTTTTTCAAGTCAAATGGTGTTACGGAAAAATGAATTTGTCCTCCACTAGCGTTTGACTTCAAAAAGCTGTCATTTTATAGTCTCTTACCTTATTAAAAAAAGCGACCTTTAAATAAGTCGCTTTTTCCCACATTACTTCGTCTCTTTGTGCAAAGTGTGACGCTTAAGGCGTGGGCTGTATTTCTTCATTTCGATACGATCTGGATTATTACGTTTATTTTTAGTCGTAATGTAGTTTCTGTCACCAGTTTCAGTGCAAGCTAAAGTTACTTGTACGCGCATGATATCTCCCTCCAAACCTCTAATCTTTACTCATACTTTTAAAATATAGCAAAAACGAGAGAGACAATCAAGTGTTAAAGTACTTTCAATCGCGTACAATATGTGGATCTGATGCTTGATAGGACCCTAGTAAAGAGTGATATTGAGCATGAGCATCTTCTAACCAAAGCAAATCTCCATTTTTCATTTCCCATTCATAAAAATATCCTGATTGACCTGGTGTAAGACTGATCTGGTACTTAAGGCTCCATCCGTGGCTAAATTGGACAATTGGTTGCATATGATGGAGCTCTATATCTTCACCACCATTTCTTTCAGCAGCAAGTGTCGTTGAATAGGAACATGAGGAACCTTGACTTGTAAGCCCGCCAAATAATGAATAGCAGTTTTTATCATGCACAATAAGGGATTCCTGACTTGGTGAATAATAAACAATTTCAACTCCCCTCTCAATCATTTCATATTGGATTTTAAAATTTACCTTCAGCTCCTCAGTTGAATCATTGTAGATCAGTAATTTATTAATGGTTCGATCCTGACTTTTCATTGGTAAATGAACCCATTTCCATTGAACATTTGCAGTTTGACCTTCTTTATATCGGAGCGGTGTATGGGAAGAATCGTCGTAAATAATGGCTTGATTTTGTTCTCCCACTGATAGACCACTTCGCTTTTTCCAAGATGAAATTCGTTCCGCTGTTTGTTTTAGAGTCACTGCTTCTCCCTCCCTTTACCTTCTTAAATTCATTAGCATCGCTTGTCTAATTTTATCTTACTCCTAGCTGACTATCAGAACAAGAAGTCAAAATTATCAAAAAATGTCGTACCTGCTTGCTAACTATAGACATCAACGATTATTTTTTTCAGACTTCCCTTTATTTTATGTTCTTTGTAAGCCAAATAAAAAAAAACGACATAATCCCCTTAAAAAGGATGGTTTTTTTACGAATAATATGTAATGAGTTCATCTCCATTCGACAAAATTATGGAAGTTATGAATCCGACTAGGAAGAAAGCTGAAAATATGGTATAACATAAGTCGTACAAGACGACTAAAGGAGGAAGACAATTGGGTTGGATCATCGTTACAATGTTTGGGTTAAGTGCTTTTTTGTTCATTTTATCATTTGCAAAGAAGGACCCAAGCAAAGAATTAGAAAAACAAATTGAAAACTTTTCTATTAGTTTGATGCAAGAAATCTATCAGGTTAAGAAAAAGATGAAAGTGATGGAAGAAGAGTTTGTGATTGGAGCTAAAGAAGTTTCAGCAGAAAGAGAATCATCACAAGAACTTACAAGAGATGACGTTCTCGCTCTTTATGAGGAAGGGTATAGCGTTGAAGATATCGCAGCTAGAACAGAACGGTCAACAAATGAAATCGACGAATTACTGGCTAATGGAGCTCGTTAAGGAGGTAAGGATGTGTTAACAAAAACAGGATTACGTGGAACTGCAGCTGGAGTGTTTATTGCGACCACTGTGTTTGCAGGCTTCCTTTACACATCAGACGATCAAGAACTAGCGGCACAATCTTCAAGTAACGTGAGTGAAGAAGATGCTATCGAGACACTCGAGACCGCACAATACATTATATTAACGGAAAATCAATATAGCGAGATGGAAAGTCACCAAAATAGCTTGCAATCAAAAATAGAAGAGCTCGAGCAGTTTCAAGATGCTTATGAAGAACAAGATCGTAGTGAGGAAGAAGACAGAGATGAAGAGACTTCAGGCGATGACACGATAGTCTATCAAACATCCCTTGTCGTACAATCAGGAATGACGTTCGGAGATATCGCCAGTCTTTTAGAACGGTCTCAAGTCATCAACAACCGTGATACTTTCAATGATTACGTGAGCGATAATAATGTAGAAATGGATCTTCGACAAGGAGAGTTTATCTTTGATAGTACGATGAGTATTGAAGACATCGTTTCTGAATTAACATCATAAAGAGGGTCTCAAAAGGTTCGTTTTTTACCTTTTGAGGCACTCTTTTTTTATGGTCATTCCACATCCACACTTCATGATAAAAAACTCCCCCACCTAACGGTAGATTTTTTACGATTATTACCTCTTAAGAAAAACCGCATAGCGTTAGCTTCTGCCGTATGTATTAAGGATGCTTTACTCTTGAATCGAGCGCTGTCTAACAGATAAAGGACTGCCTCCAGATGGAGACAGTCCTTTCACTTAATGTACACTATTCTTCTTCACTCTCAGTGTTGTCAACACCAGCCATATCTTCATCTTCAAAAATTTCATTTCCACTTGGACGGCCCTCTTTAAGATCAAAATAAGCTTCTAAAATTTCAACGCCAATGCGGTTGGCAATCCCGCCCGCATCCCTAATTGCTACACCGGGTACAACAATCGAAAACGCTACCTCAGGGTTATCATACGGTGCGTAGCCAACTAAGGTCTGGTTGTTTCCATCTTGGCCGTTGACTTTCACTTGAGCGGTTCCTGTTTTTCCAGCTGCTTCAAAGTCAAGGTTATTAAAATATTGTCTTGCTGTACCTTGACTTCCATTCATTACACGATGGAACCCTTGTTGAACACGCTGGATATCTTGATCGCTCATGTCTATCCGGTTGAGTACTTTCGGTTCCATTTGTTTAGACAATGAACCTAATTCGTGCTTATTTTTTCCTGGGTCACGAATTTCTGTCACGAGTCGCGGGGCTACTCGGTAGCCGTCATTGGCAATCGTTGATACATATTGAGCCAGCTGCATTGGTGTGTACGTATCAAACTGACCAAATGTTAAGTAAAGCATATTACCCGGGGAACCGTAACCGCCATCCACTCCGATAAATTCATTCGGCAAGTCAATTCCTGTTTCCACACCTAAACCAAACTGAGAATAATAATACCTAAGAGTATCGTACGCTGCATGGTAATTACCCCAGTTAGTACCGGAAATACCCGGTATATAATTAATTAACCGCATTCCGACTTCAGCCATATAGATATTCGAAGAGCGTTCCAACGCTTGAAGGTCATTGATTCTCCCTAACGCCTGGTGGGAACGAATTGCTGGTGTGGCTGGAAGATCGAGAGTGCGATCAATAATTTGTTCTCCGTGATTAAATACTCCCGTCTCATAACCCGCTAAAACGGTTGCCCCCTTCATAGAGGAACCGACTTCATAGGCACTCGTAAATGTACCTAGGTCACTGTTTAACCCTGCCATGGAAAGGACATCACCAGTATTTGGATCCATCATTACAACATAAGCATCTTCTTCTGCTAAGAAGTGCCGGGCAGAGCTTGAAATTTCATTTTCAATAATCTCTTCTACCCGCTGTTGAAGCTCCATATCAATACTTAAAATAAGGTCATTTCCACGGCTTCCTAGTTTTTCCTCAGGGTTACGGAGAAACTCCCCAGATCTGTTCATATGATTTTCTAGGCTACCGTTACGACCACGAAGGACATTTTCATACTGTGACTCTAAATAACTAGTACCAACCTCTTCATTTCGCGTATAACCATTGGCTAAAAATTGTTCGATATGATCTCGCGGAATTGAGCCAACTTCACCAAAGACACCGCGCAAACTACCTTCATATGGATATTTTCGTTCAGAATCACGAACAATGTCCACACCAGGAAGGTGCTCCATTTGTTCCATAATTTCAGCTGCCGCATCGTATTCAATTCCACGAAGGACTTTGTGCGGTAAATGGTTATATCCAGCATTGAATTCACGCCAAATAGCGAAAACTTCATGACCTTCTTCAGTTATTAGATCAAGGTGATCGTCCGTAATCCGGTCAAGCCTTTCAGCATAGGCTTCTTCCTCATCTAGATCTAGCTCTCTTTGCTCTTCCAAGGATAAAACTTCAACCGTTTCACCAACACTTAGTAAATCTAGCATTTCATTTTCTTCCTGATTGATTAACAGCCAGAAATCTTTTTGGTCACGTTCATTTATCCGGTCCGGTTCTACTGTAATATACTCGTTTAATTCCCTTGCTACTTCCAGCATTTCTTTTGTGGAAGTTCGTCTGTTTGTATAGGTCACTGTCATTTGTAATTCATTATCGACCACTACATTACCATACCTATCGTAAATTAATCCTCGCGGCGCCTCCACTGGTGAACTAATATTGACAGTCCTCTCAAGCTGTTCTTGATACTCTTCCCCTTGAACAATTTGCACAACACCCAAGCGTAAAATCAACGCTGAAAACAAGACAAATACAACAAAGAAAAGAATGTTTAATCTAACTGGCACATGTGCCTTTTGTTTTTTTTCTCCCATTGCCATTTCCTTTCCCTTAAGAAAAGCGCAAGGCGCCTGCGTACCCGAAAAAATTCAAATGTTCTGTCCGATAAAAAGTGCTTTTTACTTTTAATCGGGGGATTATTTGACACGAGCCGATGCGACTTCCGCTAGACATTGAAACGTAGATTTTTATACTTCCTGATCTCTCAAGAAAAACCGCACAGCAGTTTTTGTTAAAAAATTACATAAAGAAAACTTGGCTTTCCGCCAAGTTTGGTAGCGGTTTTTATAAAGTTGCCGCTTAAGTATTTTACTAATGGATTTTAAAACTATATTTAAAATAGACAGAAGACACCCTCTATTTAAGGTGCCTGTAAAAAACGGTTGCCCGCGAATGCGGTTATCTTCTAAAACTTCACGAACCCGCGCTTAGGCAGGTGGGTGCTCGCAGAAACATTTCCAACTTCCTTAAAAAGGCGTGTTGTCCGTGTTCCAATTTGAAGCTCCCGTGTGAATTGGTGTTCGGTTCGAATTAGCTCGAAGTTCACCAACACCGCAGGCGCTCTTAAATTTTAACTTTATTATAGCATATTCGTGCTCTTTTTCAATACCTTGTTTTAGTCCTAAAGATACAAATCCTACTTTTTTTTCAGAACAGAATAACTTTCTTTTTCTTCAACATGAGGCAAATGAATACCTTTAACGATCCAATATATTACCGTATGACCCAGTCCTAGAACTAATAAGATAATTGGAATCCCTTTCTCTTCCCCAAGTACTAACACTGAGATAATAAATAATACCACAGATGTCACACGACCAAAGTTTAAAAAGAGTTCTCTTACAACGATGTATTCAACGCGCATCTCGGCCGCTTTCCATCCACTTCCAATCACATCGTAGGTTAACGAAACGTACGGAACAAGGAGGAGAGGGTAAGCAATGGAAACGGTAACACCGTATAGTAGGAGTTTCGTAAAATTGAGGTCAAAAATGATGAAAAATATCGCTCCATACAAAATAATGCCACCAATTAGAATAGCTTTCTTTCGATAGCTGGGCTTAATAAAACGCCCAACCAGATAATAACAGACAAAAGCTACAGCCGAAGCTACAAGCCCGTAGGTACCTATAGCTAGTTCACTCCCTGTTGCTACATAAATCCAAACGACGATCACAAAAATGAACGTTCCTTCTCTAATACCCTGGAAAAAGTGGGCACGGCAAATTGCCCGCCAATTGTCATCATCCTTTCGTAAATTCCAAATACCCTTTAAGTGGAAAGACCCTTTAGCCGAACGTCGATTAAGAAAGAAACTAAGGACAACAGCAAGGAGAAAAACTCCTAAAGATATCGCAAAAATCACTTTGTAGCCAGTCAATTTTTCCATATGTGTAATGATAAATCCCGCAAAAATCGGACCAATCATCCCAGCAAATGATGTAAGTATTCCTAAAAAGCCATTAAAAAAATCACGAGTTTCTGGTTCAGTGATTTCAAATGTAAGAACATTAAAGGATAGCCAGTAAAATCCATACCCAATCCCAAGCAATGCTCCTAATATCAAAAGATATTCCCCTGCATTTTCACCCATAACTAAAACAGTCGTAAAAAACACACTTAAAAACGTCACACCTAAGCGAAGAACAATAATACGGTCTATTTTCTTCGCCCAACGTCCCGCTAATAAAAAAGTGATCGGCTGTAATACTACAATGGCTAAATTATATAAGGCAATATCGATGAACTGACCTGACTGCTTCCACAAATAAACATTTACAAACGTATTTGACAGCGCTATCCCGAGCGAATAAAGCCCACCAATAATCAGAAGTAAACTTAAGTCTTTATTCAATTCGATATCACCAACAAGTGTCTGGAGGAATCGTTTCATAGCAGAACTCTCCTTATGTAGTCACGTCAATTAGTGTGCCAAAACCCCAAAAGGATATGCGCCTAAAATCAGGAAGGGGACTGTCCCCCGAACAATTGTGTAAAAGCGCAATTCAGTATTGACTTTTTGAACTGCTCCGACCCAACTTTTCCCCATCACAAAAAGAGAGCCTGCAAGGATGTCCCTGCCGGCTCTCTTTATTTTTTGCTTCTTACAATATTGTACAATTTTATTTTGCTTCAGCGTAACGCTTTGCAACTTCGTCCCAGTTAATTACGTTAAAGAATGCATCAACGTAGTCAGGACGTTTATTTTGATATTTCAAGTAGTAAGCGTGCTCCCAAACGTCTACACCAAGGATGCCAGTTTTGCCTTCCATGATTGGAGTATCTTGGTTCGGTGTACTTGTAATTTCAAGGTTGCCGTTATTTACAGCAAGCCAAGCCCAGCCAGAACCAAAGCGAGTAAGTGCAGCATTTTTGAAGTCTTCTTTGAACTTGTCAAAGCTTCCGAAGGCACTATTGATGGCGTCAGCTAATTCTCCTGTTGGGGCACCGCCGCCGTTTGGAGACATGATTTGCCAGAATAACGTGTGGTTGTAGTGTCCGCCACCATTGTTACGAACAGCTCCGCGAACGTCTTGAGGCAATGCTTCCAAGTTTGTTAGAAGATCTTCTAAGCTTTTGCTTTGAAGGTCGGAATGTCCCTCTAACGCACCGTTTAATTTCGTTACGTACGTGTTATGGTGCTTTCCGTGGTGAATCTTCATTGTTTCTTCATCGATGTGTGGTGTTAAAGCGTCGTGTGAATAAGGTAGTTCTGGAAGTGTGAATGCCATCTTAAATCTCCTCCTTAGAAAATATGTAATCTGAGTTATGTGAATGAGACTAATAATATAACCTCATTATCACCATGAGCCTTACGTCCGCATAAAACGTGCAGCATTTCAATAAGACCAATCTAACAAGTCCTACGATTTTACATTATCAGATATACCCTCGGGTTTCAAATAATAAACATCGAACGAAGATGCTAGCTGCACCTTTATTTAATTCGCTAAAAACAAGTAAATTCCTTTTTATTAGTCATAGTCATTTTTTACTTCCATATATTTAGGACAAGACCTGCTGATCGTAGAAAGGAGCCTGCTTATGAACTGGTTTGAAGCGCTGATTATCGGTCTTGTCCAAGGGATTAGTGAATTTTTACCGATTTCCAGCTCTGCCCACCTATTAATTGTTGAAAAATTGCTTGGTATTTCTTATCAAGACCCCACTCTGACCTTAGAAGTGTGGCTTCATTTCTCATCTCTTTTAGCTGTTATTGTTTATTTCCGAAAAGAATTGCTCGCACTAATAAAAAATGCATGGGACTATCTCTATAAACGCAACGTAAAAGGAAAAAATGACTTTCGCTTTATCATTCTTCTACTCATCTCCACTGTCATCACCTTTATTGTAGGTAAGATGTTGGAAAGTACATTGGGAGAAGGATTGACGAGCTTTTCCCTTATTGCTGTAGCGCTGATCATCACAGGGATTTTTCTCATCTTCATCGAACACGGTGGCTTTCAGGAACGAAAAGAACGCGGCGACATCTCATATAAAGATGCAATCTGGATCGGCATCGCCCAAGCAATTGCCATAATTCCCGGTATCTCAAGAGCCGGAAGTACACTCGTCGGTGCGATGATGCTCGGGTTAAAAAAAGAAGAAGCACTCCGGTACTCCTTCTTACTCTCGATCCCCATTATAAGCGGACTTACATTGCTAAAGCTCACTTCAATCAGTACGCTGTATGATACAAATTCAATAAGCTTAACATTCGCTTTCATCAGTTCATTTCTGTTTGCTTTAGTTGGAATTCGCTGGTTAATTAGCATGGTAAGAAACACAAAGCTCTCGTATTTTGCCATCTATTGTATTGTCCTGGGCATTTTCGTTTGGTTTTTCTATGGACATGAACCGGTATCACTAGCTATGCCAGTGGCACAAACTTTAATCTCGGGTTAAACATCTGATTGGCACTCTTTAATTGAAACCTGCCATTCCGATAATCAATAATCATTTCCCGGTCAAAAAACACCTTCATTTGAGGATTGAATATATATAAAACCCTTTCATGATTTGAATGAAGGGTTTCGTACTTAGCAGGAACCTGATCCCTTTGCATAAGACGCGCTACCCCACTGACAACACAGCCACAGCCATCTGTATCATGCTCAATTTCAATAATTGTACCTTCAATTTCACACTTAGTTATTCGACTATTTATTTGCTCTTGAGCTTCAGTTGTGACAGATACATTCATTCTATCATCACCCCTTTTAGTGGATGTCCAAAAATCCCGAAAAAAAAAGCTATCGACGTTTTGTGGCTAGCTCAAACATCCTCTAGTCTGCATTCCTTCTACTTGAATATCGATTTTCAACAGAATTCTACTATACAATGCGAGTTACCTTCAAAAGCAAATAGCAACAACCTTTTATAAAAGAGTCAAAGTAAAAAACGATTTACATGTTCTCATTATGAACACATAAATCGTTGATTGTAAGTATGGCGGAGGAAGAGGGATTCGAACCCCCGCGGGCCGTGAAGCCCCTGTCGGTTTTCAAGACCGATCCCTTCAGCCGGACTTGGGTATTCCTCCATATGCATTAGCGTTCCTATTAAAAGGAAATCTATGTATCCAGTTGTATGGTGGACCCTGTAGGACTCGAACCTACGACCGGACGGTTATGAGCCGTCTGCTCTAACCAACTGAGCTAAGGGTCCTCGAATTATGGTAGCGGCGGAGGGGATCGAACCCCCGACCTCACGGGTATGAACCGTACGCTCTAGCCAGCTGAGCTACACCGCCGTATTTGTACTTTAAACTAGCGCTAGCGTTAAGCAACGTTTCTTCAAAGACAATAAATATCTTAGCATGTGTATTGACAAAAAGTCAACGTTTTTTCAGAAAAAGTTTCAACTTCTTTTCAGCATGATAAAAAAATGAGATTGCGACCCTGCTCATCTGATATAAAAAAACAGAAGGGGTGTTTAACCCCTTCTATTATATCATATTATTCTTCACCAATCACGACCTCTGCAATATTTACGGCATGGTCACCAATACGCTCAAGGTTACTGATCATATCTACAAAAATGATTCCGGCTGCGCCGCTGCAATTACCTTCGTTTAAACGGATGATATGCTTTTTACGAAGTTGACGCTCCATTTTATCGATTTGTTCTTCTTTTAATACGACTGAACGAGCTATACCAATGTCATTATCCTCAAGGGATTTAATGGCTTTTTGAAGAGTCTCTACTGTTAAGTCAAGCATTTCACTGAGATCTTCTATCGCCAGTTCACTCATTTTAACTTTATTTGCAATCTGATATTCAGCTAATTCTATTAAGTTTTCCATATGATCACCGACGCGTTCAATATCACGCACGGTATTCATAAGCATAGAGTGCTGTTCAGAGTCAGCTGAAGATAAAGAATTTGATGAAATCCTTACTAGATAATCAGTGATTTTTCGATCGAGATTATTAACGGCATCCTCAAACTGATACGTTAATTCAGCATGTCGCTTTTGTTTTGTTTTAATAAATTTCCCTGCTTCAATCAAGCCTTTTTCTGAAAGCTCAGCCATGCGTAGTGTTTCCTTTTTCGCTTGGCCTAAAGCAATGGAGGAAGATTGCTGGATAATCACCGGATCCAAATGCTGGGCTTTATACTCAATAACGGTTTCTTTACCAGGTAAAATTTTCAAGATGATCATCGCTAATATTCCGATGAACGGTAGTTGAACCAAGACGTTCGCTGTGTTAAATATTCCGTGAGCAAAAGCAATTTGCATCTCAGGATTAAGGTCTAATCTCGCACTGAGCGCAGCAATAAAATGCGTGTACGGTACAACAAAGATTAAGATAATAATTGTACCAATTAAATTGAATATTACGTGTGATGCTGCCGCACGCTTTGCAGCTAATGACGCTCCTAGTGAAGCAAGGACAGCTGTAATTGTTGTTCCTATATTGTCACCGAACAGAACTGGCAACGCTGCAGGCAAGTCCATCGCGCCTTGTGCATAAAGCTGTTGCAAAAGACCAATCGCTGCGGTTGAACTTTGAACACTGACTGTAAAAATAATTCCAATCAAAACACCAAGCAATGGATTATCACTCATACTTACCGTTAAATCAGCAAAAGCTTCCCACTCACGTAATGGACTCAGTCCGTCACCCATAAGTTCTAAACCATAAAAGAGAGCTCCAAAACCAAAGAATACTTGACCAAAATTGTTCGCTTTTTTGTTTTTAAGGAAGAAAATTAAAAACGTTCCGATTGCGATAACAGGAAGGGAGTATTCGGAAATATCTAAACCAATAATAAATGCTGTAACCGTCGTTCCAATGTTCGCTCCCATAATGACACCAATAGCTTGTCTAAATGTCATAAAGCCTGCGTTTACGAGGCCAATAGTAAGTACAGTCGTTCCGGTACTTGTTTGTAAAAGAACCGTGACCACAATCCCAGCAAGAACCCCCATAATCGGGTTACTTGTCGTTTTATCCAGGATGTCGCGCAACTTGTCTCCCGCAACCTTTTGCAAGCCGTCACCCATAAATTTAATCCCAAATAAGAAAATAGCTAGTCCGCCAAAAAACATAAAAAGCAGATCCCGAAGCTCTAATTCCAACAATCTCATCCCCTTGTGACTGAGTTAATTTCATCATTCGTCCAACGTTTTTCATAGTACAGATGAAGTATTAATGTTTCATTAATCAATTGTAAAGATTTTATTAAGTTTTTAACCTGCTGTTTAATTACCTCAACAACAAAAAAACTCTACATTGAAAACTAGAATTGTTGTACTTCTTAGTACAATCCGATAAAATTGTAATGGATTCGATACGTATAGTCAAAGGAGTGCACAAATGAATATTTTTAAACAATTTATTGCTAGCTTATATTCTCCAAAGATGATTGCTGCCTTCCGTCATCAAAAAATCGGTCGCGGTATTGGATACGTTTTCCTCCTTATGTTCATTACCCTTATTCCTATTGCAATATCACTCGGGACGACAATCCATTCGTTTGTCACACAACTAGAAACGCAATTGGAAGAAAACGTACCTGATTTTGCAATCGAAAACGGTGTTCTCTCTTCTACTGAAGTAGACGAACCTGTAATAAACGAAGAAGACGGACAAACAATTGTGTTTGACCCTACAGGCAGTTTAACTGAGAATGACCTTAGAGGTGAGTACACTGATGCAATCGCCTTGCTTGAGCGTGAAGCAATCCTTATTACAAATGGCGTCGCCCAAGAATCGATTGGTTATCAAGATTTTGGTCTTGATCTTACTAAACAAGAAGCTGTTGATCTGATCAGTTCAATCTCAGGTTTATTACCTCTCATTATTGGCATTATTGTTGCCCTTTTGTATTTATTCTTTACTGCAGGAAAATTCATCGGTGTAACGGTATTAGCTTTACTTGGTTTAATGTTCAGAAAAAGTGCCGGTGTACCAAACCTTACATTTAAACATTGTTGGGTTATTGCCGCCTTTACCGTAACCATGCCGACCGTCTTATTTAGTATTATCGATGCCCTTCACATACCAGTACCATTCCAATTCGGTATTTATTGGGTCATTGCCATCGTCATGTTATTCCAAGTATTCCGTAACATCCCAAGACCACGTACAGAAGAACCAAAAGAATTGTAATATTTATAAAAGTGTTGCCTTCTTTTTTGGGCGTTAGGCATTCGGGTGCTTGCAAAAACGAAAATAGAAATAATCGAAAAAGGTGGAACCTAAATGGTTCCACCTTTTTTGGCTATTTTCACAAAAAACTTTTGTTGGATTAGAATTATTTAAAAAAAGTATGACATCAAATGTCACAGCAAGAAAAAATATGCTATATTTAATAGGTAACGAACAATCGAGTGAACACAGACCGCCATAACGAACATTGCACAAACGAACTTATAATAAAAATAACCCGTGCAAACACTAGGTAAGGCACGTTAAAGTAAAGGGGTAATGAAAGATGATCGGATACCGAGTTAAAAGATACCGAAAAGAAAAAGGGATATCATTAACAGATTTAGCTCAGCGAGCAGGTGTAGCCAAATCCTACTTAAGTGCAATAGAAAGAAATATTCAAACAAACCCTTCCATTCAATTTTTAGAAAAAATCGCAGCAGTTCTTGATATTTCCGTTGATCACCTACTTAAAGATAATCCAGGCCAACCTACAGATGGGACTACGTATGACATGGACGATGAATGGCGATCTCTTGTTAAGGAAGCCATGAATTCTGGCATTTCTAAAGATGAGTTCCGGGATTTCCTTGAATTCAATAAGTGGAAGATGAAGAAGTAAGAACAAACTCCATGTTGCAAAAGGCCTCTCAAATTTAATGGAGGTTTTTTGTTGTTCTCAATTGCAATGCTCACTACTCTCATTCTTCAACGCTAAATACCCTGCCGGTACTGTATCAATTATTACTATAGCCCCCCCATGATTGGTACTCCTTCCACCGAAAACCCAGCTTCAAAAACTTCCCAACGGCCATTTAAATAAATGACCTATTAAAACTCTCTCTATTAGTGCTTGTTCAAAACTCCCATGTCTTATTAGACACCACAAGGTATGATAACTGGGTCTAAAGGCACCAGTTACCTTATAAAAAGAGCCGAGTAGATCGAGGCGGCGAAGTTTCGAGCACCAGAGCGACGAGCAAGACAGCCTAACGATCACTGATACTCTACGTAGCTTTACATCTGGTGTTAATACGTGAGGAGAGAGAAACAAGCCAACGAGCTTCCCCAGGAGATCCTATTCTCCGACAGCTATTTTTAGTGGACTTTTTGAACACTTTCTAGTAGTCAAGCTTCTTAGTATACAATCGCCGAGACATATTGTAGCTTTTTTATGAGCTACACTTGCCACTCATATAAGATACCGACCCTCAATTTTTTCTCTTCCCCAAACGTTCTTTATATCGAATAAAATATAGTATAAATGCCAACGACCATTTTGAAAAACCTTAAATACGCGTAAATTGACTAAATAACGAACATACGGCGTCTTTCAAATCGTACAATCACCGATTTCCTCACTTTTTCACGAATTATTTCAGTTTTTCATTGTTCGATAAAACGAAACAAGTGGACAAAATGCGGCAAACCTCTTCTTCAAAAAAAGACACTCCTAACCATTTATTAGAAGTGCTTAGGATATTTCTATAAAATTTATATTAAAGATCTATCAAACCGTTTTGTGTTTATGTACCTGCTTGTTGAGAAACGAACGAATTTCTTCTTTTGATAACCCTATTTCCCTCGCTTCTTGAATAAGTTTCTCCCACTCTTTGTCCCATGATTGCTGTTGCTCCCCCTGCACTACCACCATTTGAACTCCCCCTCTCAAGTTTTATCCCCACTAGGCAGCTTGGCGATCATAAAACAAGGATCTCCTACTGTTCCTCGTTCATTAGACCCGTAGCTTTGCGTCTCTACCTTTCGATAGATTTGCCGTTAAACTAGAAGGAGGTGGGAAAGAAAATCGAAATCAAACTCCCCATCCAAGTAAAGGAGGCGAATCGACTTTTCCTTTCATCATGTTTACACGAAAACTCTGCTTTACCTAGTGAAATTCTAGATGGCTTTTTCATAGATTACGTTTTGACTAGTGAAACTTAATATTATCGGCTACGATATAGAACGTTTGATGTAGTCCCATTATATACAAAAGAACCATACATATTATGCTGAATTTTGTCATCATTCTAAAAATGATACTTTGTACCTAAAATCAAATCTTATTACTTTACTTTTTTCATTTTTACCACAAAAAAGAGACAGCTTTTCGACTGTCTCCTCCATCTAAATCAATTTGTCTCCAGTTTTTCGATTTTTACTTTTCAGGAACGACGACGATTCTCGTTCCATCGACACTGATAACTTTGATCTTTTCGTCAGCTTGAATCCATTGATTATCCGATGTTGCACTATACAGTTTCCCTTCAACCTCAACGGTTCCGGTCGGCCTGAAAGGAGTTTTAGTAACTCCTGGTTTACCAACGAGTTCTTTATAACTTTCATTCATTGAATTGTACCCTTCGTCCCCCGTGAGCTTGTCTTTGAGCGTCATTTTTGACCACAAATTTCGAGATGGAAATACTTTAGTGAACAAAAACGAGGTAGGTACGGCGATCATAAGAGCCATGGCCACAAGCGCTCCATAAACAACACTTGGTGTTGGTAAAGATAAGCCTAAGATCATTAATAAAGCACCAACGAGAGCTATTGTACCGTCTGTAGTTACTTTCCCATCAAAAATAATGAGTAATAATCCGATCACATACAGTAATACTACCCAAAGTCCCGCATCGGCTGTTAAGTGATAAGAAAAGTACATTGACATAATCGCGATACCAAGAATACCAAACAAGCCTTTTGCTCTTACCATAATTTCACCAAAAATAAAAAGTGTACCTAAAAAAACGACGAGAAAACCTATTGTTGCAGATTCTAACATTTCCATAAGTTGCCCCCTTACTCGAAAGAGAATTCGTTACTTCTATGATACCAGAATTTATCGATTTAACATGTATACGAATACTTCATGAGGAAAGTTTCAAATTAAAAAAAGTTAGCTTTGAAACCTTAATTAAAAAAGCGTCCCTAGTTCTAATACCAGTTCTGTTGATCTTAAAACAGCCCCGCTTTACGCGGAGCTGTTTTGATTAGTTACGACTTAAACCAAGTGATCACACCAGAAGAAAACCAACCTCTAACAGCATCAATTAATGCATCAAAGAAGTCAAGAATGGATCGAATGAGTCCCTGCCCTTCTTCGCTTTCAAGGAATTCGCTTAGGTTATCACGGATTTTACCGATTTGATTTTGGACTTTTCCCCAGTCGATGTCGAGGTTTTGCATACGCTGAAACAAGGAAACAAGACCATTTAGCTCTTCCTCGGTTAATTCAATACCGAGTTCATTAGCAATCCGTTGAATTAAGTCGCGGAGATCTTCTTCGGTTTCAACATTTCCTTCCGCGATTTCTTCTTTAATACGTGTCATCAATTCAGCTGCTTTTTCAGTACCAAACTCTTCACCAAGTTCCGCGGTTTTGATCATTTCTTCATTCGCCACTTGTTTTTGTTCTTCGGGAATCACTTCTTCTGTGCTAGCTTCGTACGCTTTAATCAGCCCTGTAAGAGCTGCAGTACCACTCACATTGAAAGGTGCTGTTACATAAATTTCTGCATCTTCTACACCCGCAGTAACTAGGGCATTAGCGTACATCGCCTCAGTTACCCAGTCAATGCGGTTCGTTTCTACATTTACCCCTTCTCCGCTTTCAAGCAAAGTGATTTTTGTAGAAGATAACGCGTTTGTACCAATTCGACTGGCAGAAATATAATCTCCTAAGTACTGATGTTCTTCATCATTAGAAACGGTATACATTATCGCTGATTCTTCGTCAACACCCATTTCATCTAAAAGAGTCGCTCGTTGCTCATTAGATAAGTCTTCTCCAAGCGTGACCAATACGTCACCTGGTGCAGCATCGGCAAATGCCATGGAAGCGAATAAAAACCAGCCAGCAAAAACTGTCACCGCACTTTTAAAAAGTTTATGTTTCATTTTTCATTTCTCCTTCCCTGTCGTTTCTTATATCATTTCGAAACGACTTTCCGCTTTAAGTATCCTCATTATTTTTGTGAGGCTCTATTCTAAAGGCTCTTTTTTCTTAAAGTTTACGACAACAGCCTTGTAAACCAAAGGACAAAGGATGATTTTCATCTTATTGAGAGTCGTCCTCTTTATGGATGTTCTGTTGTCCAAGAACGCTCAGGTGCTGGCATTATAGTTCTAAGCCAAATGGCTGTAGCAGCAATGATAAAAAGTGATTTTAAAAACATTCCCCACTCATCGAACATCCACAAACTATAAATAACAGGTCCAAACGCGACACCAAGAAAGCGAATCATATGGTAAAACGAGACAACCATACCCCTCTCATTATGTGAGACGGCAGAAGTGACTAACAGGTTACAGCACGGAAGAATAAATCCAATACCTGCTGAAAGAATCACCATATAAACCACAGTCGTCAAAAACGTGTGCCAAACAAGAGCCATTGTTAATGGCGCTAAAATGAATAAAAATCCGAGAGCAAAAAAGAAACGTATGCGCTCAGGTTCCCCACCAATCTTTTTCCCCGCTATATATGAAGCAATCGTAAAAACAGTCAATGGGATCGCGATGATCACGCCTTTTGTGGCACCACCTAACGCGTATACGCGTTCAATCTCATAGCTCAAATAAACGAGAAGCCCGAATAAAATGAAAAGTGCTGCACCGCCTACGATCATCACTGGGATGAGCCAGCGCCCTTCACGCTTAAATGCCGTGATGACTGTTTTAAAGTATACACTAAACTTGAGAGAGTCTCGATTAATTTTTTCTTCGTGAACGTAGCGGAAAATTCCTGCTAATGCGAGAAGTGCTAAAACAAAATACAACCAAAAGGTGCTCGTCCAAATAAACAAGGCAGCCACAGCTCCAAGTAACGGACTCACTGCTTTCCCAAGTCCATTAAATACTTCCATCGCCCCCAGTGCCGTGCTGCGTTTTCCTCCTTGAAACTGATCACCGATAAATGCCATCGCTAATGAAGCCGTGCCCCCTGCACCAATCCCCTGCACAAAGCGACCAACTAATAACAAGATATACGCAAACTGGCCATACATCATGACAGCTATAGAACAAATGACACTCCCTACTGCGATGATGATGAGTGAGATAAGCACAACTCTTTTTCTCCCGATCCGGTCCGAAAGAATGCCCACAAACGGAATCGACAGAGCTGCAGGGATTGAGAAAATAGTTAAAATGAAACCCGATTGAACAGAGCTGATCCCAAGGTCCACTTCCATTGTCGGCAGCAATGGAATGAACATTGAATTTCCAATTACCATTAAAAATGGTAAAAGCCCGAGCATAAATATGATAAGGCGTTCTTTTTTTGTCATCATAGGACTCACCTGCCTTTAAAAATTATAAGCTCTTTAGGTGGATCTGATTGATTTAGAACACAATTCTACAAGAAAAAGTCATTATTCTACACAAGAGTAACTCTACTCTACCCAAAAATTCATTCATTTCTATTTCTTGTCATAATAAAGAAGGACAAGCATAGAGTATAGTATT
This sequence comes from Alteribacter populi, assembly GCF_002352765.1. Classification (NCBI taxonomy): domain Bacteria; kingdom Bacillati; phylum Bacillota; class Bacilli; order Caryophanales; family Bacillaceae; genus Alteribacter; species Alteribacter populi. Next base: position 156,379 of record NZ_KZ293963.1, on the reverse strand, counting down.
CAACCGAAAGGAGATGGACAAGCATGAAGCAGCTGATTGGTATTGCGATTTTCATTATCCTTGTTGTTAGTGTTTATTATGATCTCACTGAAGGTACCTTACCCGACCATTCTATAAGTGAGCAAAATATAGAACATGCAGATGAAAACCAAGACGCTGCAGATCAGCAAGAAGGTACTACTCTCGTTTATCAGGAAGTCATTGTTGAATCCGGACATACTGTTTACACGATCGTACAAGCCCTCCACCAAGACCAAACAATCGATGCAGGCTTTGATCAGATCGCAGATGACTTTGAACTGTTAAACCCTGAAGTGAGTGCTCATGAAATTCAGGTCGGTCAAACTTATCGCTTTCCTTTATACATAGACGTTCAAAACACTCCAGAATCATAACCCAAGTCAGATCAGATTCATTGCGATTTTTCCTGAATGTTTTAAACACCTACTAAAATCGTAGTCCTTGCTAGTATGCCGGGTCGCTGATACAATGTGTGAGGATAGATAATTTTAATCATCTTTCAACTACAATAAAGGGGCGATGATTCAGTGACCCAATTCACGCATCGAAAGGATACGCGCCCGGTACAAGTCGGACCATTAACAATCGGCGGTAATGATGAAGTCATCATTCAAAGCATGACGATGTCAAAAACCCACGATGTTGAAGCGACTGTGGCAGAAATTAACCGTTTAGAAGAAGCGGGCTGTCAAATTGTCCGTGTAGCTTGTCCGGATATGCGCGCAGCTGAAGCAATTCCTGATATTAAAAAGCGCATAAACATTCCACTTGTCGTGGATATTCATTTTGACTATAAGTTAGCTTTAAAAGCAATTGAAGGCGGAGCTGACAAAATCCGAATTAACCCGGGTAACATCGGCCGACGTGAAAAAGTCGAAGCTGTTGTCAATGCAGCTAAAGAGAAAAAGATTCCAATCCGGATTGGCGTAAACGCGGGTTCTTTAGAAAAAAGAATCTTAGAGAAATACGGGTACCCGACGGCAGAGGGGATGGTAGAGAGTGCTCTGCATCACATCAAAATTTTAGAAGACCTTGACTTTTATGACATCATCGTCTCTATGAAAGCATCTGATGTCGGATTAGCTGTTGAGGCATACAAGAAAGCTGCAGAAGCGTTTGACTACCCGCTTCACTTAGGGATTACTGAATCCGGTACACTTTTTGCAGGTACAGTAAAAAGCTCTGCTGGACTAGGGGTAATATTAAACCATGGAATCGGAAACACGCTGCGGATTTCATTAAGTGCTGATCCGGTAGAAGAAATTAAAGTAGCAAAGGAATTGTTGAAAACATTCGGTCTTGCTGCGAATGCGGCAACGTTAATTTCCTGCCCGACTTGCGGACGAATCGAAATTGACTTAATAAGCATTGCAAATGAAGTAGAAGAATATATTCAGCAAATTCATGCTCCAATTAAAGTTAGTGTCCTTGGATGTGCTGTAAACGGACCAGGTGAGGCTAAAGAAGCCGATATTGGTATAGCCGGCGCGAGAGGTGAAGGCCTTCTCTTCAGACACGGAGAAATTATTCGAAAAGTACCAGAAGAAATCATGGTCGATGAATTAAAGAAAGAAATCGATAAGCTCGCAGAAGAACATTACAAGAAACAAAAAGAAAAAGAAGAGGACGCTCAAAAAGCTTAGTCCGTGGAGAATACGACTTAAGTTTTGAATGAAAGGAAGGCGCACACGAAATGTGTGCGCCTTCTGTTTGGTGTTTTTCAGATCACGCCGGCTAAAAAAATGGAGACATAAACAAACTGATGATGATCGAGAAAGCCCCGATCCCGATTGCAGTATACCCTAACCCTGCGTGACCTCTTGCACGAGCGATGAAACCAATCACAATAGCAGTTGCACCTAAGATGACCGGCAGGAAGAATAAACTTACGATGGCTATGGCAACACCAATTGCCCCCAAGCCTCTTCCTTCTGTCCCAGCATCCTCCTCGGCTTCACCACCGTCTGAAGACTGTTGTCGAGGCTCTGCTCCTATTCCAGTAGCGTTCGGCGAAACTTCAGCCGCCGTTTCCTCGCCGAAATTAGCGTCCTCATTACGATTAAGTGTTTCGTTTGGATAGTCGTCCCGCTCCTCATCCACAAGGCGCAGGTCTCTTTCTGGATTGCGTTCGTCCATGGTTCTCCTCCTTTATTTTCGGACGTAACCATAGTATGTGAAAAGTTCAAGGGTCTGACCCCGCACAATTTTGTGTAATTTTTGGAGATAGAAAGGTGATTGAACAATGAATAAGAAGAGATATCGTTTCGGTATTGATATTGATGGTACAGTTACGGACCCAGCTACATTCATCCCTCATATAAATCAGCATTTTAAACGTGAGTTAACACTTGATGATGTAACGCAGTATGATTTGAGTAAGGTGCTTGGCATTTCCGAGGCTGATTTTTGGAAGTGGATGCAGGAACACGAGGGAGATTTGTATGCTCAAGCAAATCTTGCTGCAAAAGTTAAAGAAACACTTCTCGAGTGGGAACAGGTACATGAGTTATTTTATATTAGTGCGCGACATAACCGTTTTTCAGACTTGACGAAAAACTGGTTTGATGAAAACGCTCTGCCCTATCATCACATTGAGCTTTTAGGGCAGCATGATAAAATTGCAGCAGTTAAAAAGCACAAAGTCGATGCATTCTTTGAAGATAAACATGATAATGCTGTGAATATCGCCGAAGAATGTGGGATTCCTGTTGTGTTAATCAATACACCGTATAACCAGGATCCTGTTCCGACTTTGGTTCACCGGGTTAATAGCTGGCAAGAAGCCCAAAAAACAGTACAGCACTTATTTGGTCAATAAATTAAGAAAAACCGCAAAGCAGTCTTTTATTAAGGCTCTCTTCTAAAAGGTTGTTGCTATTTGTTTTTTGAGCGTTAGGCAAGCGCATGCTTGCCCTGTTACGCATAGCGTGACAGCTTTGAAAAAACGCTCAAAAAGCAAAAAACTTTACTAAATCAGCCTTTATTAAAAACAGCGTCAGCTTCGACCATGTTACCTTGGTGGAAGTTTTTTGACCTTTTATAGAGCCTTTGAGAAGAGTGCGGAGACTTCTCTAATCCTCAATATTGATTACACAAAAACACACAATATTAGTAACAAAAACATAAACAACGCACCTTATTCATGGTATTCTATAATAAAAGTGAAACAGGTGTTCGTTCCCTGCCCTAGCTTAAGATGTATCTATTTTCCTTCTTAGACAAATCACCAAAACATACTCTCTATTTAGGTGGTGAAAACCGATATGAAAGACAACCTTTACGAGAACTTACGTGAACTGGATGTTACGAGGATCGAGGCTTTTGAAAACAAGCTTCTAGATGCTCTTGAATCCAAGGAAACGCTGAAGATTGAGTATGTTTTTGAAAATGAAGTACACATATGTTTTGGCCAGATAAGCGAAATCCACCCAATATCTAAAAGATTTAAGGTCATCAGCCCAACCAATATAACGACACAGGTTTTTTTAGATGTAGTTACTAATATTGAATCATCAAGGTAAGACACCAATCTCATTCAATGAAAGTGGGCAAACCTTCCACTTATGTATAGAAAAAACAGCGTTAGCTTCCACCGTGTGTAGGTAGCTGCCCTCTAAATTCTTATCTTTTTAAAAAATACCGTTTCTATTACAAGAATAGAAACGGTAAACGGTTATACTCTACATCACACTTCATTTGCTTCTTGTTTCCCTTCACATTCAGAGCAATAGCCATAAATTTCAAATTTGTGACCAATGATCTGAAAATCATCCACACTTTCTTTAAAACTATCCATAGGACAATTGTGAACATGCTTTGTTTTCCCACAATCGACGCAGATGAGATGATGGTGATGGTCATCTGTTGAGCATGCAAAACGAAATTTCTTTTCCCCTTCTAGCTCTGTTTCCTCTAGAATACCAAGCTCAGTAAACAAGGAAAGGTTGCGGTAAATCGTATCAAAACTCAATCCGGTGTACGTGTCTTGCAATGCTTGGAGCACATCTTTCGCAGCTAGATATCGCTTTTCATTTGAAAACAAGGTCAGAATATCCGCTCGTTTATCGGTATGTTTGTACCCTTGATCTTTCATCACTTTTAATGCTTGTTCGATATTCATGCAAACTACCCCTCCTGGACTAAGCGTTAGATAACTTATGCAAACCCTTTACGAAAGCGTTTTAGAACTGAAGCTATTAGTAGTAAAATCACGCCCATTACGACAATCATTCCTCCTGTAGCTACGTTTAAATGATAGGAAAAGAAAATCCCTCCAATCATCGCAAGTTCCCCGAATACAACCCCTAATAAAACCACTTGTCGAAAGCTTTTCGCCAGCTGAATACTAGCAGCCACCGGCAACGTCACCATAGCACCTACAAGTAGAATCCCAACTACCTTCATCGACATCGAAATGACGATGGCGATGAGAAGCGAAAAGAAGAAGTTGATGCGTCGTACTTTTATTCCTGATGTTTTGGCAAATTCCTGATCAAACGAAATGGAAAGTAACTCTTTATAAAACATCATTAAAATCATGAACGCAACCAGACCCGTTAATAAAATAAACCATAAATCTCCAACAGTGACTGTCACGATACTTCCAAATAAATAGTTGTACCATTCGTTATAAGAACCTGGAGATAAACTGATTAAAATAGCACCCAGTCCAATTCCAGATGAAAGGATAATTGGAATCGCCAGTTCCTGAAAGTGTTTATAAATTTGCCTCAACTTTTCGATTAGTAAAGAACCAGCTAAAGAAAAAATGAGACCCGTATAAAGTGGGTTTATAAAACCGAGCCACAAAGTCGTCTGACTTAAAAACACACCAGCGGCAATTCCTGTGAGTGTAATATGAGAAAGAGCTTCTGAGATAATGGTAATCCGACGGACAAGCAAAAAAGCACCAAGCAACGGACAAATAAAACCAATTATCAGTCCTGCAATAATCCCTCTTTCTAAAAACGTAAGTTGCTGTATAAATTCCATCATTTATTCACACCTTCAAAAATTACACTCGCTTACGAGTGAGAAGCACAATAATTAATAAGATAAATACGTTGACCATGACAATCATTCCTCCTGGTGCTAAATCCAGATGGAATGCACTCACCATACCGACTACCACTGAAATTTCCCCGAACAAAACAGAGTATAAAAACATTTGCTTAAAACCTCTTGCTAGTCGCATTGCAGCAGCCACAGGTAGTGTCATTAAAGACGATACGAGTAGGATCCCAACCACTCTCATAGAAGCAGCAATAACTAAAGCGACCATAATAATAAATAACACATGCAAAAAGCGACGCGGGATACCAGACACAACCGCTTGGTCCTCATCAAAGCTAAGAAAAAACAGCTCTTTATAAAATAAAACGAGAAGCACTGTAACAATAACGGTAATCCCTAGAATTGTATAAAAATCAGACCGACTCACTGCCACTACGCTTCCAAACAAATAATTAAACAAATCGTTGTTGAACCCGTTTGCGAGGCTGATAAACACTACGCCAATTCCAATTCCAGCAGAGAGAATAATCGGAATCGCAAGTTCTTTATAAAACTGATAAACCGTACGCAGCCTCTCGATCAAAAGAGATCCACCTACAGAAAAAACAGCTCCCATATAAAGAGGGTTTAACCCAGCGAAAAATCCATAATGTCTACCTAATAGTAAGCTAAAAGCAATGCCTGTAAGCGTAATATGAGACAAAGCATCGGCAATTAAGGTAAGTCTCCTAACAACGAGAAACACCCCCAAAAAAGGGGCTAAAAAACCGACCATCAGCCCCGCGTACAAGGCATATGTTAAAAAATCGTACTGAAAAAACACACTAATCACGAGCTTGACCTCCGTCGTGATCGTGATGGTGGTCGTGGTTGTGTGTCAATACTTGTACATCATGACCATACATTCGCGACATCATATCTTCTTCCTGTTCTTCATATTCTGCTGTACCACCGTGGAAGTGAAGGTGTTTATTTAAGCACGCAACATCGGTTACATATTGCGTCATCGCCCCGATATCGTGAGTCACTAATACGAGTGTAATCCCTTGATTAACGTTCAAATCCTTTAACATCGTGTAAAAACGTTGAACACTTTTCGCATCTACGCCTACTGTTGGTTCATCAAGAATTAAAAGGCGTGGATTACTGACTAATGCTCTCGCAATAAATACTCGCTGTTGCTGTCCACCTGAAAGCTGACCGATATTTTCGTACATAAACTCTTCCATTTCTACTTGCTCAATCGCTTTTTTAACTTGTTCTTTATGCTTTCGAGTAAGAAAACGAAACAGTCCAACTTTCCCGTAAAGACCCATTGAAACGACTTCAAATACTGTTGCCGGAAAGCCGCTGTTAAAGCTGTTTGCTTTTTGACTGACAAAACCTATGTTCTCCCATTGATCAAAGCTCATGAGCTCCTTACCAAACAAGCGTATGTTCCCGCTTTTAGGAGTGAGCAACCCGAGAAGGCATTTTACAAGTGTTGATTTACCCGAACCATTCGGTCCGACCAGTCCTAAAAATGATCCTTCATCAATTCTCAAATGAATGTCTTCAAGAACATTTCGCCCATTATAATCAAAGGAAAGGTCGGAAATTTCAATGGCCGTTTGTTTAGTTGACATGCTATCACGTTCCTCTATCTTTATCACAACGCCAACAAAGTTAGCTTTTAAGAATGATTACGATTTATTTCTTATCCTACTATACATGAGGTGAAAATATTTGTAAACAAAACACATGCATGTGACATATCGTCACTGTAAAATGAAACTATAATGAGGAGAAGGTGAGCTGGAAATACTAGCACCCGAGGACGTGAAATAATGAAAAAACAAACAGCAGTTATTGACCTTGGCTCAAACTCAATTCGACTCGTGATTTTTGAGATTGACAACCAGGGAGGTTATAAAGAAATCGAAAACTTAAAAATTGTCGCACGCCTCAGCTCTCATATCGATGAGGCTGGTTGTTTATCCGCTGAAGGACTAGCAACGATGAAAGAAACACTTTGTCGATTCCGTGCGGTTATGGAACAGTACACAATCACCGAGGTTCGCGGAGTAGCTACTGCAGCCATAAGAAACGCAGTGAACCGTGAAGAAATAGAACATTTTTTAGAGGAAGAAACTGACATGTCTTTTCGTGTTTTATCTGAAAAAGAAGAAGCCTGTTATGGCTTTTTAGCTGTGGCTAATTCTACTGAAGTTGCAGACGGCATTACAATTGACATTGGTGGAGGAAGCACAGAGATTACGTTATTTAAAAACAGGGATTTGAAACATTATCATAGCTTCCCATTCGGAGCGTTAACTCTAAAGCGAAGATTTGTCGAAGACGGTGACAGGCCAACTGATACCGAATTACGACAACTCCGAAAATTTGTTCACGATGCTTTCGATACCCTTCCTTGGTTAAAAAGTACGAATGATCCGGTAATCGGCATTGGCGGAAGCGCCAGAAATATCGCTCTTGTTCACCAGCATTCGATCGACTATCCATTAGCTGGTCTTCATCATTATGAAATGAACAAAAAAGATGTTTCTGCCATTTTCGATAAACTTTATGACATTACACTTAAGCAAAGACAACAGGTAGATGGGTTATCGAAAGACAGAGCTGATATTATACTTCCAGCAATTTGTGTAATCGAAACACTTCTCGATTATATCAACACTGAACGTTTCATTTTAAGTAACAAAGGGTTGCGTGAGGGTGTCTTTTTTGAAACATTATTAACAGAAATGAAAACCGACATTTTTCCTAATGTCACCGAGGAGAGCTTTTATCAGTTAAGTAAGGAATATCAGCTTGATGGTGAACATCACCGTAAACTTTCCGTTTTAGCTGCAACTTTATTTCATTGGCTTAAAGCCTACAGTGAACAGTCGTACAACGACGAAGACCTTCACCTTTTGACTCTTGCTGCACGAGTTTTTTATATCGGCGAGTCCATTCATCCTGAAGCTCGTTCTCAGCATACCTTTTATTTGCTCACAAACCAGTCCATTGACGGCTTGTCGCATTTGAAACGACTGGCTGTAGCGTTATTGGCTTCATTTCGCTCGCGTTCATTATTTTATCAATTCGCCAAGCCATTTAATCATTGGGTCGCTGATCACGAATTAAAAAAGTATGAACAACTAGGGGCCATTTTGCGTTTAGCTTACGGACTAAATCGCACAAAACAAAGTGTTGTAACAGATGTGAAGGTGGTGTCGAAAAAAACAAATCATCTATCTCTCCATATAAATACCGAAAAAGATGCTTATTTTGAAGAAGTACATGCGCAAAAATATAAAAAACATCTAGAACGTGCTTTTAACATCGATATCGACGTATCCATAAATAAAGAAAAAGCTTCCTACTCGGATGTGTAATTTTATTTGAATAAGGGGAAATGGCGGATGGTGAGGCTTTATGAATAATAATGTATATGAAAATGAAAGTGCAGAAAAACAACCTGATTTTCAAAATCCACAATATTATAATAATCGGGAATTAAGCTGGCTTGCCTTTAATAAACGAGTGCTTGAAGAAGCAATCGATGAACGAAACCCGCTTTTTGAACGACTTAAATTTATCGCTATTTTCAGTTCAAATTTAGATGAATTTTTCATGGTTAGAGTTGCCGGTTTAAAGGATCAAGTGAAAGCTAGTTTTAGTAAACCAGATAATAAGGCAGGACTCACTCCAAAACAGCAATTGCAAGAAATCAGTGAAGCTAATCACCGTCTAGTCAAGCTTCAAGATGAGTTGTTTACCGAAACTCTCATGCCTAGGCTTTACCAGGAAAACATTCACTTTTTAACGATAGGGGAACTAAATACAGAGCAGCTCAATTATATCGAACGTCGATTTGACCAATACATTTTGCCAGTCCTTACCCCTATGGCAATCGATGCTTACCGCCCATTTCCAATGTTACTTAACAAAAGTCTAAATTTAGCTGTCGTATTAACCGATTCGAGCCACCGGGACAAACTAGCGATTGTTCAAGTGCCCGCCGTGCTCACACGATTTATTCTTCTTCCTTCTAAAAATGATGTCAAGTCATTTATTATGCTTGAGGACATTATCAGTCACTTCATCAACAAGCTCTTTAAAGGGTATGTTGTTAAATCTGTCTCGCCTTTTCGCATTACCCGAAATGCTGACCTAACCATTCATGAAGAAGGGGCACGAGATTTACTTCGCGAGATTGAAAAAGAACTTAAAAAGCGCAAATGGGGAGCTGCCGTCCGCTTAGAAACACAACGTGGGAATATGGATGATAAAGTGCTTACTTTTTTAAAAAACGTTTTAGAAATTAAACAAGAGGATGTATATATAATTGGGGGTCCTCTTGATTTATCGTTTTTGTTTCATTTTTATAAAACCCTAGCGCTGGATTATGAGCATCTTGTTAATGAAAATTTAGTCCCTCTCCCACCTCTTGATCTCATTGCAGAGGAGAATATATTTGAGGCCGCTCTTGAAAATGATTTATTTTTTCACCACCCGTACGAGTCCTTCCAGCCGATCGTCGATTGGATTACCCACTCCGCAAATGATCCAAGTGTCTTGGCAATTAAACAAACATTGTATCGTGTTAGTGGAGATTCCCCCATCATTCACGCTTTAGCCGAAGCAGCCGAGAGGGGAAAGCAAGTGACCGTTCTCGTAGAGCTAAAAGCTCGATTTGATGAGGAAAACAATATTCAATGGGCCAAAAAGTTAGAAAAGTCAGGGGTTCATGTCATTTATGGTCTTACCGGGTTAAAAACGCACAGTAAGATCACACTTATCGTCCGGCACCACCAAGGTAAAATTCAACGATTTGTTCATTTAGGAACTGGGAACTATAATGATTCCACAGCGAAACTTTACACCGACATGGGATTGATTACAACTAATGAGCAATTCGGTATGGACGCTACAAATTTTTTCAATTATTTAAGTGGATACAGTAAAAAGCCAAAGTGGAGCAAAATACAAACGGCACCTTTTGACATCCGGGAATCTTTTTTAATGCTCATCGATCAAGAAATCGATAACCAAAAACAATTTCAAAACGGAAGAATTATTGCCAAAATGAATTCGCTTACAGATAAACCAATCATCCTAAAGCTTTACGAAGCAAGCCAAGTCGGGGTCAAAATCGACCTCATCGTCCGCGGGATCTGTTGTTTAAAACCAGGAATTCCAGGTGTGAGCGAGACCATTTCCGTCAGTAGCATCATCGATCGTTTTCTTGAACACAGCCGCATTTTTTATTTTTTTCAAAATGGGAAAGAAGCAACTTATCTGTCGTCGGCAGATTGGATGACTCGTAACATGGAAAAACGAATTGAAATTTTGTTTCCAATTGAAAGTATGCGAAGTAAAGCGAGAGTCAAGGAAGTACTTGACATTACTTTGCGTGATAATACAAAAGCGCGTGTGCAACATAATACAGGGGAATACCGTTACACGGATACGTCGACTGAAATTCCAGCCGTACAAAGTCAGCTCGCCTTTTACCAATTGGCTTCACAAATTTTCCAAGAGGATGATTAACGCACTATTCAACATTTTCGAGGCTTTCTGGCTTCTTCTGACGGGCTAAAATGACCTTGTAGCTGTCTTTCCTCTGCTAGTCATGCTCCGATGTGTATCAGTCCTAGACAATCCGCAGCTTATTCACGAAGTAATGCTTGTAGCTGGAACTAGATGTTATTCCAATTACTAAAAAGTTATCCACAATCTAAGCAAATATAAATTCCTAAACGACAAGAAAAGGCCCCCGAAACCGGAGGCCTTTACATAGTGTATTCCTTATCGATCATAAGCTACGAATTGATTTTCATCTGCATTATCTTGAATCTCTTCTGCATAGTTACTTTTGGCATCACCATTGTCATCAAGGTAGTCTTCTAACCCACCTATTCCACGGTGATATGCTGTGAGTGCATGATCCCAGTCACCATATTCACTATATAAATATTCGAGATATACTACAGAAAGGTGGATTGAATAAAATGGATCAAACAATCGTTCATCTTCATAAGGCAATTCGGCCATATCAGCGATCCATGGCCCTGTATTTTTCATAAACTGCGCCAAACCATAAGCATGTCCGTATTGTGTTTGTGGCCCTACGGTTTTAGGATCAAAGGTTCCACCTGTCTCAACGTAAAGAAGTTCATAGACTAAGAATGGGTCAATGTCTCTTTTTTCCGCTTCTATCGCAAGAAATGTTCCCCACTCTTCTTTAAGTTTACCATCGCTTTCATCATTTAGATACTTTCCAACTTGAGTTGCCTGCTGCCATTCATCGTATCCCGGTACTGTGTAATCATCGGGTAGATGATCAATATCATTTTTCATTTGCTCAATTTCAGCATTCAACTTTTGCTGCTTTTTTTGTTCCTCTTGTTGTTTTTCGAGTTCTGCTTCTATCTCTCTCATTTCTTGAGCATGCTCATTCATTTGTTTATTCTGAATACCAAGGATAACTGAAGTTCCCGCTAATAAGACAAATCCAGTAATGATCATAAACGTCCATTTATTTCGCAAGATTGTCCCTCCTTAGTGAACAATTCACATCTATTGTACACAGATAAATATGATACCTAAGTTCGACATATTTCGCAAATGTTCTACATCCGTTTGCATACTATCTCACTCAACCTCTTCACCTTAAATCATATACGCTCCTTTATGCTTAGTTTTAATCTATTTTTCTCTCTTTTCCTTTACTTCTTCCATCATCACCACTCACATACGTGATTACAAAGCACTCAAAAGAGTATTTATTTATTTCTGTAACAAAGACCATATTTTTCCTCATCTACAATATTAAAAGCCCGCTATGAATTCATAGCGGGGGAGCAGGATACCGTTGCTATTATCCAGCCTTAGCTAGCGTTCCTTTGCAATTGATCGAGCAAACTTGAATACGATTCCCTGCTTTGGGGAAAAGAAAAAAGCTAAACAGAACAAGGCTGAGGCTACTAATACAATCGACGCTCCTGATGAAACGTCATAAATGACAGAATAAAACAGTCCAGCAACTGCCGAGATTACACCAAAGAGAGCAGATAATCCAAGCATTACCGGGAAACGATCTGTCAGTAGGTAGGCTGTTGCTCCTGGAGTAATTAACATTGCTACTACAAGGATAATTCCTACCGTTTGTAACGACGCGACCGTTACAAGAGATAGTAAAAGCATTAACATGTAATGAATAAATTGCACTGGAAGACCGGTAGCCTTTGCCATCGTTTCATCAAAGGTACTCAATAATAATGGGCGGTAAAAAATCAACACTGCCATCAGAACAAAGATACCAATTCCAAAGGTGATCCAAAGATCTGTTCTGGAAACGGCCAAAACATTACCAAATAAGATGTGCCAGAGATCGACACTCGATCCGCGCATAGCAGTGATAAGTACAACCCCTAAAGCAAACATCGCTGTAAACATAATACCGATCGCTGAATCTTCTTTAATTCTACTGTTCTGCGAGATATAGCCAATGGCAAGTGCCGTAATAACACCTGTAATGACTGCGCCTATAAAGAAATTGACACCAACCATATAAGCAATAACTACACCAGGGAGAACTGCATGGGAAATCGCATCCCCCATTAATGCCATCCCGCGTAAAATAATGTAACAGCCAATAACACCACAAATAATTCCGACTAAAACGGCGGCAAGCAATGCATTTTGTAAGTATGGATAGCGTACCAATTGGTCAATAAAACTTAAAATTTGTTCAATCATTGACTCACCACCACAAAACCCTCTTTGTTATCATTTAAGACAGCAGCACTGCCTTGATAAGCTTTCTTTAACGATTCCGCTGTGTATACCTCTTTTACTGTACCTGCTTGAATTAATTCCTGGTTTAATAATATTAATTGATCAAAATATTTCTCTACTTTGCTTAAATCATGGTGTACAACGAAGATCGTTTTTCCTTCGTCCCTTAGTTGATGTAGCAATCGAACGATAATTTCTTCTGATTTCATATCAATTCCTACAAACGGTTCATCAAGAAAGAAAACTTCTGCGTCTTGTGCTAGCGCCCTAGCAATAAAAACACGCTGCTGCTGTCCACCGGAAAGTTCACCGATTTGACGTTTTGCAAATTCGATCATCCCGACTTTTTCCAAAGCTTCCATAGCCATTTTCCGGTCGTTTTTAGAGCTTCGTCTATACCACCTGATGTGTGCATAGCGTCCCATCATGACCACATCTTCAACACGTACTGGAAAATCCCAGTCAATAACGTTTCTTTGAGGTACGTAAGAAATTTGTTTACGGTACGTTTTAATGGACTGTCCAAAAAGGCTTACTTCACCTTTACACCGCTCCAGTCCTAAGATGGCTTTTATAAGCGTTGACTTCCCCGCCCCATTTGGTCCGATCACGCCAATTAACTGTCCTTTACCTATTGAGAAGTTAATATCTTTGAGTGCAAGGTTACCATGGTAGTGTACCGACAATTCACGAACATCAATGGTATCTCCAGTTGTCATGAAAATTACCTCCCTTAACGTTTGTAGTTCTTCTTTTAGGCTGTAGTAATATATGTCATTGCACCATATTTTGTGTCTCACACCGAAAAAGTTGTATATAAATTAAAAAGTTGCACTGAGTAAACTTTTAGTATTACATTCAATTATAAAGTCAGTGAAGGAATTTTTCAATCATGAATATTTTAATTTTAATAAAAGCAACAAGTTTACAATAACAGCCAAAGAAAGATTTCATTGTCGACTTTTCTTCCAATAATATACTAAAAGCCCGGCTTCTTCAGCCGGGCTTATGTCATCACATCATTATATTCAGGTTGTTCATTTTCACGATAGAGCGGCATACGAATCATAATTTTTGTCCCCATCCCTACTTCACTTTCAATGGTAAAACTACCCATATGCTCTTCCACAATACGTTTACAAAGAGGAATACCGATACCTGTACCCTTATCCTTTGTTGTAAAGAATGGTTTTTCGATTTCCTTAAGAACGTGCTCTGGAACACCAGGTCCAAAATCTTCGAGAATGATAACATACTCGTCAGCTTCGCATGTTGTAAGCATCGTAAATTTTCGGCACTCCTGAATATTTTCATAGGCTTCAATGCTGTTTCGCAATACATTGAGCATTACTTGACGGATCATTTGATCATTTACATATAAATAGCGACGTGAGTCTTTAATCGCAAAGGAAAAATCAATGTCATGAAGCAAGCATTCAGAGCGAAAAATCATAAGCATGGACTCCAGCAAATCAGAAGGAAGAACCTTTTTCTTATCAATCTTTTTCCGTGACATGGAAAGAAAGTCCTCAATAATCAAATTCATACGATCAATTTCTGATGATATTGTTTCATAATATTTATTCAAACTATTGGACAACTTTGAGAGCTGAATAAACCCTTTAATAACAGATAATGGGTTTCTCAACTCATGTGCCACACCTGCAGCAATTTGGGAGACGCTTTCCATTTGCTGTTTATATGTAAGCAATTGTTCAAAACGATGCTCTATAGTCTCATCCTTAATATACACACAAAGTACGGTAGGAGACATGAGATAACCGTATAACGTCAACCGAATATCCTCTTTTTCATAAACGATGGAAGCAAGCTTATTTTTCTCATTTACAATATCACTTAGCTTTCGGATTGTTCGATGAAAGGAGTGCTTTTCATTTAATATTGAACTCGATGTGTTTAATGGCTCATTCATTATTTCCAATAAATCTTTAAAAAGGGTGTTATGGTAACGTATTCTTCTTTCAGTATCCAATGCAAAACAAGGAATTGGAGTATTCGAAAACATCGCTTTTAGTTGTTCTTCCTCATCTTTTACCTTTTTCCCCTTTAATAAGAAGCCTTCTGATAGTGATACTCCACTAAAATTAATCGTAATGGGTTCAAGATTGAGCATAAATTGAAATGTTTCAGACCTTGATTCTTTACCTTTCGACAATAAGTACAGAAAAGACTGAAAACGATCTGCCTCATGAGACTGAAAATGATCATAAAACCCCCGATCATCTACCAGGTTTTTCATGTTCTTTGGCAGCTTGGAAAAAACAAGCATATAGTTTGAATCAAATACGAGCAGCCATTCTGAGGACAGTTCTACGATTGTTTCCATCAATTCTTCATTTTCAATCAGCGTTTGACAATCCATTATTGGAATTTTCCCCCATTCCATATGGTATGTTCGTTTTTACCCCTTTTATCAAAGTATACTATAAAATGGTAACAATTTCTTCTATAAATCCACAAAATTTTTAACATAAAACTATTTCAATGTTTAGAAAAACCGCATAGCGGTCTTTTGTTAAAGCTGTTTCCGATTATTTCTTTTAATGATTATCCCCTTTGCTCAGAATTATGAAGGCATCAGACATGTTTACTATTTCACTTTTAATTATGGCTCTTTGCTTTTAATCTTCGCAGCTGAAATAAACTGCGACATCACCTACCGCTTCGGAAATACACTACGCTTTCCGCAGAAAGCGACTGTCCGGAGCGGAAATCAATCTACTTTTATGTCGCAGTTTATATATTTTGTGTCAAGAACAACAATCTTTTAGAAAACAGCCTTAGTTATAAAGGCCCGAAGAGACCACGACACTTCTGAGGAAGTATAATATGCTTCTAATATGAATGATTTCTGAGCTAATGACATACTCATATTTCTTTTTAATAAGATAAGATCTTCGCTCTCGTGGAAACCA
This sequence comes from Alteribacter populi, assembly GCF_002352765.1. NCBI lineage: Bacteria > Bacillati > Bacillota > Bacilli > Caryophanales > Bacillaceae > Alteribacter > Alteribacter populi. Next base: position 140,621 of record NZ_KZ293963.1, on the reverse strand, counting down.
CCCTGCAGGGTCTTCAGCTGCTCCTGCGGTTCCTCGTCGCAAGAAGACCATTGTTGCTTTTCCCTTGAGACGAGGCAGCGTGAAGCTAGCTGTCCAATTGAAAATTCTTTCAAATAAACACTGACCATTCTTATAAATAGACATACAATAATAAGTATGAACGAAGGAGGGGAAAATCTTTGAATCCGATCATTCAACAAATGGTCAATCAAAAGATCAATCAACTTGACACAAAAGAACTCATTCGTCTGAGTAAGCAGTATCAAATACCTCTTACAGTTAAACAGGCGAACCAAATCATGACTATTTTAAAGAAACGCCCGATTGATGTAGGAAATCAAAAACAAATCATTCAACTCCAAAAAGACTTAAAGAAAGTAGATCCTAGCCTTTATAAGAAAGCAGAAAAACTACTCGAACCTTACAAATCTTATATTAACTGGCCTTCTTAACTTCTACCATGTAAGGTAACTTAGTCAATTAACATGTGTGTTCAAAAAGGAGGACAACCAAAGCCGCGAAGGTCGATGAGCGGTCCTTAGCAGAAAGTCCCTCTAGATCTATGGTTAGTGGACTTTTTGAACATCCGATGGCGCCAGGAGCTAAATGTCACTTCTGCTTTAGAAAGTTATCCACACCGTAACAAAATATAATTACGCTAACAATTACAAAATAAAAGCTGACTCACCATAGGAATAATCCTAATTTGAGTCAGCTTTTCCCATTTTACGAACCGAATATGCGATCTTTTAAATCTTTTTCAAAACGTTTATTTTTGATCATGTCGATTTCAAATTTATATGGGGCTTTTTTATTCTTTTTGTCAGTTCCAACGTATGGTGTCTCCAGAATTTTTGGTACGCTTTCAAACACATCATGGTAGATAACCTTCGATAGAGCATCAAAACCTATATGGCCGAATCCAATATTCTCATGACGGTCTTTTCCTGCTCCACGCTCATTTTTACTGTCGTTTACGTGGAGAACCTTCAAACGATCCAGGCCAACGATCCGGTCAAACTCATCGAGAACCCCGTCCAAATCGTTTACAATATCATATCCTGCGTCATGTACGTGACACGTATCAAAGCAGACGGATAATTTCTCATTATGATTAACACCATCGATAATCTTTGCAAGTTCGTCAAAGCTGCGGCCGCATTCTGACCCTTTCCCAGCCATTGTTTCCAAAGCAATTTGAACATCTTGATCTGGATCAAGAACTTCATTTAATCCCTCGATAATTTTTTCAATTCCTTTATCTGCCCCAGCGCCAACATGGGCACCTGGATGCAATACAATTTGTTTTGCGCCAATAGCTTCAGTACGATCAATTTCATTCTTTAAAAAGCGGACACCGAGTTCAAAAGTCTCTTTCTTTTGCGTATTCCCGATATTAATAATATACGGAGCGTGAACAACAATATTGTTAATATTATGCTCTTTCATATGAGCCATGCCTGCCTCAATATTTAACTCTTCAATCGGTTTCCGGCGTGTGTTTTGCGGAGCTCCAGTGTAAATCATAAACGTTGTTGCCCCATAGGTAGCTGCTTCTTCACTTGAAGCAAGTAGCATTTTTTTTCCACTCATTGATACATGTGAACCTAATAACATCTCGAACATCCTCTCCACCATATCTATCTTTAAGGTTCTATTTTAGCGACCGCGATTATTTTTTTTATTTTGCAAGCGACGCTGACGTTTTTGTTCTTGTTCCATTTGGATTTTTGCTTTTTTCTTATAACCCGGTTTTACTTTTTTCGGTTTTGGCGTTTTTATTAATACCTCATTAGAAGGTTCTGATTTTTTCTTTGTGCGTTTTCTGCGCATTTTTTGTTCAAGGTCAATCCAATCCCCTTTGCTAATGTCTTTATAAACAAAAGAAATACCTTGATTCTCTAATTTTTCTACTGATTGCTGATCTTTACGATTCATAATCGTAGCTGCAATTCCGTCCCATCCAGCTCGGGCTGTCCGACCTACTCGGTGGACGTAGTACTCTAATTCTTTCGGGATACCCACATTAATGATATGACTGATCCCTTTCACGTCAATCCCTCTCGCTACAAGGTCAGATGCAACCAAATATTGAACCTCAGCACTTTTTAGTTTTTTCATCACCTTTTTACGATCTCGTGGGGAAATACCACCGTGAAGCTTTTCCACGTGTAATCCTTCAGCAACGAATGCATCATATACTTCATCAACGTCTTCCTTGGTGTTTGCGAATACCACAGCTAAAAACGGATTAAATGCTTTTGCTATTTGGACAGCAAGGTGATTTTTATCCCGGTCACGATCTGGGATAAGCCAATGTTCAATTTTTGCAGGCGACGTTAGTTTCGGCTCCACTTTAACATGCTTTGGATTCTTCATGTATTTTCGTAGAAACGGCTGAAGCTTTTCGGGAATTGTCGCTGAAAAAACAAGCATTTGTAGCGGATCTCCCATTCTTCCAGCCACTCTATCTACATCTTCTAAAAAGCCCATATCAAGCATTTGATCAGCTTCATCGACTACAAACATCTCTGTACGGTGTACATCAAGAGCACCCTCTTTAACCATGTCATAAATACGACCTGGTGTCCCAACAACAATATGAGGCTGATTTTTCAGTTTTTCCAGCATACGCAATCGGTCGGTTCCACCTACGACAAGCTTACTAGAGATCGTATTATTATCTTTAGTGAGAAGTTTTCCAAGCTCATCAAAAAGCTGTTGTGCAAGTTCTCTTGTTGGTGCGGTAATGACAGCTTGTACTTCTTTTCGTTCAGGGTCAATGCGATCAACTAATGGAAGCAAAAATGCTAAAGTTTTTCCAGTTCCAGTCTGAGACTGACCGATTACGTCAGATCCATTTCGAATAGCTGGAATTAACCGCTCTTGTATTTCCATCGGCTTTTTAATTTGCTGCTCAATTAAAGCCTCAATGAGACAAGGCTTTAATTGAAAACGTTCAAAATTATGTTTCATCTATCTTTTCCTACTTTCTATAAATGACCTCTTTTTATCTGAAACACACGTCTATTTGTGTGTACTCAAGCATACACTAATAATACATTTTACCATGGACAAGGGGCACTATGCTAGGAACGTGAGGAAAAGATTGAATTATCATCCATCCGCCCATACCTTTCGTTTGTTTATGCATATAACTACTAGGAGAAGACATTGCAGAAAGGATGGTAGGCATGTTCGGTCCACGCCCTTTACCACCGGCTGTAAATAGTAGTCCATTTTCATCTTTCATGGGAGGTCCTGGCCCCGGGCCTGGGGCATTTCCAGGTCCGGGGCCGTCGGGTCCATTCGGTGGATCAATACTTGGTGCCCCGCAACAGGCAGCAATGAGACAAGGAGGAGGTTTGCTTACCCGTTTATTTGGCAGGGGAAGCTCCGCTGCAAGTTCTTTCGGTAGTGCCGGTAGTTCTGCAGCAGGGGCAGGAGCAGGAACGGGTCCTCTTGCCTCTTTAACAAGCGCAGGTGGTGGCGGCCTTAACTCAGTATTGGGATTAGTACAAAATGCACAAAAAGCTGTTCAAGTAGTGCAAACAGTTGGCCCCATGGTTCAACAATACGGTCCTTTAGTCAAATCTCTGCCCCAGCTTATGTCAATTATGAGTTCAAATGATGATGACAATAAGGATTCAGAAGACGAGTCCACAGATGTAGCTACACCTGAAAACGAAGAAGATGTTATCGAGGTGAATAAACAAAATTCTTCACGAAAAGTTAGAAAAAGAAAGAAGAAAAGACAACCGCCCGCACAAAAAACGATCCAGACCCATAACAAAGTCCAACCGACAATAAAGCGCGCACCAAAAGCTCAAAGACCTTCTACAGAAACCGAAACAAAGCTACCAGCACCAAAACTTTATGTTTAATATTTTTCAGTCTTTCACAAGAAGGCTGATTTTTCTTTCTTTTAATTTATATATTGACGAAATCTGTTCTTCATAGTAAAATTTTTATTTTATATCTTTTTGTGGTAAAATAGCAGTATAATTTTAATGGAGGAATGCATATGTTTAAAATCGGTGATCACGTTGTATATCCTTATCATGGGGCCGGTACAATTAAAGACATGGAAGAAAAAGATATCCTCGGAGAAAAAATAAATTATTTTGTTGTTTTCTTTCCTTTAAATCATGTCACGTTAATGCTACCTGAAAATCGCGTTAAAGAATCCGGTTTAAGAAAAGTCATTCAGACAAAACAAGTAGAAGATCTCGCTTCTGCACTTAAGCCATCTGATTCCAACACCTCCAAGAAAGAAGCTGCACGCCCTTACTCAAAAGAAAATGAAACCCTCTTAAAAACCGGTTGTATTATGGATGCCGCCAGTGTTATTGCGAACTTAACCTCTAAGGAAGGTGAGCGTACAAACGGGCTACATATGGAAGACCGTAAAAACATGGATCGGGCTAAGCAATTCATCGTAAGTGAATTGATGCTCGTAAATGAAATGTCTGAAGAAGAAGCCTACGATTTTATTTCAAAAAATTCGCAAGGTGCTTAACATTATCTTAATAAATCTGGATGTACTGAAAATATTCTTTTCAGTACATCTTTTATTTTACCCCCAAACCATAAAGTCCTGACGGTTTCGCTTTTTACTGTTCTCCTTTATAATAGGAGTGGTACTTTCCCTCTATTCAATTGGAATGACAATACCTATTTTTTGAACATCCATTATTGCGATAAGTATAGTCCAAGGAGGAATTAAAATGGACGTTTTAAAAATCTCGCCTCGTGGCTATTGTTACGGAGTCGTTGATGCCATGGTATTAGCGAGACAGGCAGCAGAAAATCTCGAATTGCCGCGACCAATCTATATTTTAGGAATGATCGTTCACAATAAACATGTAACGGACGCTTTTTCAGAAGAAGGAATTATAACTCTAGATGGCCCAAACCGCCTCGATATTCTAGAAAAAGTTACTAAAGGTACTGTAATCTTTACCGCTCACGGTGTTTCACCAGAAGTTAGAAACCTTGCGAAAGAAAAAGGGCTGACTACTGTAGATGCAACATGTCCAGATGTAACTCGGACCCATGACCTGATTAAAGAAAAAAATGAAGAAGGCTATCACGTCATCTATGTTGGAAAGAAAGGTCATCCCGAACCAGAGGGCGCCATTGGTGTAGCCCCTGAAATTGTCCATCTTGTGGAATCTGAATCCGATGTTACAGACTTGGAAATTGATGCTGAAAAAATCATGATTACAAACCAAACAACAATGAGTCAGTGGGATGTTTCAAATATTATTAATCAAGCTCTAACGAAATACCCCCATGCTGAAGTTCATAACGAAATTTGCATGGCAACTCAAGTCCGTCAGGAAGCCGTAGCAGAACAAGCTAAAGAATCTGATTTATTACTCGTTGTAGGAGATCCTAAAAGTAACAATTCAAATCGTTTAGCACAAGTATCCAAACAAATTGCCGGTACACCTGCTTACCGAATTGCTAACGTAAACGAGATCGACTTAAATTGGCTAAAAGGGATTAAGAAAGTGGCGGTTACAGCAGGAGCCAGTACGCCAACTCCAATTACGAAAGAAGTCATTAAGTTTTTGGAACAATTCGATGAAGATGATCCAGAAACATGGAGCACAATCAGCCAAGTTAAAATCACAAAAATTCTTCCAAAAGTAAAGAAAAAGAAAGAACAAAAAGCTTAATATTCTTTAAGACAGCTGGACAACGAGCTGTCTTTTTTTAATAGGTTAGTTTCTGCCCAAGTTTTTTAAGTATCGAGGATGTTTCCCCTTGAGACGAGCGGCGTGAAGGTAGCTGTACTCTGTAAAAACAACCCCAACACTTAGGGGTTGAGGTTGTTTTTTTCCTATATAAATTGAAACGGATCGGTATTTACTTCAGAAGATACTACTTCTGTAGCGTACTTCTTTCCTGCTAAAAATTCTTCCAAAAATCGTTGAACGCCTTCCTTCATTATCTTTTCTACATTATGTCCCGGGTCTACCATCATTAACCCTTCCATCATGGCATCGTGAGCGACGTGGTAATAAAGATCACCTGTGACAAATACATCCGCCCCCTTGAATAATGCGGTGTTTACGTATTTGTTCCCGTCACCACCTAAAACAGCAACCTTTTTCACAGGTCTCTTTAAATCGCCAACAACTCGGACGCCCTTTACGTCAAATACTCCCTTAACATGAGCTGAGAATGCTTTTAAAGACATCTCTTCCTTAAGGTGGCCGATTCTCCCTAACCCGAGCTTCTCGCCAGACATCGCCATCTCATATAAATCATAAGCCACTTCCTCATACGGATGAGCATCTACCATCGCTCGAATGACTCGTTTTTCGATAGATGCTGGAAAAACAGATTCGATTTTCACCTCATCGACATACTCCATTTTTCCTTGTTTCCCGATAAACGGGTCAGTTCCTTCTTCAGGTTTGAAAGTACCTATACCCTTTGTGTTAAAAGTACAATGACTATAGTTGCCGATAAAACCTGCGCCAGCTTTCCCTAACGCATCACGCACTTGATCAGCTTCTGCTTCCGGAACAAAAACGACTACTTTTTTCAGCGGGTCTTCAGTAGTTTCTACGAGTACTTCTGTTTGTTGTATTCCCAGAGCCTCAGCCATTAAGTCATTAACTCCCCCAGGTGCGACGTCCAAATTTGTATGAGCTGCGTAAACAGCGATATCGTTCTTAATTAGCTTCTCAACGGTTCGACCATAAACATGGTCGGTACGGAGCTCCTTTATCGGTTTAAAGATGATCGGATGATGAGCGATGATCAAGTCTACACCGCTTTCAATCGCTTCGTCTACAACCGGCTCGATAACATCAAGAGCCACCATCACTTTCTTGACGGGTTTGTTCAACGTTCCAATTTGTAAACCAACTTTATCCCCTTCTACAGCATAAGACTTTGGTGAAAATGCTTCGAATGCCTGAATAATCGCTTGAGCGTTTGCAAGTTTCATCGTAACTCCTCCTCTAGCCAATTCATTAATTGCGTCATTTCCTTCCGTTTTTCAATCAATTTAGGTGTCTGATCAGCTATTTTAAGCTGATCATTGACTTTCCTCAATTGTTCCAATTCCTTTGTCCATTTCTTTTTAAACACGTCATCTTTCTGTTTCAATAAATACGGTCCAAGCCAAAGAGCCTTTTCTACATTTTGGTTTAAGTAGGCTGCATGTCCATCTCCTCGTTCAGCGACGAGAATTTCATAAACGTGGTCATCTTCCTCGAGAATTTTTTCTGCTATCAGAGTCCATTCATTTTCTATTAACCACTTTCGAATATGGTCGGCTGCAATATTCGGCTGTAAAATGAGCCGCTTCACCTTACTGTTCAGATATTGTTGTCCTTCATTTAAGATACGGGCAATGAGCGGCCCCCCCATTCCTGCGACCGTAATCGTATCCACATGTTCTCCTACCAATACTTCCAAGCCGTTCCCGAGCTTTGCTTTAATTGATGTTTCGAGACCTCGCAAGCGAATGTTACGCTCCGCTGAGCGTAAAGGTCCTTCATTCACTTCACCCGCAATTGCAAAGGTAGCCAGGCCATTCTCTATAGCAAAGCAAGGAAGTTTTGCATGATCCGAACCGATATCGGCAAGGCGAGATTCCTCTAGTATAAAGTCGGTTACCATCGTTAATCGTTTAGATAATTCCTGTCGTTTCATATTGTTCACCTTATTTTCAGCTTTTGATGATCTTATTTTTCTTGAAATAGAGAAAAAGAAGGAACATAGGTGTCCTTCTTTTCATTTTGCTTATTCAATTTCACTTAAAATATACTCGGCTACAGCATCAGCTTCTTCTCCGCTATCTACTAAGCCGTCAGGCATTGTTCCAGGACCTTCTTCAATTGCAACGGTAATCTCATCTGCAGAATAACCTTCGAGACCAGGTCCAGCACCACCGCCAAAGTCACCGCCGTGACAAGATAAACAGTTTTGCTCGTACAAATGCTCACCAAGAGCAATTGGATCATCGAACTCCTCTTCAACTTCTCCATTTTCACCGTCTTCACCTTCTTGAGCAATTTCGGCTTGTTGGAAGTTTCCGACGAAAGATAACACAATCATTAATCCAATTCCTAAAATTGCCGTAAGTACGAATGGAAAAAGGGGTTTTCCTCTCATGTGTATGTACCTCCTTTAAGTGTCCATCAAGAATCTGTTGCTAAGTTCACATCGAACCCCTAGCATAGCTTAACATAGCTATTGTATATTTTACTCTAAAAACGATTAAGAGAAAAGAGAAAACGTCAAGAATTGTCTCTAATTGAGTAATTCTGTTACAATTCTGCGAACTTTAAGACGTTTTTTGATTATTTTTAAAGACCGACGTCATCGTTTTCGGGTCATCTGTAATAATACTGTTCACATTTAGCCGATGGCATTTTAACGCATCTTTTACACGGTTGACGGTATATACACGCACCGGGATCCCGTGTTTTGCCCAACTTGCGTAAAAATGCATCGCTTGATAAGAATGACGAATATGAATCGCATGTGCTTGTAGTACATTGGCATAGCGAATGCCACGAAATAACGGTGTTTTCGTAAGTAAAGCCCTCTCAAACCCTTCTGTTGATCCTTGTGCCATATATTTAAGAAGGGGATGATAAAAAGTAGAAATAACTGTCCGCTGTTCCATGCCTTCCTTTGTAAGCAAGTTTAACGCCTTATCCAGTAAAGGACGGTACTCTTTAGGAGGTTTCTTCACTTCCAAATGTAAAGTCAAATCCTGATTTTTAAACCAATCTACTACCTCTTCAAGACAAGGAATTTTTTCACCCCTAAAAGCTTCTCCAAACCAGCCTCCAGCATCCAATTCTCTAAGCTCGTTATACGTAAAAGATCGCAGCCATCCTCTTCCATTTGTTGTACGGTCGACTTTTTCATCATGGAAAATTACAGGAACACCGTCCCGTGTCCATTGTACATCAAGCTCGATTCCAGAAATACTGTAGGAGGCTGCTGACATAAAGGCTGCCATCGTATTCTCCGGTGTGTAGGCCTTGTTGCCACGATGAGCGATTACTTCCATATGTTGTCGCCTCTCTTTCAGTGTGGCTTTTTAAGAACAATTTTAGTACACGTTATTTGCGAACTGAATGAACTTAATAAATTCACCTTAAAAGTTTTCCATTTTCCCATTGTGCAAATTACAGTATGTTCACGAAAGCATTAGAAATTAAGCCATTTTATCGACTCGTATGCTTAGGTGAAATTGATTATTCCTGTTAATATTATTCCCATACCACCGGCAACTACAAGGTAATAATATCGTAATTTCCATCCGAAAACAATCCAAATCAAACACGTCCCTAAAATAGCAAAAACGAGGGCGCCCTGGTTTTCAGGAAACCACCTACCTGCTAAGGAGAGAAATGAAAAAAATAACAAAATAGCTGCGCAACTTACATAGAGAGTCACCATAGGCAGCTTTTTGCGCGCAGTATAAACCGCCCCGGCAATTAAGAATAAGAGCATACTATTCACGAAGACGATTTGCATTACCGATAAAAACTGAGTAAAATAAATGACAAGAAATGTTAACGCAATCATGGCAAGCAAAGCAAATACAAAAGATAATGGTTTTAGAAAACTTAATCGTTCCTTAGGATTTTCAGCATCTTCTTCGTAAAGACGTTGCAAAAATAAACAATACGTATCCGGCAGCAATCGATTTTTTTGCCAATACTTAATTTCCTGAATAATAATCTCTCGTCTACCGTTCATTTTATCACCTTTTATCAAACAACATAGTCTCTTTATTATATCGATCATGTAAATACTAATTTAAATAGCCGAGAGGAGAAATTATTACTTAATATCCTCTAAGAGCATAAAAGAAGTCTTAGTTGCGCTTATACTTAACTCATTTAGAGAAGTTAACCTTTTATTAAGCACAAAAAAGCCTGACCGGATTTACGTTCCCCGGTCAAGCTTGCAATTGTCTATTCTAAGAAATCTTTCAGGCGCTTACTTCGACTTGGATGACGTAATTTCCGTAAGGCTTTTGCTTCGATTTGACGAATTCGTTCTCTTGTTACTCCAAATACTTTACCGACCTCTTCAAGGGTACGGGTACGTCCATCATCGAGTCCAAACCGTAATCGCAAGACGTTTTCTTCACGATCTGTTAGCGTGTCTAACACATCTTCTAACTGTTCTTTTAGGAGTTCATAAGCAGCGGCATCTGATGGTGCCAAGGCTTCCTGATCTTCAATGAAATCCCCTAGATGGGAATCATCTTCCTCACCAATTGGTGTTTCCAGAGAAACTGGTTCTTGAGCGATCTTTAAGATTTCTCTTACTTTGTCTGGTGTTAGGTCCATCTCTTTGGATACTTCCTCAGGTGTCGGTTCACGACCTAAGTCTTGTAGTAATTGACGCTGAACACGAATCAATTTGTTAATGGTTTCTACCATATGAACCGGAATACGAATCGTTCTTGCCTGATCAGCGATCGCACGAGTAATCGCTTGACGTATCCACCAAGTAGCATACGTACTGAATTTGTACCCCTTGTTATAATCAAACTTTTCAACAGCTTTTATCAAACCCATATTCCCTTCTTGAATAAGGTCCAAAAATAGCATACCTCGCCCAACGTAGCGTTTTGCAATACTGACAACAAGTCGAAGGTTAGCTTCTGCTAAGCGACGTTTTGCTTCTTCGTCTCCGTCCTCAATACGTTTTGCGAGACTAATTTCTTCTTGGGCGGATAAAAGCGGGACACGACCAATTTCTTTTAAATACATACGGACCGGATCATTGATTTTAATTCCCGGAGGAACACTTAAATCGTTCAAGTCGAATTCATCCTCTTTTTCGACTTGCTGTAAGCTTGGTACACTTACACCTTCATTATCATTCATGATCTCGACGCCTTGTTCACCGAGATACTCGAAAAACTCATCCATTTGTTCGGAATCCTGGTCAAACGCTGCCAGTCGTTCAGTGATCTCGGCATAAGTGAGTACACCTCTTTTTTTTCCGAGTTCCACTAACTGTTCCTTCACCTGATCGATGGTTAGATCGCCTTCCGCCATTGGGCGTATAGGTTTCTCAGCCATGCGATCCCTCCTTCCATTGGTTCACGACAACTTCCTTAGGTTGATCAAGCCATATTGTTTTTAAGCTGTTGTTCCATCTGAATAATTTCCATGCTTATCTGTGCTGCCTTTTGATAATCTTTTGCGTCTTCAGCTTCTTTTCTCTCTTGCTTTCTTCTCTCTATTTCCAACCTCTTCGGATAGTTGAGAATTTGTTTTGTATAATCGCTCAGTTCCTGCTCAGACAATTCATGGTTGATTGTCATCATCGCAAGTTCGCTAGTCATGCTTTTCAGTCTGTCGTCATCAAGTTTTTCCACAAAATGACTTAGACTCGGCTCATATCCTTCAGCATAAAAACTGTAAAGATGAGCAGCAATAGCATGATAGTCATCTATATTAAAGGATGCACCAATTTTCTCCTGCACCCTTAGGGCTACATCAGAATCCTGTAGCATATGGGCCAACAAAAAGCGTTCCGCGTTGGCATATGCGGGTAACAATCGTTTACCGGATTGCACCGAAAATGATTTCCGTTCCGTTTCTATCGGCTTCTGGTCTTTCCCTTCTTTTCGCTTTCGAGACTTATAAATTTGGATAAGTTCCTGCTTTAAAGCATCCAGGGATAATGAAAACTCTTCAGCAAGCTGCCGAATATAATGGTCTCGCTCTACGGCACGAGAAAGTTTGCTAATCTCATGAAGGATTTTTTCGACATATTCCATGCGATTTCCTTCATCTTGGAGATTTAAGCCTTTCCTGAAAAAGCGGAATTTAAACCCCATATACGTCAAACTACCGCCGATCACCTCGTCAATAAAGCGATCTTCTCCTTTTTCACGAATGTAATCATCAGGGTCTAAGCCTTCCTCTAATTTAGCGATACGAACAGTCATCCCAGCCTTTTCGAGCACCTCTGCATTTTTAAACGTTGCATTTTGACCGGCATCGTCAGAGTCATAACAAAGAATAATACGATCTGCATTGCGCCTCAGCATTTTTGTTTGCCGATCAGTAAGAGCTGTACCCATGGTGGCAATCCCATTATCTATTCCCGCCTTGTAGGCAGAAATAACATCGGCATAGCCTTCAAACAGAACAGCTTCGTTCTTTTTTCGGATCGCTGGCCGTGCGCGCTTAAATGCATAAAGTATTTGACTTTTATTGAACAAGGTAGACTCCGGGCTATTTAAATACTTAGGGTGACCATCACCTAACACACGTCCACTAAAGCCAATGACTTTCCCATCCTTATCCCAAATCGGAAACATCAGCCGATCCCGAAAGCGGTCGAATGGCTTGCCGTCAAATTCTCTTTTTGCTAAGAGGCCTGCCTCGATCATTTCTTCCATGTTATATTCCCTTTTTTCTAAGAAGTTCGTCAAGAAATGCCAGGATTCCGGAGCATACCCAAGTTGAAATGTTTTTATAGCCTCTTCATCAAAGCCCCGTTTTTCTAAGTATAGTTTTGCTTGTTCACCCTCTGTAGTTTGTAGTAATACGTGCTGGAAGAGCTTCACAGCGAGTTCATGAGCTTGAACCCAGTATCGATTGCGTTTCTGTTCTTTTGAGCTTTCGTTGTTCTTTCCTGCTAATTCAGGAAGATTGATCCCTGCTCTTTTACCAAGCTTTTCAACGGACTCAATAAAACTGATTCCCTCTGTTTCCATTACGAATGAAAATACGTTTCCTCCAACCCCACAACCAAAGCAATGGTATAGCTGTTTATCAGGAGATACTGAAAAAGAAGGTGTTTTTTCCCCATGAAAAGGACAAAGGCCAGACATGTTGCGACCTTGCTTTTTCAGTTGAACATAGTCGCTAATCACATCAACAATGTCACTGGCTTTACGTATTTCTTCTATTTTCTCTTCTGGTACTCGTACACTCATTGGGGTTCACCACCGCCCTTTTTCCAGGTTGTTCAAAAGATCCAAGAAAATAGCTGTCAGGCCGTATGAATGGCGTTGGAAACAGCCAGCGTTTCGCAACCAAATCGACTCGATCTTCTTTATCTTCCTTTTTGAACTTCTATTTATGATAAAGGGATGGCTACTATAGTTTCGCCTTATTCGTCAATTATCCTGCTAACTTGACAAAATTTTTTCTAATTGGCAAAGAAAATGATTACGGTCCTCTTTCGTCATCTTTTTAGGACCTTTTGTTTTCTTACCTGCTCTCCGTAGTTTTCCTTGATCATGACGAATGGATAGTAATGTGTTAATGTACAGATCTGTGACCACTTTCCCTCTTGGTGTAAGTACCTTGACCCCCTTTGCAATGAGTAATCCCGCGAGACCATGATCTTGAGTTACGACCACATCTCCTTTTTGTACACGCTCCACAATGGCCATATCTGCCGCTTCTTTTTCTTGGTCCACTGTGATTTTTTGAACATGTGATGGGAATGTCTTATTGGTTTCGTGAGCATATGAGCTTACTAACAATACTGGGAGATGATACCGGCCACATAAAGCAATCGTTTCATCTCGAACCGGACAGGCATCTCCATCAATAATAACGGTGGTAGAGTATTCTGACATAATTCTTTATTCTACATCTCCTGTTCGATTCCTTCTTTTCTTAGCTTTTTTCCATCTCACACTTACTATCTTTACCAAAAAACAAAGAAAAAGTCTTGACATTTTAAATTTATTTGTTCTGAGGCTTAATATACCTGCCACAAAAGATAAATCACAATTTTTCATTATATAGGAACAGCTCATTTTTCGCTAGCATTTTGACCTAACATTTTCAGAATATAGCTATAAAATGTCACAGGTACATTTAGTACGAGACATAAGCACTTTTGAGTGTATGAGTGCAGGAATATTTCAGCCCACTTTCCTATCTTATTTAGAAAAGAAAAAGTACAGAACCATTTGTTTTCTGTACTCTTTCAAAATTTTATTTTAAGAGGAGGCTCAAATAGCCTGGGAAAAAATTCGGTTCTTTTAGCCCTCTTTTTATAAGCGTTTAACTGTTGTTCTTACGATAAATGTTGTAAATGAGATTGGCGGTTTCCTCTACAGCTTTATTAGAAACGTCAATGACCTGACAACCAATTCTATCCATCATTTTTTCTGAAAAATCCAGCTCTTCTTTGATTCTTTTTAAGGTTGCATAATTTGCTTCCTCTTTAAGGCCCAGGCTTTTTAAGCGTTCTGAACGGATACTGTTTAATTTTTCTGGGCTTATTTTTAATCCGATTACTTTTTCTTTATCAAGTTCGAATAACTCTTCAGGAGGCTCCACTTCAGGTACTAATGGAACGTTTGCTACCTTTAACCGTTTGTGGGCCAAGTATTGCGAGAGGGGCGTTTTAGACGTTCGCGAAACGCCAATTAATACCACATCTGCCCGCTTAACTCCACGAGGATCTCTACCATCATCATATTTAACGGCAAATTCAATGGCTTCTACTTTTCTGAAGTAATCTTCATCTAGTGTGTGAATTAATCCCGGTTGTAAACGAGGATCCTGTCCCGTCTTTTTCCTGAGTAATTCCATCATTGGAGAAATAATGTCATGCGTGTCAATTCCCGCTTGTTTGGCTTTTTTAAGTAAATATTCTTTTAGCTCAGGGATCACGAGGGTAAAAGCAATGATGCCGTCATTTTCTTTCGCTTGAGCGATCACTTCATCAACAGTTCCTTCGTCCTCTACGTAAGGAACCCTGCGAATATCGACACCTGCATGGTTAAATTGACTTGCTGATGCTTTTACAACAAGCTCAGCCGTTTCACCCACTGAATCTGAGACGACATATATGACTGGACGTTTGTTCATAAGTCGTTGCCGACCTCCTCTTTCCAACTATTGATTCTTTAAGAGATTGTTCAAAAAAGTCCGCTAAAAAGAGCTGTCGTATCTCTTCGTTGCAACACAGAAAGTTAAACTTTCTGTCTCTTCCTCTGCAAGTGAAGCTGCGAAAAATATCCTCGAGACAACTCGTAGTGATGACAACGGTGTCTTGCTCGTCGCTACGGTGCTCGAAGACTTCACCACCTCGTCCTACTCGGCTCTCTTTTTATGGTCCTATTTGAACACACACTATTACACAATTTTATTGTTTGCGATATCTACAAAGACTTTTGTGATATTGGTTTTCGTCAACCTGCCTACCACTTCCATCTTTGCTTCACCATCAACCTCAGTATTATTAATAACAGGCATGCCATCAATTTGTTTGCTAATTAGTGTTTGCGCCACGTCTAGCAACAGGTCAGTCGGTTGGCAAGTCGTAATATTTGGCATTCGAGTCATAATAATGCTTACAGGGATCGATTCAAGATCTTGTTTTCCCATACTCGCTCTGAGTAAATCTTTTCTGGACAATACGCCAGCAAGGTAGGAAGATCCATTAACTACAAATAAAGTCCCTACATCTTCTAAAAACATCGTACAGATCGCATCATACACTGATGCAGATTCACTAACTACGACCGGGATTGATTGATAGTCTTTAACTGTTAGTTTTCCTACTTTTTCTGTCAGAAGCTGAGCCCCTGTTTTTCCTGTGTAAAAATAACCTACTCGAGGTCTTGCATCCAAAAATCCGGCCATCGTTAAAATAGCGAGGTCAGGTCGCAAAGTGGCCCTAGTCAAAGAGAGCTTCTCTGCGATCTGCTCACCGGTTATCGGTCCACGATCCTTTACGATTTCAACTATTTGTTCTTGTCGTTTATTAAGCTCGATTGTTCTCACCGCCTCATCTCAGACAGCTTTCGTCAAAGTGTTATTTCCATTTTCTCTATTGTACACTGAACCTGATTACTCTGAATGAAAAACGATCGCTTGGAAGTCTGCAAA
The DNA here is from genome assembly GCF_002352765.1 of Alteribacter populi. NCBI lineage: Bacteria > Bacillati > Bacillota > Bacilli > Caryophanales > Bacillaceae > Alteribacter > Alteribacter populi. The sequence continues at coordinate 124,746 of NZ_KZ293963.1, read as the reverse complement.
GGATAAAATGAGATTAGATAAACTTTTCATTTGTGCCAGGCGATTCTGTTTTACAGCCTCGTCATCGGCCATGACCATAATACGGTCAAAGTATTGGTGAATGGCTGGCTCTAATGTTTTCAGTGTTTCAAACTCCGCTTTTATATCCCCATCTTTTCTTGCGCGATCAACCTGACTTTTAACCTCTGCCACTTTACTGTACAATTCTTTTTCCTCGGCTTGCTTCAATAACGCTTCGTCTACCAAAGGCATATCTTCTGCTGCTTTTTTTGAAATGTTCGTTACACGGCTGAACGCTTCGACGACTTCTTTAAAAGAAGGATAAGCCGACTGATCAGTCAAAAATTGCGCTTTTTCTACAAGAAGATCGATACGTTCAATACCAATTGTCATAACTGCATCAATCATATCATAACGAACGTTATGATCCTGAAGAAGATTTTTGACTCTTAGTTTTGTAAACTCAACTAAGTCAGCCTTCACATCCAAACGCTCTCGCTTTAATAATCCTCTATGCTCTGATAACTCGAGAACTTCATCAAACAAAACAGGCAACGCAACATCCCATTTTTGGTCTAGTAATATAGAAACAACACCTGCTGTTAAGCGTCGTAATCCATGAGGGTCCTGAGACCCTGTCGGAATAGCTCCTATTCCAAAACTAGTGACTACTGTATCCAGTTTATCCGCCACACTAACGACTGCTGCAATATTAGTAGTTGGCAAGTCGTCTTTACTATGGCGTGGTAAGTAATGCTCACGGATCGCGCTTGCAATGTCGTGCTCTTCTCCTGCTTTTTGTGCGTATTCCTGACCCATACGCCCTTCAAGTTCAGGAAACTCATCGACCATATGAGTGACTAAATCAAACTTACTCAAGTGAGCCGCCCGTTCAACTTTTTGCATGTCTTTAGAATTAAATTTCAAATGACATGCAATACGACTAGACAATTCTTTAATTCTCCGTACTTTATCACCAATAGAACCGAGTTCCTCATGATAAACAACATTTTCTAAACGCTTTGCAGCATCATCAATATTCGTTTTCAAATCTTCTTTATAGAAAAATTCAGCATCAGCCAGACGAGCGTGCAATACTTTCTCATTTCCTTTTTGTACGTTTTCCAAATGACGATGATCCCCATTTCGTACCGTTATGAAAAATGGAAGTAACTCACCGTCATGACTTTTTACCGGGAAGTACCGCTGATGTTCTTTCATCGATGTGATAAGTACATCATCGGGTACGTGAAGAAACGAGTCATCAAATGCTCCGGAAAGCACTGTCGGGTATTCAACTAAGTTGTTCACTTCTTCAAGAAGACCTTCGTCAATCGGTACAACCCAACTTTCAGATTCAGCGAGTTGAGCAATTTGTTTTCGAACCGCTTCTTTTCGTTCTACTGGTTCGGCTAACACGTGTTCTTTGAGCAACACCAGACTGTAATCGTCTGCGTTATCGATAACAGCTGTACCTCCCAAAAAACGATGTCCTGTTGTCACATTTGAAGATTGTACACCTGCGATGGTCAAATCAACAATTTCATTCCCGAATAAAGCCACAATCCATTTGATCGGTCTTACATAACGCAACTGTCCTGTTCCCCAGCGCATATTTTTCGGGAACGTCAGATTTGTCCCTAAAGCTGCCATCTCACCTAATAGCTGAATCGTCGCCTTTCCTTCAATAAACTTATTTGCAAAAACATATTCTTCTCCATTTACTTCTTTAATATATAGGTTTTCTAAATCAACACCTTGACCTCGGGCAAACCCTTGAGCCGCTTTGGACCATTCACCAGAATCATCATAGGCAATTTTTTTTGAAGGTCCTTTTGCTTCTTCGCTACGGTCCTCTTGTTTTTCTGCCAATCCTTCGACAGTAATAGCAAGGCGACGAGGAGTAGAATAAACATGGGTTGCTTCATAGGAGAGACGATTTTCTTTAAGCCATGAGGAGACCTTTTCTTCAAGTTGATTCATAGCATCTGTTACAAATCTTGCCGGCATTTCTTCAAGTCCGATTTCTAATAAAAAGGTACGTTTACTCATCGTTTCCATCCTCCTTTACCTTCAACAAAGGAAATCCTAATCGTTCTCGCTCATCGTAATAACGTTTAGCGCATTTGCGAGCCAAATTACGAATGCGGCCAATATAACCTGTCCGCTCTGTCACAGAAACCGCTCCTTGAGCATCAAGCATATTAAACGCATGAGAGCATTTTAGAACATAATCATAGGCTGGAATCACCAAACCATCCTCAAGAGCACGATTTCCCTCTTGTTCATAGGTGGAAAAAAGCGTAAACCACATATTTGCATCCGCAGATTCAAATGCGTATTTTGATTGCTCAAATTCATTTTGTAAAAATACATCTCCATACGTGAATCCATTTACCCACTCTAAGTCATACACGTTTTCCTTATCTTGGATATAAGAGGCAAGGCGCTCTAATCCGTATGTGATTTCAACAGAAACTGGGCTCGCTTCCAAACCACCTACTTGTTGGAAGTACGTAAACTGAGTAATTTCCATTCCATCAAGCCAAACTTCCCATCCCAATCCCCAAGCAGCAAGTGCGGGGTGTTCCCAGTTGTCCTCTACAAAACGGATGTCGTGTTCTTCAGGGTTGATTCCTAATTCTTCTAAGCTGTCTAAATACAACTCTTGAATGTTATCAGGAGATGGTTTCATAATGACTTGAAACTGATGGTGCTGGTAAAGTCGGTTTGGATTTTCTCCATACCGGCCATCTGCTGGCCTGCGGGATGGCTCTACGTAAGCTACATTCCAAGGTTCAGGCCCGATGCTTTTTAAAAACGTCATAGGGTTCATCGTTCCCGCACCTTTTTCTACATCATAAGCTTGCACAATTAGGCAATTTTGTTTTGCCCAAAAATTCTGTAACGTTAAAATCATATCTTGAACGTTCATAACTTCCCTCCACCTTCTATTTTTATCTGTGTATTTCGTTCAGTTCGTCTATGTAGCATGATTAGGCGGATAAGAACAGCGCAAGGCGCCTTTACCCGACGACATGCAAATGTTCTGTCCGGTAAAAAGTGCTTTTTACTTTTAATCAGGCAGGTTTTTTGAAACGAGACGATGGCGCCTGGAGCTAGACATCGACTCGTGGATTTTTATACTTTCTTAACTCTGAACCAAAAAACTCCCGCCTCTATGCCTTTACCAAGACATAGGGACGAGAGGTACCCGCGGTTCCACCCTAATTGCTGCCATACAGCAGCCTCTTTCACAGTTTTTAATGCTCAGGAACGCCTTCCTTGATGTCTGTATTCCTAGCTTCCACTATCCTAGGTTCGCTTCCATCCAAACGGACTCATACAGAGGTAACAAGTACTCCTTTCCTTCAGTGCATTCACAGATATGTAGTTAATTCAAATCTTACTTAAAAAGAGACCCAGTGTCAACTTTCATTACTTAAACTTTTCCATTTGATCTAAAAAACGTTTCGATTTTAACCTCAGTCCGGAATATTCGTCGTAGTAAAGACTCAAAACATGTTTAAGCTCTTGTTTTGTCGACTCTTTTACTTGAATGTTCCCAATACGGTGCACATCCAAATAATGAAACAGGCGCAATAGCTTTAATGTCCCAAGAGATACGTTTAGTCTGTATGGGTCAATTTCAAAACAACGGTCACATAGACTCCCTGCCTCTTTAAGAGAAAATGCAAAGCGCCCTTCTTTTCGTCCACAGTTAACACATGCATCCAAAAATGGCGTTATTCCGGCAACCTGGAGCATTTTCGTCTCATAAACACGAACGAGGACTTCACTATCTTCGCCCTCATTGATACGTTGAAGAATTTGGTAAAGCATTTCAAACAAGAAAGGATTTCGGTGCCGGTCTTCAGTTAGCTTGTCGATCATTTCCACCATATAAGCACCGTAAGCCGTTAACATCAAGTCACTGCGAATATGCCTAAAGGAGTCGCTCACGTCAGCTTGGTTTAACGTACCAATCCCTTGGGATTGGTGATAAATAAAGGTTCCATAAATAAAAAGCTGGGCACTGGAGGCAAACCTGCTTTTTGGCCGTTTTGCTCCTCTTGCCATCAGTGCCAGCTTGCCGTGTTCTCTAGTAAATAACGTCACTATCTTATTGGTTTCGCCGTAATCGTTTGTACGAATGACAATTCCTTCTGCTTTTTGAAGCATTTCTCATTCACCACTCAATTCGGAAGAAGAACAGTAAAACCATATTCTTCGCCCTCATTTTAACCGGTGAAAAAGATAACAATTCTAAGTCACGTGGCTCTTGATTCTGGATCGCTAATGAATTGGTGGTTGAAACTCCTGTGATTTCTCTTCATCATCTTCATGAGGGACGGAGTCGGATTCTTCCATTTCTTTAAACAACAAGTATGAATCAATATTGCCTGTTACTGAGAAAACCCTCCAAGAAAATTCTTTCATTTTGGTTCCACCCTTTCAAACAGACTGTTTTTATTTGATTCTATTTAAGTATAGAATGACCCTGAACTCACCATTTCATGTCAGAAAAAAAATGCCAATCTGTAAAGATCCAACTTAAGAAAAGTATCTTTTCCAAATTTCCGGCTTTACTCCGTATTTAAAGTTTAATACTCATCTTCCCGATATCCAAATTCTTTTAAGTACTTTGATTTATTTCGCCAGTCTTTTTCTACTTTCACATACAGTTCTAAAAACACTTTAGACCCTAATAACGCTTCGATATCTTCCCTAGCACGCTGGCCGATATCTTTGAGCATTTTTCCACCTTTGCCAATAATAATCCCTTTTTGAGATTTTCGTTCTACGACAACGATTGCTGAAACATAAACCGTCTCACCATCTTCACGAACTTTGATCTGTTCAATATCAACCGCAATTGAATGAGGGACTTCATCTCGTGTTAAATGTAATACTTTTTCTCGTATCATTTCACTCATAAGAAAACGTTCCGGGTGATCTGTCACTTGATCTGAAGGATAGTACTGCGGTCCTTCCTCAAGATTGGCAAATACTTGTTCCTTTAACGTAGCAACATTGTTCCCTTGAAGTGCTGAAATAGGAATTATTTCAGCAAAATCAAACTTACCTCGATATTGATCAATTAAGGGCAGAAGCTCATCCGGATGCACTTCATCAATTTTGTTCACAACGAGAAAAACGGGTGTTTTCACCGATGCCAACCGTTCCATAATAAATTCATCGCCACGGCCCATTCCTTCTTTTGCATCAATCAGAAAAAGAATGACATCGACTTCGTTAAACGTTGTTCCGACAACTTTCATCATGAAGTCACCTAATCGATGTTTTGGCTTATGAATACCGGGTGTATCAATAAACACGACTTGGCCTCTTTCTTCTGTGTATACACCCTGAATTTTATTTCGTGTCGTTTGGGCTTTATCGCTCATAATCGCTACCTTCTGTCCGAGCATATGGTTGAGAAGTGTCGACTTCCCTACATTCGGCCGACCGATTAGTGAAACGAATCCTGATTTAAACGCAGTTTGATTAGTCATCGAGGTCCTTTCCTGAGAAAGCGCCAGGTAGAATATCTTCTACCGTCCATTCCGACACTTCTCCATTTAAATTTGTTAAATATACTTTGGTCTCTCTTTGACAAAGCTCGCTCATCACTTGTCTACATGCTCCACACGGCGATACAGGTCCTTCTGTATCAGCTATAACCGCAATCGCGTCAAATTGTGTCACACCTTCTGACACGGCTTTGAACAGCGCTGTCCGTTCTGCACAGTTACACATACTATAGGCTGCGTTTTCAATATTACAACCATGAAAAACGTCACCATCCTTTGAAAGAAGAGCAGCACCCACTTTAAATTTTGAATAAGGAACATAAGCTTTGTCGCGCGCCGTCTTTGCTTCAGATATTAGTTTTTTAACGTCCATCTTCATCACCTTCATCCTTTCGATGTTTCCCAACTTTCACTACGAAATCATTAAATAGCATTTCCTTTTCCTTCTTTTGTTGTTCATTAAATTGATCTTTAAGGGCTTTCGCCTTATCAGGTGGAACGACCACACCTCCAGAAATAATAAATTTCAAGCCTTCTTCTACACTCATATGTAAAATCGTAACATCTTCAAAAGGCACAACGGCAAGCCAGCCTGATGTCGGGTTCGGTGTTGTCGGTAAAAAAACGTTTATACATTCTTTTTGGGTTATTCGTTGGACTTCTCCTTTCGTTTCACCTGTTAAAAAACCGAGCGTATAGACTCCTTTACGAGGATATTCTACCATAACAACCTTCTTAAATGAGGAGCGCTCTTGTGTGAATGCATTAATAAGCTGATCCACCGACCCGTAAATGTAGTTGGCAACTGGTATTCTCCTAAAAAACTGATCAACACCTACGAAGGTCTTCTCTCGTGTTCCTTTTTGTTTGACTGCACCGATCCATGCAATGATAAACATGGTAAAAACAAATCCCAGTCCCACAAGACGTTCAGTAAAGGGGGTATAAACGCCTAAGAAAAACAAGCTTCCTTCTTCAACTCGAACGACCCCTACCACACGCAATACATCTGTAATAAATGGACCTAGGAAATTATCAATTACTGAGAAAGCCAATTGAAAAACATAAATCGTTGCAATAGCAGGCAGCAAGAAAAGAAAGCCAACAACTAAATTACGTTGAAATGTTTTCCACATTTGAACAGAGGCTCCTCTCTTTCTTTTTGGCTCTTTTATAAAAGATTGTTGCTATTTGAATCACTTTCATTATTCATTTGTTTAAAAAGCACACAACTTCAAAATAATATCTCTTCCCATTTTTTTGATTATTACTTATTGTAATAAGCGTATCTCTTTGCAGCTCCGTTGGCCTGCATCTGCTCGCTTTCGGCGGACGAACCGCCAAGCCTCCTCGGGAAAAGCGCCATGCGGGGTCTCGGCTGGTCCGTTTTTCCGCAGGAGTCTCGCAGATTCTGTCCAACTACGTACGGGGCTAAAAAGGCTCTCTTGTCATACAATAGACATAAGGGGTTTTCTCCCATTTCATTTCGTTTGTTTAGTCACTTACTAAATTCGACATTTGGGGAGGTGCTCCTTTTTTCATGTCTTAGAACCCTTGAGCCGCCTGGGCTCAGAATTATGAAATTCATTTGTTTAAAAAACGTTCGAAAAGCAACAACCTTTACGAAACAGCCTTCTTTGTATGCTTTTTTAAAATGAACCCGACCTAGAAAAACAGGGCAATAATTCTTGGGAGAAAGATCGTAATTCCAACGAGAACAGCTGTAATGGAAAAAACCATCACAGCCCCCGCCGCAACATCTTTAATTACTTTTGCTTTGATGTTATATTCTGATGTAACCATATCCACACATCGCTCCAAAGCAGTATTAATCAGCTCTAACGCTAATACACCACCGATAACGAGGATAAGCAAAGCCTGTTCATAAATACTGATCCCAAAAACCTGCGATGCGATTAAAATGATACCTGCAAGGATCGTATGAATGCGAAAGTTTTGCTCATACAACCATGCATGGCGAATCCCCTCTGATGCATATTGAAAACTTTTGATCAGTCTTGCCCAAGATACAAACGGTTGCTTATTTTTTGAGATCATGTTGCTTTAGTATCTCCTCTTGTAATTCGAACATCTCGATTTCTTCTTCCTCAGACTGATGGTCATAACCAATGAGGTGTAAAAAACCGTGAACAGCTAAAAAACCAAGCTCTCTTTCAAAAGTGTGGCCGTATTCTTCCGCTTGTGCCTTGGCTGTTTGAACCGAAATGATGATATCTCCTAACAATTCTGGTGCTTCACCTTCAGCCTCATCATAATGTACTGTCTCTTCTTCTCCTTCATTTAAAGCAAAAGATAAAACGTCGGTCGCACGATCGATATTCCGATAGTCGCGATTTAATTCTTGGATCTGCAGATCATCGACAAAAGTAACGGAAACTTCTGTTTTCGCATCTACGCTTTTTACATCATACGCAGTTTCAAGAACATTGCGTACTAAATGAAGATGACCTTCCGAAAGTTCTTCAGTTTCATCAATCAAATCAATTTGTTTAGCCATGTTTTTTCACCTTCTCTTTTTCACCATTTCTCTCCGTAATGTCGTCTGGATATTCAATTCGGGAGTGAAATGTCCCTTGTAACGTTTCACAAATCGCTTTTGCAACTATATTCAATTCTTTAAGGGTCAAGTCACATTCATCAAATTGCCCATCCTCTAATCGGTCCGTAATGATTTTTTTCACAAGAGACTCAATTTTTTCAGGTGTAGGCTTATTCATCGAGCGGACAGCGGCTTCGACAGAGTCCGCAATTCCAACGATTGCTGATTCTTGTGTTTGTGGTTTCGGGCCCGGGTAACGGAATTCTTCTTCTGTTATGGCCTGCTCTGATTCCTGACTTGCTTTGTGGTAAAAGTATTTTAAAAGTGTCGTCCCATGATGCTGTTCTGCAATATCGATCAACTCTTTTGGCATCCGATGTTCACGAAGCATCGCAGCCCCATCATATGGATGAGCAATAATAATCGTCTTACTAAGCTGCGGTGAAATTTTATCATGAGGATTTTCGATTTTCATTTGATTTTCAATGAAGAAGTGGGGTCTTCTCGTTTTTCCTAGATCATGATAATATGCCCCTACCCGTGCTAATAATCCATTAGCACCAACTGCCTCGCATCCCGCCTCCGACAGGTTTGCAACAATCACGCTATGATGATAAGTCCCTGGTGCTTCCAGTAGTATTTTTCGAAGCAGCGGGTGATTCGGACTCGACAATTCAATCAGTTTGGTAGTCGATAGAATTCCAAACCCGGCCTCAAAAAACGGCATTATTCCCAACGTAAGTACCGCAGCTAAAATACCTGACGCTGCTGCGAATCCGATACTCAATCCTGCTTCAAACAAGGAAAACTGGGCATTTTTCAACATCATAATCCCAATAATAACAACGATATTAAGAGAAGCTACAAAAAGTCCTGCCTGTAATATTCGGACCATACGGTGAGAGTGACTAAGGAAAAACGTACCACCTATACAACTGAAAAACACGTACATACCTTGGGTGTAATTGACTACACTAGTTGAATCATGATTGAAGATAATACTTGCAGAAATAGCTAAGACCATACTCGAAAACAAAGCGACTCGCGGGTGCAGCAAAATAGTCATAAGCATTGTAGCCATAGCAACAGGTGCAATCAAACTTAACGAAGGTACATCGGTAAAATGCGTGAAGCTTACGACCTTCATAACTAGCAAAACCAATGAGAAAATGATCACGTACATGAGCAGATGAGTATTATTTGTCTGCAAAGTAGTTTTAGCATCGTTTAAGTAATAACCTAGCATGCTGATAAGGACGAGGACAATTATCGCAAGACCAATATAGGGAAATAGGTTTGTATGATCATCTAACAACCCTGCTAAAGCTAGTTGATGATACATTTCGCTTGTCACTAATTGTCCCTCTTCTACAATGAGCTGTCCTTCGCGGATCATCACAGGCTCGACAGATTCGATCGCCATCTGTCGGGCTTCTTCAGTGGCAGTTTGATCATATAAATGGTTCGCTGTAATCCCAAACCTAACAAGTTCTACCATTCCTCTGTATAAGTTCTGATCCACCGTTGAGATTGAAATTTTTCGTTCAGCCTGCTCCCTTGCTTCATCGATCTCATCGAGTTTAATTTCTTGATCCATTACCTCGTAAATAACGTTTGTTATTATTTCCTTTGCCTGTTCAAGTTGTTCTTGTTCCGCATTTAATAAGGCAACCAGGGTATCGTCACTTAATTCTTCACTCGTTCTTGAAGAAATAAGTGTCCTTAACTGGTCAAGCTGCTCATCATCATCCAGAGGCTCAGGGACTTCCTCTTCAGAACCCTCACCTTCAAGTTGTTCCTCCTCAAACTCCTCAAGCTCTTGCTCTCTCAATTCTGCATCTTCTATCACTTGCTCCGTAAGGTCAAAAATTTCATCTACTTTGTCTACACGGCTTTGGGCGTACCGTGTCTCAGAAGTATAAACAGACTGAACCTCTTCTGCTGCTTCCTGTCTTTTTTGCTCAGTTTCATCGCGGTCTTCCACCGAAATAGGTGAGCGAATATCTTGATCTGCAATAGTTCCAGTATTAATATTTAACGTTTCAGGTATGACATTTGATACCATTGAGGCATATAAAACGACAGCTAATAATACAAATAAACTAAGACGAATATAACGATGGTCCTTAAGCTTTTTCCACCATTGTTGTTGATCTATGGGTGACGAACGTTTCCCCACTGTTTTCACCTCATGTCTTCAATCGCAATCGCTCAGGATTACAGATCCTCTATTCTTTTTCTCCTTTATCATAAGCGTCAATAATTTTTTGGACAAGGGTGTGACGCACTACATCGGATGCTTCTAAATAGTGAAAATCAATTGCTTCAACATGTGACAAAATCCCGATAGCTGCTTTTAACCCCGATTGTTTCCCTTTTGGCAAATCAATTTGTGTTAAGTCTCCAGTAATAACCATTCTAGACCCAAACCCTAGACGTGTTAAAAACATTTTTATTTGTTCTTTTGTCGTATTTTGCGCCTCGTCTAAAATAACAAAAGAATCATCCAATGTACGCCCTCTCATGTAAGCGAGAGGAGCTATTTCAATTGTTCCGCGTTCCATTAATCTCTCTGTTTGCTCCAACCCTAAAACATCGTGGAGCGCATCATACAATGGTCGCAAATAGGGGTCAACTTTTTCTTTTAAGTCCCCTGGCAAAAAACCTAAGTTTTCACCAGCTTCAACGGCAGGACGAGTTAAAACGATTCGTTTCACATTGCCTTCTTTTAATGCATGTACAGCCATGACAACAGCTAAATAGGTCTTACCTGTTCCTGCAGGTCCAATCCCAAATACAACATCACGTTTGCGAATGGAAGCTACATAGTGACGTTGACCGATCGTTTTCGCCAGTATCGGTTTCCCTTTCGCATTTACGGTAATCTTTTCATCAAATAAGTCTAAAAGCTGATCGAGCTGCCCGCGTTGTGCCAATTGAGCAGCATAAACGACGTCACGTTCTTGCACTGTGGTACCCTTGCGTATGAGTTGTAAAAGCATTTGTAATACATTTTGGACGAGCACCACTGCTTGTTTATCCCCTACAGCAGTGACTTGCTCGCCTCTTGTTAATATCGTTACATTTAATTTTTCTTCCAAACGGGTCAGGTGACGGTCATTAGGACCAAATAATGCCTGAACTTCATTTCCATCTTGCACCCGTAAATCAATCGGTTGTTTAATCTCTGTCAATAGTCTCAATCTCCTTGAATGATCGGTTGTTTTCTAGAAATATCATCGATTATACGATAGTGTATGGATACATTTACTTTACCATTCTGTACTTGTTGGTGCAAAACTTTTTCCCCAATAATTTCCGCTTTGTTGCTGAATCGTTCCAATATTTCTGCTCTTCCTTTTTCGATAGCTGCGGCTACCCCTTCCTCTTCTGTATACGTCTTCGTACCTACATTCGTTTCATAATTCGTTACATTTTTATAAGCAATCGGTAAAGTATAATTAAAGATCCTAAATGGACGTGTATATGCTTCCTGTTTTGATGTTGAGAACTCAGAATCAGACCAACCCCAAACCGGAAGATCCCAGCCTCCTAAAGTAAGGATATGATGTTGATCGTACTCTCCTGTTAATACTTCAAAATCCCGTTCTAACGGCATCGTGACGTGAGACTTGTACCAAATTTCACCAAAAACTTCTCCTTTTGCTGCAACACGCTCTTCTTTCCCTTCTTTACCAATGAGACCTGTAACAAGGCGGTCACCTTTTTCAACCACCTGATTTTCTTCCACCACTGCATTTCCGTTTTCAACGAAGAGATGATGAATAACCGCTTTTCGTGAAGCAACAAGATGACCCGGCGCTTCAGCAGGCTCTCGTTCCGCCAGTTCTTTTTCCACCACTTGAAAATGATAAGTTGTGCCTCTTAATGTTACACCGATCCACGTTGCATCCGGTACTTGATCGCTAATCTTTTCTTGAATAACTTCAGGAGGAGGTAACTGAAATTGAAGTTTTCCTCGTTTAATTCCGAGTTCATCTACTTTTTGGAGAATTTCATGCTCCATCGATGCTGAAGCGCCTTCGATTTCAATATTCCATACCATATTTGCTAAAATAAATAAAACCGCCACAAAAATAGCAGTTCCTATAACAAAGCCATTTCGTATAAGCATCTTACGAAAAATAAACGGCGCACCCTTCCGCTCAAGAAATGTAATTTTACAACCCGATTCGCGGCAAACAGATCTCAACCGTTTGGCATCTTCTAAGAGAATAGAGCAAATGTACGTTTTTTCGCCTGATTGCTTAATATCCCAAATCATTAGTTTCTTTTCAATACATCGATTAACAAAAAGTTCGGGGTAGGTTCCTTCGAACTTCACTCTTACATATCCGGAAAAAATATTGATCCACATATTTTTCATTTATTTTTCCACCTGCCTGTCTAAGTTTCAAACACATATTGCACACTCAAGATTTTCCCTTCAAGCAAAATTTCTTCCGGTAATATCGTTTTGATTACAAAATCATGACCACGAATTAGCAGCTGTCCCTCATCTAGACGCAGACGCATTTCCTCCTTCGAAAAGCGAAGGACACCACGGTGATTCTCTATGTAAATGTGTAAATGTCCAACCATCGTAATGCGGGGGAGGTCCATCATGACATCAGCAGGTAATTCCATTCTTTCCGTCATCCACTGTTTGACCCATCGTCTCATTTTCTTCATGATGACCCCCCTTTCCATTAATATCTATGACGAAATGGCTCTTGGTATCACTTGTTTTAAGGATTAGTTGAGAAAAGGCAAAGCCTGTTTTAGGTGCGAACACTACGTTTTTTAATGTGTATGAAGAGGCGTGCTGATTGCTTTTCGCAGAATTAATGAGTTTATGTAGAATAAATTCACATTTGTGTAGAATAAAGTATGTTTTACGGAGAATTGTTTTGTTCTAAGCAGACCGAATATATAAGAAACTCACATACCACATAGCGGTCTTTAAATCCACAAAAAAAGACAAGGGCACATTACCCTTGTCTTCTTGTATAGCCGCCAGACTGGCGATTTTTACGAGATTTAGGTGGTCCAAGAATTTCAGACCATACAACCCCCTTGACTATATCTTCCCGAGATACCGAGCTGAAATCTAAGGAAACTTTCTCTTGTTCCGGAGAAATTTCATTTTTCAATAATGGGGAGTCCGCGTCAAGTTTTGCGGCTTTTTTGTTTGCTTCTTTTTTACGCTTTCTCAATTGTTCATAGCGTTCATGTAATACGTCATTCATCTTACTTGAGGCTTCCGCACTTTGTTCATCAGCAGAATATTGGCTATGGGACGGTGCTGAACTTGGCGCTTCATATCTCTGCGCTTCCGCTTGGGGCTGACGCTCGATTGGAGGAGCTTCCTCTTGTCGGAAGATCTCCTTCCAATCCACTTCCCCACGACCGTCCGAATGCGTTTCGCTTTGCTGCCGACGAGGCTGAGGTTGCCTTTGCTCTTGCTGGTTGTTTCCACCGCCCATTCTGCCGAAAAGACTAATCAGTCCAAAGAGAATCATCAGCAGCAATAGCGGGTTTCCAGTAATTAATTCAATTAACCCTTCCATCAGTCAGCGCTCCCTTCATGAAAGCGACAAGGCTTAAGGTCATTCATTAAAGACGCGTTTGCCCTTTGTCATCGTCTTCTTCACCATCATCGGTCGCTCTTCCGATTGAGTCACGCATATCAGTATCGGCTTTTACGTTGTTAAAGTTCATGTAGTCCATTACTCCAAGGTTTCCAGAACGGAATGCTTCAGACATGGCAAGTGGAACTTCTGCCTCTGCTTCCACAACTTTCGCACGCATTTCTTCGACTCTGGCTTTCATCTCTTGTTCTTGGGCTACGGCCATCGCACGACGTTCTTCGGCTTTAGCTTGTGCAATTTTCTTATCAGCTTCTGCTTGATCAGTTTGTAGACCTGCACCGATGTTTTTACCGATATCAATGTCTGCGATATCGATTGAGAGAATTTCGAAAGCCGTTCCGGAATCCAAGCCTTTCTTAAGGACTGTTTGGGAAATAAGATCCGGATTTTCAAGCACACCTTTATGGCTTTCAGAAGAACCGATTGTTGAAACAATCCCTTCCCCGACACGAGCGATAACAGTGTCTTCACCAGCACCCCCGACAAGACGGTCAATGTTAGCACGAACTGTAATACGAGCTTTTGCTTTCACTTCAATACCATCCATTGCAACACCAGCAATGAACGGTGTTTCAATAACTTTCGGGTTAACACTCATTTGAACCGCTTCAAGTACGTCACGGCCTGCTAAGTCAATTGCGGCGCACCGCTCAAAACTTAGTTCAATATTAGCTCGTTGAGCAGCGATAAGTGCGTTAACAACACGGTCAACGTTACCTCCCGCTAAATAGTGACCTTCTAACTTGTTCGTGCTTAAATCCAAACCAGCTTTTACAGCTTTGATAAGCGGGTTTACAACACGATGTGGAATAACACGACGTAATCGCATTCCCACAAGTTGCCAGATCCCTAATTTGACTCCGGCTGCCCAAGCAGAAATCCAGAGCATAACCGGTACAAATGTAAATAGTACCGCAAAAAAGATGATGACAAGTCCTAATCCGATAAGGATCATTAACTGATCTGTTGGCATGTTTTTTCCTCCCTGTTTCTTTTCCTTTTTTAAAGGTTACCGTCTCACTGATTACGAATCGTTTTCTATATGTTCACGAACCACAATTCTTGAGCCGGCAGTAGAGATTATTTTTACTTTCCTACCTTGTTCAATATATCCTCCCTCAGAAACCACGTCAAGTCGTTCTTCGTTAACTAACGCAGTTCCTGATGGTCTTAATACTGTCAATGCCTCGCCTACGGTTCCCAATAATTCTTTTCGGGTTTCATTTGAAATGTACCCTTCTTCTGTATTGGTTGATTCAGTTAATACTACACGCTTCATTGGTCCCCGGTACCCAACGTATTTGAATAGCAGTACAGAAGCAATTAATGTGACAACAGCTGCCACAAGAATCGAAACGAGAATATTCACAGTGCTAAAGGAAGCGAGAACTAAGCTTCCAATGATCGCACCGATCCCTAAAACTCCAAAAATTCCAAACCCGGGGGCAAAGATCTCGATCACAATCAGCAGTATTCCTATTCCAAACAAAATGTACGTTTCCCAACCGGCAAATCCAGCAACTGTATGACCAAAAAAGTAAAGGAGTAAAGCCGACAATCCCATAATCCCCGGTATCCCAAATCCAGGTGAATATAACTCTAACACTAACCCCAAACTTCCAATCGAAAGCAGGATCGGAATAACAATCGGATGAGTGACAATACGAGCAATCTGCTCTGCGAAACTTACTTCCGTTTCCTGCTCAATAGCCTCTTCTAATTCAAGAAAAGAAAGTAGCTCTTCCCGATTGTTGACGATCGCTTCAGCATAGCCTGCTTCAAGAGCTTCGGATGCTTTAAACGTGAGTAGCTCTCCCTCAGGTGCACGGTACTCTGGTACATCCACTCGATTATCTGCCATAGCCAGTGCATACTTGGGATCCCGATCATTTAACTCAGCAGCACTTTCCATACGAGCGAGCCACACAGATTGTGCTTTATCATCTGCTGCACTACCTGATCCATCCACAACAGCTGCAGATCCCATGTCCGTTCCCGGCCTCATTACGATGTTGTCTGCATTTAAAGAAATGTATGCTCCTGCACTTAAGGCTTCACCAACAACAAAGGCTGTAATCGGAATTTCGGTATTCCTAAGTAATCCTGCAATATCCCCTGCAGCGTCGACAAATCCACCTGGCGTATTCACTTCAAGGACGATATGATCTGCACCATCTTCAGCTGCAGATTCAAAAGAGCGTTCGAGAAATGCTAACAAACCTCTCTCTACAGTCTGCTCTACCGGAATATAATAAACGACTTTTCCTTCACCGTCACTTTGGGCTGGAGGCGGAAAAAGAAGGGTAAGAAATGACGCGAATATAAAAATCGAATAGAACGATATGCGAACAGACTTCCCTATCATCCGTTCATCCCCCCTTTCATGTATGAAATTCTTATGATGAAAATGCGATTACTAGTGCCTACGATTATTATTATAAGAAAGTTTCACATTTTTTAATAGAAATTCGAATTTTCTCCGCAAAAAAAATCAAAACGTTATCCAAAAACTTAGGAAATGCAGTTTATTAATTAATGACAAAAAGAGGATGCGCAATAAGCACATCCTCTCGCTTGTTTGTATTATGACAAGGAATTGAGCACAGCTCGGTTAACTTGAGAACCGTCGGCTTTTCCTTTGACTTTTGGCATTATGGCACCCATTACTTTACCCATATCTGCTTTTGTCTTGGCTCCTACTTCCTGGATCGTTTCATCCACTATTTGCTGAAGCGCTTCGTCTGACAGCTGTTCGGGTAAATAGGATTGTAGCACATCCATTTCCGCCTTCACTTTTGATACCAAATCCTCACGATTGGCATTTTCAAATTCTTGGAGGGATTCTTTTCGCTGTTTCATTTCGCGATTAAGAACTGTAAGTGCTTCATCTTCAGTAAGTTCTTTGCCCTGTTTGATCTGTTCATTTTGAATTGCAGACTTCACAGAACGGATGACTAAGAGACGCTGCTTCTCTTTATTCTTCATCGCTTTCTTCATATCTTCAGTTAATTGCTTTTGAAGATCCAAGAAAAAACACCCTCTCCTTAGAACTTACGTTTGCGTGCTGCTTCTGATTTTTTCTTACGCTTAATACTAGGTTTTTCATAATGCTTACGTTTACGAACCTCTTGCATAGTACCCTCTTTAGACATCGTTCTTTTGAAGCGACGAAGGGCAGCATCGATGGATTCATTTTTTCGCACTCGTGTTTCTGCCATTCTATTTCCCTCCCTCCAAACAACCAATCAAAGACATACGAAAATTGCATGTCTTTGTTGATTATATACGAAAGAAAATTTATGGTCAACTTCAAAACACATATTTCCTTGTCATGCTTGTCTTTTTTCTCCATAAACATCTTAATAGAGGTGTTGTCCAATGAATGAACTACTGAGTCTATTTGCTATTTATATTGCCTTATTTCTTTTCGGCATGACAGTAATGAGACAAGGTTTATTTAATCTTCAAAAAAGAAAAATTTCCGAGTGGATGGTCAAGGTTATTGATCGGCCATACAAAGGTTTAATAATTGGAACAGTAGTCACAGGGCTATTACAGAGCAGTTCTGCTGTGATGGTGATGACAGTAGGACTCGTTGCAGCAAAGGTCATTTCGTTTCGCCACTCAATCGGATTAATGCTAGGAGCGAATATCGGCACGTGCTTAACGTTGGAGATCGTTGCTTTAGATGTGACTTGGTTTATTCTTCCACTCCTTGTGTTAGGTGTTCCACTGCTAACGACACGAAATCATACGTTGTTTTGTATCGGATGCTTTTCGTTTGGTTTGGGAAGTATATTCGTTGCTATGCATGGATTTGAAACATTAGCATATCCCCTTTCTTCCTTAGCATACGTTTATGATTGGTTAACATCTACTGATGAAAAAGAGTTGATTGCTTTATTTGCAGGTGTTGTTATGAGTGGCGTAATCCAATCAAGCTCAGCTGTTTCTGCGATTACAATGTCATTTATGAACGAGAACATTCTATCTTTACCAACAGGAATTACAATTATGCTGGGTGCAAACATCGGCACTTGTGTTACCGCCTGGCTCGCAAGTATCGGCGGGAGCGTTGAATCGAGACTCGCAGCCTATGCACATATATGGATTAATATCCTTGGCGTGTTGATTTTCTTCCCGTTTATTCATCTATTTTCTGATATCATTCAGTTAACTGCCAGTACACCCGCCGTTCAACTCGCTCATGCGGCAACTGTTTTTAATATTTTATCGTCTCTTATTATTTTACCTTTCACTGATCGATTTGCCCGATTTCTTATTTGGATTCACCGCATACACGATCCTAGGATATAGGTTTAAGTATTATTTCGATGTTACGAACTAATTTAGAGTTTTTTTCGAGTCGTACAAATTCCAAGGAAAACCGCAAAGCGTGGTCTACTTTCTTATATTTAAAACAAAAAACCCGGCGCCTGCCGGGTTTCCATCCTACCATTCCTTAGTAATCAGAGTCTGACTTTTCGCCTTTTACAATCGCGATCCCTGCACTTGCGCCGATCCGCGTGGCTCCTGCTTCTACCATCGCAAGGGAGGTTTGTGTATCACGAACCCCCCCAGATGCTTTTACACCGATGTCAGGACCCACCGTTTTTCTCATGAGTGCGATATCTTCGATCGTTGCCCCACCTGTAGAAAAGCCAGTGGACGTTTTAACAAAGTCTGCTCTTGCTTCAACTGAAAGTTCGCACGCTGTTACTTTTTCTTCGTCTGTTAAAAGAGACGTTTCAATGATGACTTTCGTTAGAGCTTTTCCTTTTGCAGCCTCCACAACAGCTTGAATATCACGCTTCACAAGGTCCAAATCGCCTGATTTAAGGGCTCCGACATTAATAACCATGTCCACTTCAGTTGCACCCTTTTCAATAGCGTCCTTTGTCTCAAACGCCTTAGTTTCAGGTGTAGAAGCGCCGAGAGGGAAGCCGATCACGGTACAAACTTTTACAGTTGGCTTATCCATTAAAATTTCATAAGCCGTACTGACCCATGTGGGATTTACACAAACAGATGCAAATTCGTATTCCTTCGCTTCTTTTGAAAGCTTAATAATTTGATCTTTCGTCGCTTCTGGTTTAAGTAATGTGTGGTCAATATAAGACGCTAATTGTTGACTCATGTTCACACTCACACTCTCTTTCTATGTTATCTTAGATGTACGTACATCTATCATTTTCTCCATAGACATCATAGCACGTTTATTAGTGTTTGACGAGAGTATGGATTCATACATCCGCAGACTTTTTAATCTTTTTCTAACGAAAAGAGGTCGTTCACAATTGAACAACCTCTTTCCTGTTAAACGATGGCTTTTTTAGCTTCGTCTGATACGACTCGAACAAATCGCCCTTCGTTATACGGGTAGCCTGCTTTCGTAATTTTCACTTTAACGATTTCACCAATTAAACTTTCATCACCTTCAACTTTTACCTTCATGTAATTGTCACTATACCCGATGAGAATGTTTCCTTCACTCGCTTTTTCTTCAGGAATAATTTCTAACACTTCATCCTCAAACTGTGAAGCATACTCTTTAGCCAGTTGATTAGACAATTCAATCAAGCGGTGAACACGGTCGTTCTTTATTTTATCCTCTACTTGATCATCCATTCGAGCCGCTGGCGTTCCCGTACGTTTAGAATAAGGAAAAACGTGAAGTTCGGAAAACTTCAAATCACGGATAAAGTCAAAGGTTTCCTGAAACTCTTCATCCGTTTCTCCAGGGAAACCAACAATTACGTCAGTCGTAACGGCTAGGCCAGGAAGTGCTTTGTGAAGACGTTCAACACGTTCCGCGAAAAACTGTGTCGTATATTTTCGTCGCATACGCTTCAACACGGTATTCGACCCAGACTGTAAAGGTACGTGTAAGTGACGGACGATTTTTTCAGAACGGTCAATCACTTCAATGACGCGATCGGTAATCTGACTTGCTTCAATAGACGAAATACGAATTCGTTTTAAGCCATCAACTTTTTCCAACTCTAAAAGAAGGTCAGCGAGGCTATAGTCTTTCATATCCTCTCCGTATCCGCCTGTATGAATCCCTGTTAGAACGATTTCTTTGTAGCCTGCTTCAACCAACTGGTTCGCCTGCTGCAACACATCTTCAGATTTTCTCGATCGCATTAAACCTCGAGCCCAAGGGATAATACAAAAAGTGCAGAAGTTGTTACATCCTTCTTGAATCTTCAAGGAAGCCCGGGTACGATCAGTGAAGGCTGGTACATCAAGCTCTTCGTAGACACGAGTTTTCATAATGTTACCAACACCATTAATAGGTTCGCGTTCTTTACGGTACTGTTCAATGTAGCCGAGCATTTTGTGCCGGTCTTGTGTACCGACAACAATGTCAACACCTGGGATCGCCATAATTTCTGCCGGAGACGTTTGTGCGTAACAGCCCGTTACACAAATAACAGCGTCAGGATTTTTTCGGATCGCACGTCTAATAACCTGCCTACTTTTTTTGTCACCTGTATTCGTAACTGTACACGTATTGATTACGTAAACGTCTGAGGCTTGATCAAACTCAACTTTTTCATAGCCATCTTTTTTAAATAACTGCCAAATAGCTTCTGTTTCATAGTGGTTCACTTTACAGCCTAATGTATGAAACGCAACGGAAGACATGGGTCATCACTCCAATAATTCAAAATGGTAAGAAATTGCTGAAAGAGCGTATAAAGGAGCAGTTTCAGCACGTAAAATTCGAGGTCCAAGTGCACAGGAAACCGCACCTTGGTTAGAAAAATCTTCAATTTCCCGATCAGAAAAACCGCCTTCTGGACCGACAATAAGAAGGATATTTTCCCCATCTTTTGTGGCTTTGAGCGTGTTTACTAAGCGGCTTTTCTCATCGTTTCTGGCTTCTTCTTCATAAGCAACCAAAACGTGATTATAATTTACAAATTGCAGGAGAAGGTCTTTAAGAGACGCCACTCCTTCTATAGACGGAATTTGCTGCCGGTGAGCTTGTTCTGCGGCTTCTTTGGCAATTTTACTCCATCTATCAACTTTTTTCTTTGCTTTTTTTTGGTCCCATTTTACAATCGAACGCTCAGCTTCAAATGGAATAAAGCCATTTGCGCCCAATTCGGTCCCTTTTTGGATCACCCATTCAAGCTTGTCAGCCTTTGGCAACCCGGCAGCAATGGTCACGTGCACCGGCATTTCTTTGGCGGCTTCCTCTTTTTCCATAAGGGTTGCTTCGACTCTTTCAGTCGAAATTTCTGTAAGCTCAGCAGTGTAACATTCACCGGATTGGTTACAGCAAATGACATTATCACCTGACTCCATTCGCATCACTTTTTGAATGTGTTTGGCATCGTCCCCAGTTATGATAACATATTTGTCTTGAAAAAGAGTCTCCTCCAAAAAATACCGTTGCACATCCATCACCTTATTCTACTTTTTTTGCAATGATTGAAATCCAATCTTCCATTTCAATCGTCTCTGCAATGACAAAACCACTTTCAATAAGTGACTTTTTCACAAGCTCTTTTTTTCCTTTAATTATCCCAGACGTAATAATTGTTCCTCCTGGTTTTAACGTTTCATAAGCATCATCTGTCATCCTAACAATAACTTCAGCTAAAATGTTGGCAACAATAAGGTCTGGCTTTTCTTCAACATGCTCAAGCAAGTTGTTCTGCTTCACTTGGATATGGTCTTGAACTTTGTTGAGCTTCACATTAAGTTTTGCAGAATTCACGGCTACTTCATCTAAATCTAAAGCCAAAACCTCTGATGCCCCTAATTTTGCACTAGCAATGCTTAAAACACCCGAACCTGTCCCTACATCCAGAACAGAATCACCTTGACGAATATACTTGTCTAAAGCCTGGATACAAAGGACAGTTGTCGGGTGAGTTCCCGTTCCAAAAGCCATGCCTGGATCAAGTTCAATTACAAGTTCATTTTCGGCTACTTTTTCATATTCTTCCCATGTAGGTGTGATCGTAATATGTTCAGATACTTTCACGGGCTTGTAATACTTCTTCCACGCTGTTGCCCACTCTTCTTCATTTACTTCACTCAGGCTGACAGTATTATGCCCAAGGTCAATATCATACACAAGAAGATTGTTGATTGCCTCTTTAATTTCATCGACAGTTTCTCCAAGAAAACTGTTCACAGGCAAGTAGGCTTTTAAAATGACACCTTCATTAGGATAATCATCAGGGGACAGCTGGTAGACTTCGCCTAGAGTTGTATCCCATGACCTTGTAAGGTCATCCGGGTCTTCAATCACCACACCGCTCGCACCGGCTTCATGCAAAATATTGCTCACCGGTTCAACTGCCTCTTGTGTTGTATGAATACTAATCTCTGACCACTTCATGCTACCAACTCTCCCCACTTCATTTATTCACCGAAATTTTTAAATGCACGCTTCGCTTTTGCAAAGAAATTATCGTTTTGTTCATCTGGAACCTCAGTGCCGCTAATTTCAGCAAATTCTCTGAGGAGTCCTTTTTGCTTTTCTGATAAGTTCTTCGGTGTAATTACGCGAACTTGAATATGCTGATCTCCTTGACCTGTACCACGAACGTTGGGAACCCCTTTAGCTTTTAGGCGGAAATTCGTTCCCGTCTGTGTACCGGCAGGAATTTTCAGTTTTACCTTCCCGTTTAATGTTGGGACTTCGATTTCATCTCCAAGTGCTGCCTGAACAAATGTTAGTGGCATTTCACAATATAGATCGTCTCCGTCACGCTTAAAGAACTCATGAGGTTTTACATTAAAGACAACAAACAAATCACCAGGAGGCCCTCCGTTAACGCCTGGCTCCCCTTGTCCTGCTACGCGAATTTGCTGTCCAGTATCGACACCAGCAGGAATTTTAATATGAATGGTTTTGCGTTTTTTAACTTTTCCTTGGCCGCCGCATGTACGGCATTTATCTTTAATCATCTGCCCGGTACCGCTACAGTGATTACATACACGTCGGTTTACGACCCGACCAAATGGCGTATTTTGCTCCACATTAAGCTGCCCTGCACCACCACAATGTTTACACGTTTCCGGACTTGTTCCAGGTTTTGCACCTGAACCGTGACAAGTGTCACATGTTTCTTCACGAGGGATTTCAATGTCCATTTCTTTTCCGAATACAGCTTCTTTAAACTCCAGAGTCATCGTATATTGCAGATCAGCTCCTTGACGAGGGGCATTAGGGTCACGTCTGCCGCCTCCTCCAAAGAACATATCAAAAATATCACCAAAGCCGCCGAAGTCCCCGGCTCCAGCACCGCCGCCACCGAATTGGTTCGGATCTGTATGACCAAAACGATCATAGTGTGCACGTTTTTGCGAGTCACTGAGCGTGTCGTAGGCTTCTTTTACTTCTTTGAACTTTTCTTCTGCGTTTACTTCTTTATTGACGTCTGGATGGTATTGACGTGCGAGTTTCCGGTATGCTTTTTTCACGTCAGCTTCTGATGCATCTTGAGAAACACCCAACACGTCATAAAAATCTTTTTTGCTCATCGTATCCACTCCCGACTGCTAATCCATAACGAATATCTTATCACTGACTCTATTGTCTTTCAACTTTATCAGTGATCTTCCTCTGACTTTCTTAACATTATCCAGGACATTCAAAAGGTCTCAGAAAAAAGCTTGCAATTCAGCGCAAACACAATTTTCTTTCAACTTCTCGGCTCTTTACGCCCTGCTTGTGACTACATAGTAATATGAAAAGTTACCGTGACGTGTAAAAAGTCAAAGCCAAGGAAATCTTGACTTTGACTTTCTATCAACACGGAGTGAAAAGATTACTTCTTCTCTTCGTTGTTCACTTCTTCGTATTCAGCGTCGACAACATTTTCGCCTTCTTGTGCATCTTCAGCGCCTTCGCCGCCTTGTGCTTCCTGTGCTTCTTGAGCTTGTTGTGCTGCTTGCTCGTAAAGCTTAGTGGTAAGTTGTTGAACGACTTCTTGTAACTCGTCTTTTGCTGTACGGATCGCTTCAATATCTTCCCCTTTTAAGGCTTCTTGAAGCTTTTCTTTGCCAGCATCTGCTTTATCTTTATCTTCCTGCTCTACATTTTCACCTAAGTCTTTAAGCGTTTTTTCTGTAGTGAAGACAAGCTGATCTGCTTCGTTACGAAGATCTACTTCTTCACGACGCTTTTTGTCTGCTTCTGCATTTTCCTCTGCCTCTTTTACCATACGGTCGATTTCATCGTCAGATAGGCCTGAAGAAGACGTGATTGTAATCGATTGTTCTTTATTTGTACCGAGATCTTTCGCACGAACGTTTACGATACCGTTGGCGTCAAGGTCAAAGGACACTTCGATTTGTGGAACGCCGCGGGGTGCCGGAGGGATATCCGTCAATTGGAAGCGTCCAAGTGTTTTGTTATCTGCAGCCATTTCTCTTTCACCTTGCAGCACGTGAATGTCTACAGAAGGCTGGTTATCAGCTGCTGTTGAGAATGTTTGGGACTTACTTGTTGGGATCGTTGTGTTACGGTCAATCAGCTTTGTAAACACGCCCCCCATCGTTTCGATACCAAGGGAAAGCGGAGTTACGTCAAGAAGAACAACATCTTTTACGTCTCCTGTTAAAACGCCAGCTTGAACCGCAGCTCCCAACGCTACAACTTCATCAGGGTTAACACCTTTATGAGGGTCTTTTCCTGTTACTTTTTTAATTGCCTCTTGTACGGCTGGAATACGTGTAGATCCTCCAACTAAGACGATTTTGTCGATTTCATTCGCCCCTAGGCCTGCATCGCTCATCGCTTGACGAGTAGGTCCCATTGTTCTTTCAACAAGATTCGCACTCATATCTTCAAATTTCGCACGTGATAAGGAAAGTTCTAAGTG
This sequence comes from Alteribacter populi, assembly GCF_002352765.1. NCBI lineage: Bacteria > Bacillati > Bacillota > Bacilli > Caryophanales > Bacillaceae > Alteribacter > Alteribacter populi. Next base: position 100,148 of record NZ_KZ293963.1, on the reverse strand, counting down.
TTTAGGACCAGATGCGTCTGCTGTAATAAACGGTAGAGAAATTTGTGTTTGAGATACACCAGACAAGTCTTTCTTCGCTTTTTCAGCAGCGTCTTTCAAACGTTGAAGAGCCATTTTATCTTGAGATAAGTCAATACCATTTTCCTTTTTAAACTCTTCAACAAGATAATCAATGATGGCTTGGTCAAAGTCATCCCCACCAAGCTTGTTGTCACCAGATGTTGCACGGACTTCAAAGAATCCGTCTCCTAATTCAAGGATGGATACATCAAATGTCCCGCCACCTAAGTCATAAACAAGAATGGTTTGATCTTCTTCTTTTTCAAAGCCATAAGCTAATGCTGCAGCTGTTGGTTCGTTTACAATACGTTCAACTTCAAGACCTGCGATTTTACCCGCGTCTTTTGTCGCTTGACGTTGAGAGTCATTAAAGTAAGCAGGAACTGTAATAACAGCTTTTGTTACTTTTTCCCCAAGATAAGCTTCTGCATCTTCTTTAAGCTTCTGTAGAATGATTGCAGAGATTTCTTGTGGTGAATACTCTTTTCCTTCAGCTTCAACTTTGTATTCTGTTCCCATATGACGCTTAACAGATATGATTGTATTAGGGTTAGTGATCATTTGACGCTTCGCCACTTCCCCTACCTGGCGCTCGCCGTCTTTAAAAGAAACAACAGATGGTGTTGTACGACTCCCTTCTGCGTTTGGAATAACAGTGGCTTCTCCACCTTCCATAACAGCAACACAAGAGTTTGTTGTACCTAAGTCAATTCCGATTACTTTACTCATTGCAATTCCTCCTATTTTATCTATGTAGTTCTTAACTACGCATTCACTTTTACCATTGCTGGCCGAATAACGCGGTCTTTCAACATATACCCTTTTTGCATTTCTTCAACCACAACATTGGACTCATAATCGTCCGATTCAACTTGCATGACAGCTTGATGGTAAAGAGGGTCAAACGTTCGACCAACAGCCTCAATAGCTATGATGCCTTCTGATTCTAATGCGTCCTTCAACTGCTTGTAAACCATTTCCATACCTTGTAACAAGCCTTTCCCATCTTCAGAATCGACTTGTACCATCATCGCTCTTTCAAAATTATCAAGAGCAGGTAAAAGTTGTTCGGCTAACGACTGGGATTTATATTGAGCGTCCGCCTCTTTCTCCTTACGAGTCCGGCGACGAAAGTTATCATAATCCGCTTGAACTCTAAGCAGTCGACTATTAAGATCCTCATTTTTTGCTTCAAGTTCTTTGACCTTGTCGTCTTCATTTCCTTCTTCATCGACAAGCTCTAATTCTGCTTCCTCCTCATTTTGATCAACCTCTTCTTTTTCCTCTTGATCAACTTGATGAAGCTCCTCTTCGTCAATTGTGTGGGTCTTCTTTTCTTGTGCCACTTGTTTCACCTCCTCTAAATAGAAAAGCATATACGTCTTGCTAAGCGCTTCATTATGCCTCTTCATATCATAGAATAGTCTCTTTTACATCGTTCAGTTGTAAAAGAGACTTTGGTTCTCTTCCAATATGGGAGAATAATACCAAATCATATATTTGTCAATATTTCCGTTATTGATTCTTTTGATACCGTTGTGTCAGCAGTTGAGTCAAATCTTTTGAAAAGAAGTCCAGCACGCCGACAACACGTTGATATTCCATCCTAGTCGGACCGAGAATCCCAACCGTTCCCATATGCTTGCCATCAATCGAATACGTAGCGGTAATAACCGAACACTCATCAAACGGAGCGAAGCGATTTTCCTCACCAATTTTAATTTTGATCCCATGTTCATCAGAACGGAACAATTTAGATACAAGAGCATCTTCTTCAAAAATATTAAACAAGTCTCTGACACGGTCGACATCATTAAATTCTGGCTGGGAAAGAATGTTTGTTTTTCCAGCGTAAAACACTTTCTCATTATTTGTCTGCTTAAAAGTTTCATTAAGCATTTCCATTGCTTTATCATAACGATCAACGTACTTAGCCAACACATTACGTATCTCCGTTGTCAGTTTATGACGCAGATGGATAAGAGGGACCCCTTTTAATCGTTCATTTAAAATATTTACGATTTTTTCGATCTCGGTAATGTCCAATCCTTCTGGAATCGAGACTGCTTGATTTTCAACGTGTCCTGTGTCCGTAACGATTATCGCTACAGCGCTATCTTTTGAAATTGGAACGAGCTGAATTTGCTTCAACGTCGATTCAAAAACTTCAGGTCCAAGAACAATAGATGTATAACTTGTTAAACTCGAAAGGATTTTGGCTGAATGCTGGATGAGCTTTTCAAATTCAACAAACTTTTCCTCATACATAAACCGAATGTCAGCAACTTCATTCTTGGAAAGCATCGTTGGCGACAACATGTGATCAACAAAATAACGGTATCCTTTTTGCGAAGGAATTCGACCGGCAGAACTATGAGGCTTCTCTAAAAATCCAAGTTCTTCTAAGTCCGCCATTTCATTACGAATTGTTGCAGGGCTAAAGTTCATATCTTCCCGTTTTGATAAACTACGGGACCCCACCGGTTCTGCATAACAAACATAATCATCGATGATTACTTTTAAGATAAGCAGTTGTCGTTCTGTGAGCATGAACATCCCTCCCTGTTAGCACTCTACTTCAACGAGTGCTAAATCTATTATATAAAGTACCAAAGATCGATTCTTGTTGTCAACCAGAAAAGCATGCACAGGTTCATCCATCCCGAAGAAATTGTGTGTTAATCATCAAGTAAAAACTGCTCAAAAACTTCATTTCCAAGCAGACGTCCTTTCTCTGTGAGAAAAATTCGATCGTTTCGCTCCTGTAAAAGACAGTTTTCTTTTAACCTCTTGATTTTATCCCCAAAGACATTCACCACAGGCTGCCCATACCTTCTTGCAAACCTGCTCACAGATACACCTGAACGTTTCCGTAATCCCATAAACATTTCTTCTTCCATTTTTTCTTTTAAAGGAACCGGATGCTCCTCCAAATAAGGAAGCTTTCCTTGCTTAATCGCTTTCATGTACTTTGGCAACGGACCATGATTTTGTCTGCGGACGCCACTCATATAGCTATGAGCTCCTGCACCAATACCATAGTATTCTTCATTATCCCAATACGTTAAATTATGAACACTTTCTCGCCCTGGTTTTGCAAAGTTACTAATTTCATACATCGAAAAACCAGATTCTGATAATTTTCGAATGAGCATTTCATACATGTCTGCTTCAGTATCTTGAGAAGGTAGCGAAAGTTTACCTTTTCGCTGCAATTGATAAAAGACCGTTTTAGCCTCAACCTTCAACGAATAGGCACTTACATGATCAATGTTCAGTTTCATGGCTTGGTCGATCGTGTCTTCAAATTGCCTTATCGTTTGCTGAGGCAAACCAAACATAAGGTCAATAGAAAGATTATCAATACCTGCATTACGGCTTTTTTTAACCGTGTCTTTCACATCTTCCGGTTGATGGTCACGACCGATTCGATTTAAGAGGTCCGGTTCAAAAGTTTGCACACCGATACTTAACCGATTTACACCTACCTCTTTTAACATGTTGAGCTTATCCTGATCTGCACTTCCTGGGTTCACTTCTACCGTAAACTCAAGAGAATCCCTTTTCGCAAGAGAAAAGTGCTCGCGAATCGAGACAAGAAGCTTCCGAAGTTGTTCCGTTGATAAAGAAGTAGGGGTACCACCGCCCACGTAGACGCTATTCACCGTTGTTGATGGAAATCTTTGAGCGGTCCATTTCATTTCCGTCTCACAGTCGTCTAAATAATCATCGATCGGCTGATTTTTCAAAAAGAATTTATTAAAGTCGCAATAATGACAAATCTGTTCGCAAAAGGGAACATGAACATATACGGCTTTTGGAGTCATAGGTTTCACCTCACATTCGTAGAAAGAGGGCGTCCCAAAAGGTTGATTTTGGACCTTTTGAGACACCCTCGAAGCAATAGGCGTAGCTCTTGCCTAATAAGCAATCGTCAATCAATGACCTTTTGAGCCGGCCTCTGCTTTTTGGTGTTCGAAACTTCATCTCTACTTCTTATCGCCCTCATCCATACTCAGAACAGACATAAATGCTTCTTGAGGAACTTCCACACTACCTACACTCTTCATGCGACTTTTCCCCTCTTTTTGCTTTTCAAGAAGCTTACGCTTACGGGAGATGTCTCCACCGTAACATTTAGCGAGAACGTTTTTACGCATCGCCTTAATTGTAGAGCGGGCAATGACCTTTTGACCGATACTAGCTTGAACCGGTACTTCGAATTGCTGTCTTGGAATAAGCTCTTTGAGTTTTTCCACAATCGCTTTTCCGCGCTGATATGCACTATCACGGTGCACAATGATTGATAAAGCATCGATTTGTTCGCCATTTAAGAGGATGTCCATTTTAACTAACCGGCTTTCTTTATAACCAATGAGCTCGTAGTCAAAGGAAGCATAGCCTTTCGTGCTCGATTTTAACGTATCAAAGAAATCATAAACGATCTCTGATAATGGAATCTCGTAGGTAATCACAACTCGGTTTTCATCCAGATACTTCATATCCATGTAGTCACCGCGTTTTTTCTGACAAAGTTCCATAACAGGTCCGACAAAATCGTTGGGTACCATTACTTCAGCTTTTACGTAAGGCTCTTCTACATGTTCTACTTTTTGAGAATCCGGCATTTTAGACGGGTTATCAATTTGAACCAATTCTCCGTCTGTTGTATGCACTTTATAAATCACACTCGGTGCAGTCGTAATGAGATCTATATTAAATTCTCGTTCAATACGTTCCTGGATAATTTCCATATGCAAAAGCCCAAGGAACCCGCAGCGGAAACCAAAGCCTAATGCTTGGGAAGTCTCTGCTTCGTATTGTAAGGACGCATCATTTAGTTCAAGCTTTTCAAGAGCATCTCGCAAATCGTTATAATTATTTGTGTCAATCGGATAAAGACCACAGAACACCATTGGATTTAATTTACGATATCCTGGTAGCATGTTATCAGCAGGATGCTCCGCACCCGTAATCGTATCTCCTACGCGACTATCACTTACGTTTTTAATAGAAGCAATCAAAAATCCTACGTCACCAACAGTAAGCTCTTTTTGGATGTCTGGTTTCGGTGTAAAAACACCTAACTCTTGAACCTCAAACTCTTTACCCGTTGCCATCATTTTTATTTTATCCCCTGGTTTAACCGTACCCTCAACAATTCGAATGTAGACAATAACTCCACGGTACGGATCGTATAAAGAGTCAAAAATCATTGCTTTTAATGGTGCCTGCGGGTCTCCAGAAGGTGCGGGTACTTTGTCAACGATCGACTCAAGAATTTCATCGATCCCAATGCCATTCTTAGCAGAAGCCATTATCGCATCGTCTTTTGGAAGGCCGATAATATCTTCAACTTCCTGCATTACGCGATCTGGTTCAGCACTCGGAAGGTCAATTTTGTTCACAACAGGTATGATTTCCAAGTCATTATCCAAGGCCAAGTATACGTTCGCGAGCGTTTGCGCTTCAATCCCTTGAGCCGCATCGACAATAAGTAACGCTCCTTCACAAGCAGCGAGGCTCCGTGAGACTTCATATGTAAAATCGACGTGTCCTGGTGTATCAATGAGATGAAAAATATAATCTTCCCCGTCATTCGCTTTGTACCTTAGTTGTACCGCATTTAATTTAATTGTAATGCCACGCTCACGTTCCAAATCCATAGCGTCCAACATCTGATCCTTCATTTCGCGCTGTGTCAACGCACTCGTTTGTTCAAGAATCCGATCCGCCAATGTGGATTTACCGTGATCAATATGTGCAATAATAGAGAAGTTACGAATCTTCTCTCTTCGTTGAATTCGTTCTTCATTCGTCATCACGTATTCACTCCTACCGGTCAAGCAATAAATAGACTATCGTTTATTATAGCAATAATACGACGGGGGAACAAACATTAATTCATAGAGGTAATGTAATCATTTGAGGGGAATCTTTATTGTTGGAAGTTTTCGAAAGAAATAGGAGTAAACACATAAAAGTCAGGAGTCTTTAATGATCTCCTCAAACTATTAAAAAGCCATTCACAAAAAGTTCCACTCCTTTTGTGAACGGCTTTAGTCTTTAACCAAGTCCAGAATAAATCCCTTTAAAAATCGCTTCAAACGTATCTGCTAACCGCATTCCAACTTGGGAGAACAAGTTACTCGTACCGGTTTCCGTGGCCTCTGTTTGTTTTTCCGCTAAATCTCGTTGTACATCAGCAGAAGTAAGCAACTCTTTTTTGATTTCTTCATCATCCTCACCATAGATAACGAGATGGTCACCATCTTCAATTTCTACTATGTTCTGGTCTGGAGAGCCCAACTGGGGAATTTGAAGAGGAGAAGATTCTTCTGTTGAAAACTCAAAAGCCCCACTCAAGTGATTTACATACACAATGCCAAAAATAAATCCGAAGAAAAAGACAGTCGTTATAAAGAAACATCTCAAAAAGAATGGGGCCATTTTCTCTCCTCCTCAACTGAATTTATTATTCATCCCTACTCGCTTCTACTCCTCTTCTTGTGTTTCGAAATAGAATTCCGCAAATACCTCGGCAAAAGCTTCAACTGATCGGTAGACTTCATCAAGTGTATTATCGACACCGCCAAATTCAATGATGATCGAATTTTCAGATAAGTCTTGATTGTAGAGTCCATTTGTACCTGCGCTTTCCGGTGCGTAAACTCCTCTGCTCAACCCATAGTATTGATCCTGCAGCCGTTCGTGCAACTCTTCTGCAAACAATGTATTTCTTTCAAAGTTTTCATTGTTAGTGCCAATGACGAAAATCGTTTGTGCGTAATCTTCACCATTAATATTTGCTGTTGTATTTTCTCGTCGGATAGAATCACGATGCACATCAAAGAAAAACGTTAGCTCATCATTTTCTGTCATCGCTTCTTCAACAATTTCACGCGAGACATCATATGATTGACCATACTGCCATCCGCGTTCGGATAAGCTCGAAGATATGTCAGATGTATCGACATCCGCTCCAATTCCTCGCTTAGCCAATTCTTGTCCTAAGCGTTCACCAGCAAGTGTAATATTTACACTGTCGTGAAAGGCATCGTCAGGATTGTCGCTGTCCCCTTTTAACTCTGGTAAAAACGATTCCCGGTTGTGCGAATGAATAATGTGAACCATTTTATCTGGCTCTTCCCCATCAGTAAGTTCGGCAATCGCTTCTCTCATTTCGTCCATTTCATCAAGACGCTCGGTAGCTGCTTCCCGCTCCTCCATCATTACTTCCATTGGTGGTGCTGATTCAACCGGCATTGTTGTAAAATCCAACCCTTCACCCGCAACGATAATATCTCCACCAAAATGGCCAATTCCCGGCAACTCTTGTCCTAACAAGCTTCTCGGATCGTCAGGGTCCAAGCTTGTAGCCAATTCAAATACAAGCGAAGAAACTTGTGGTGGTTCACTGCCTTCCGGTAATTCTTGCGTAAAGTAAGGATTTTCTGTACCCATTAAATAAATGAACACTTCATCTGTTAAATGTTCACTAAAACCTTTTAACTGTGCAGATGTCAAACTGTATCCTGGACCAAAAGCGGTCATAATTGCCGTAATAAGAAAAATGGATAACACCCCCAAAACGGAGGTGAAAAAATACTGTCTTAAACTGCTTGTCCGATTCCACAACGCATTTTTCGGTTTCCTGTATGGACGTTTCAAACAAAACCACCCTTTCCTGTCCGAGTTCCTATTTCAACTTTATGCCGGACAGGATAAGAGTAGAACCATTATTTTGTATAAGCCCCCACATTTCCTTGATCTACATTACCGTGGAGAGCAGCATTTAATCCTAGCGCTAACACATTACCCATATCATCTATGAATTCATCAACTTCTTTTGGGGTTACCATAAGATTATGCCCAAGAGGTGCAAGTACTTCCTGGATAAGTTTTCGTTTTTCATTTTCTTCAAGACTCCCAACAATCCCCATGTATTGTTTTCGCTCATTTTCGCCAGGAAGATCATCCTCTGTTAATACACGTTTTTCTCCAAACGACATGCCTGCTGGAGCTAAGGAGCGTTTCGGGTCATCTTTTTCTCTCATCTCTTTACCAAAATGTTTAAGCACATAATCTATAGTGTCACTTGTAATTGATACCGCGTCTACCACTGTCGGAATTCCAACAGCAATCACTGGTATTCCTAACGTATCGTAAGAGAGCTCTTTTCGCTTGTTGCCAACACCAGAACCCGGGTGGATGCCCGAATCAGAAATCTGAATCGTCGTGTTGACACGTTCAATAGATCGTGAAGCAAGGGCGTCAATAGCAATCACGAAGTCAGGTTTCGCTTTGTCTATTACGCCGAATATAATATCACTTGTTTCCAACCCGGTAAGCCCCATTACCCCGGGAGTAATCGCACTCACTGGACGAAAACCATCTTCTACATGTTCTGGTTGCAGCTCAAACAAATGATTGGTAATGAGCAGGTTTTCTACTACGATCGGCCCCAAAGCATCGGGTGTCACATTCCAGTTCCCCAAGCCAACAACAAGGCAGCTCGCATTCTTATCAATCCCTAATTCATTAAGAAAGTTACTGAATTCTTTAGCAAAAACTTCCTCCACTTGATCTTGAAGCTCACTATCTTTTCGGCGAATCCCTTGTACTTGCAGCGTCAAATATTTTCCGGCCTTCTTTCCGAGCTTTTCAGCACCAGAGTTGTCAATATCCACATGAGTGATTGATATATCTCCTTCTTCTCGCTCTTTAATGACCACTCCTTCTAAATGCTGGGTTTCCTGACCAGGTGGCTGACCCTCCTGCTCTTCCTCGCGTACGATTTCATGGGCTTCCACAGCCAGGTCCGTTCTAATCGTATAATTACTTAAATCCAATTCATTTTGTTCCATCTCGGTCACCTCTCACATTTTTGGTTATGTTTAGCATAAACATAACTTCTTCCTTTCATTCTTTTGTTGATTTTTAAATTCCCTTTTGGTACAATCCTTAGTGTTGCACACAAACCGGAACGTATTACGGTTGCATCAAGGAGGTGAAAGGCATGGCAAATATCAAATCAGCTCTTAAGCGCGGAAAGACAAGCGAAAAGCGTCGTGCGCAAAACGCTGCATTCAAATCTGATCTACGTTCATCTATCAAATCATTTGAAAAACAAATCGAAGCGAAAGATGTAGAAGCTGCAAAACAATCATTCTTGGTGGCAACCAAAAAGTTAGATAAAGCTTCTAATAAAGGTCTTCTTCATAAAAATGCAGCTAACCGTCAAAAGTCTCGTTTACAACAACAACTTAACGGTGTTACTGCGTAATGATCCAATAACTTGGCATGCTCGTCTCTGACGACTGCCATTTTATTTATGGATAAACCGCAATCGTACATAAAAACTCGAAGGCAGCCTGCGCCCTCGAGTTTTTTTAATGGACTTTTTGTTTTGCTAAAAATAATTCAACAGCTAATACTTTTTCAAGCTGGCCTGTCTTAATTTTATAATCAGTCTCAGCTAACTGATCAAGAATCGTTAGCAGTTCAAGATCATTAAAATGCTGCCCTTGTTGCCCAGCAAGCTTAACTGCATAAGGGTGAAGCTTCAATTGCGAGGCCATTTGCTTTTGAGAGTATCCTTGTTGACCTAGTTGTTTTACTTGGTAAATAATGCGAAATTGCCTTGCCAAAAGACTCAATATTTTGATCGGCTCTTCTTTTTGCTTTAACAAATCATCAAAAATCTGCCAAGCGACATCTAGCTTTCGTTTCACGACACCATCTACAAGAGCAAAAATGTTTTGCTCTAATGATCTTGCCACTAGTTCTTCCACAACTTGTTTTGTAATGATTCCGCCTTCACCTGTATAGATCGCCATTTTTTGTAATTCTGATGTCATAAGCATAAGTTCAGACCCAGTCAATGCAATTAACTGTTCTTTTGCATCGGCTTCAATTGTTACATTATTCTCCTTTGCCTTTTCATCAAGCCAGGCGAGCATTTCCTTTATTTCTAAAGGCTTTCCTTCCATTGTCCGGCCATGCTTTTTAAACAGCTTCGTCACTTTTTTGCGTTCATCTAGTTTTTCATGAGGAACGACAGCAATGAATACCGTTTCTGGAGCAGGCTGTTGTATGTATGCCTCTAGCTTTTTTAAATCATGCTCTACTTTTGAATTTACTTTACTTCCCGTAAAAAAATAAGCTTCTTTTAATATGACAACCCGTTTACTTCCCATAAAAGGAAATGTATATGCTTCTTCTACCGCTAACTCAACTGAAGCTTCCTTCATATCATATTGGGATAAATTAAATTCAAGCTCCTCTTCTTGTAACGCAGCTTTTATCAAACGCTGCAATGTATCCACCACTAAAAAAGATTCGCTCCCATACAATAAATATAGGCCACTAAGCTCTTGGCGGTTTATATGTTTTATCATGTCAAAATAAGACACCTAGCTGACACCTCTTTCTAAACAAACACGTCTCCACCTTAGTTTAGCATACGTTTTATTTTGACGGTAAATTTAAAGACAATAGTAAGAGGGGAATGAATCCGTGAGTTCATTCCCCATTTATGATAAACGCCACTAACCTCCACCGCGGATGAAGAACAGTGACGATAATCCTCTTTTCTTTTTGCTCTTTCTCTTAAGTATTAATTATGATATCCTATGCTTGGAGACTCTATAGGTGACAACTCTTAGCAAAAAAAGAAAAGAATACGCTTAATACAAATTCGCAACAGAACACCTGCTCACCGGTGTATTTTCTCTGGATTTTTTTATACATATCACGTATACTAAGGATGAAACAGGAGGGATAATCATGAACGAATTTGAAAAAAATGTACAAACGAAACGAAATGACTTTATCGATAGTGCTGTAGCATTTGTTGTCGTTTTTGGTTTTTTTGCAACGATTTTTATTATTGCTCAAGCGATTGATTTAATTTGGTAAAAACAGTACATATTATTTAACCCCCACACAGCGCCTTTCAAGCGTTGTGTTTTTGTTATGCTTTAAAAAATGCTGTTATTGTAAAGTCTGTACCTTTTTTAGCGTCAGGCACGCATCCACTTGCCTAACGCTAAAAAACAAATAGCCACAACCTTTTATAAAAAGCGGCTCAAGAAATATTGAACCTCATTAAAGGGGGAGTCAGACTTTTTAATACGTTAATTTTCTTCCGTCATCATCAACTCCCAAATCCTTTTTTTATCATGAAATCGAATAGTGATATCTCCATGTAGATCTGTCCGAAATACGTCCGTATATTTTAACCGGTCGAGTACTTCTTCATTTGGGTGTCCGAATCGGTTATTTCTTCCCACTGAGATAAGCGCAATTTTAGGATCGACTAAAGCGAGGAACTCCTCTCTTGATGACGTTCGGCTCCCATGGTGGGGAACTTTCAAAACGTCGGCTTGTAATGTAGGATGATCTTTAACAATTCTTTTTTCCGCCTCTTCTTCGATATCTCCAGTAAAAAGCCAGCTTCGCTCACCGAGAACTGTTTGCAAGACGATAGAGCGATCGTTTTCTGATGTTTCCGTCCCATTTGGCGACAAAATTTTAAATGGAATCGCTCCTACGTTCCATTTCATTCCTTCACTGACCTCTATAATTGGAATCTCCTGATCATTTAAACAACCTCGTACCTCCTTTTCAAGCTCTGACTCCATCCCGCCAATTGGATATAATACTTTTTTTACTGTCACTTGCTCAATGAGCATACATGTTTCTCCAAAATGATCAGCGTGACCGTGAGTTATGATTAACTTATCGATTGTCTGAATGCCTTTAGCGGCGAGATGAGGCAAGATAACTCGTTCACCTGGTCCGCTAAGTGTCACATCCTCCCCCCAGAAAACAAGCCCTCCAGTATCAATCAAGTAAACACGATCTCGGTATGGAAGTTCAATTAATGTCGCATCTCCCTGCCCTACATTTAACATCGTTACCGCTCCATACCCGCTTAAATAGGGATATACCATTTGACTGACCATCAACACAACGACCGACATGAACGCTAAAAACTGGTACTGAATCCCTTTTGATTCCCATACAAATATGAAAACGAAAATGCTCCCAAACAATAAAAGAATCATAAGGAATGACGGCTGACCAAAGCTAAGACGGACTGACGAAAAACCGTTTAAAAAAAGCATTAATTCGTGTGTGTAGTATAGCGGCAAAGAAACCCCCTGGAAAAGCCACTCGGCTAAAAGAGGAAAAGCCGGTAGTATTAAAACAATAATTAGTGATAAAGGTAATACCCAGAAAGAAATCATTGGGATGAACAGAATATTGAATGGCAAACTTAGTAAAGAAATTTCGTAAAAGTGGTAGATAACAATAGGAAAAGAGGCAAGCTGAGCGAGGCAAGTAACTCGGAAGATCGTTGAAAGCGTCCGATCCGTTCTTGTGAGAATTCGACCTGACGTTAGAAGAACAAAACTCGTTAAAAATGAAAGCTGAAACCCAAGATGATAGATAAAATACGGATCCCATATAAGCAACAACATGAATACCATACAAATACCATTGACCGGTTTTACTTTCGTATTAAAGAAAGAAGCACCAATAACGACCATTACCATGGAGGACGCTCTTATGACAGAGGGAGCACCACCGGCAAGAATAATATAGACAGGTAAAAAAAGAAACAAACTAAGTCGAGAAGACTCTTTTGTCATCCCAAACCTTTGTAGAGCAACTATAATTAAAAAGCTAATGAGCCCCACGTGTAAACCAGAAACAGCAAGCAAATGACTCACACCAATCGTTTGGTATGCCACTCGATGTTCTTCTGTTATGCTCGATCGATCACCAAATACTAAAGCACGAATAACTGCAATGGACTGCGCATCTCTTTCTTGTTGGTAAAGCTGATCTAATTGTTTGATCCCCGACTCTCGAAAAGACAACAGCGTTCTTCGTAACGAAAAGCCAGGAGGGTTGCATTGAAAGCTACTCGCAGGATTTACTCGGAAAACCCAGTGAATCGATTGCTCTCTCAAAAATCTTCGATAATCAAAGCCATAATGGTTCTGCATAGATGATGGTAACTCATATTCACCTTCAAAATTACATTCACTTCCATAAGTTAATTTTGGAAGAAAATCGCTTGATTCGAGAAACATCTGTACCTTTTCACCATTACCAAGCCTCGTGACAAAGCGGTAGCGATTGTCAGCAAACGTGGGCGTTTCTATAATTTTTCCTGTCGCGACTGTTGCTTCACCCGATATTTGTGACTGGTTATTCATTATCGTAACATAACCCCAACTTAAGAAGAACCCAATACAAATAACTAGCTTTATACCTGTTGAAAGTGTAATCGCTTTTCTGTGAGCAAAAAAAATAACACAACAAAGGACAGTGAAAGCTATGGACCAAAAAGAAGCTCCTTCCATAGACCATAGCAAAGCACTTAGTGCTGCAATTGCAAATAAATAAGGAGGATGCACGTTCTAGTACCTTCTTTCTTTTTCCATTTCTTTGCTTTCATAAAACCAGTTACCTTGTGTGTATTGATGGATACGATAAAGTCTTTAGTTGATGAAATATAGTTGGGGGGGGAAAGTATGTATCAAAAGGCCAAAACCAACCTTTTGATACAACTCTTTAAGAAGAGGTATACAGCTTATTCGCTTTTTCTTTGAGTGTTTGCAGCTCTTTTTCTTCTAAACCTAACTTTTCTAATTGACTAAGGAGGTTTGCAGTAAACGTAAGTTTTTCTTGATTTTGAGTATCTAAAATCATTTCTTCTAATTCAACTTGCTCGACTTCAATACCAGCTTGTTCAAAAAGTTCAATAGCGTATGGATTATTTTTATATTCAGTTGCAAAATACATTTTTTTAATTCCTGCTTGAATAATTGCTTTACAGCAGTTTAAACAAGGAAAATGAGTCACATACATTTCAGACCCAGCGGTAGGAACGCCAAATTTGGCACATTGCAACAAGGCATTCATCTCTGCATGTATTGTTCTGACACAGTGATTATCAATGACGTAACACCCTTCGTCAATACAGTGCTTCCCTCCAGAAATCGAGCCATTATAACCTCCGGCGATAATTCGTTTATCTCGAACAATGGTTGCTCCCACCATTAACCTCGTACAAGTGGATCTAAGAGCAAGTAAATGGCTTTGAGCCATAAAGTATTGATGCCATGATATCCTTTCCAAGGTAGGTACCTCCTCTAATGTTGATCTTGATCGTTTCTTATCTACTTTAGTGTAGACAAGACACTTTCATTTCGTCAATCTTTAACCTTCCTTCACTTCTTACCTTGTTCGAATGAGCGCTTCAAGTTGCTCAAACGTTTTATCTCCAATCCCCGGAACATTTTTTATCTCCTCTATTTGTGAAAAAGGCCCTTGTTCTTCACGATAAAGAATGATGGCAGCAGCCTTTGAAGGACCGATTCCCGGTAAGGTCTCAATTTCACCTTGATCCGCGCCGTTAATGTTTAATTGATCACCTCCTCCAGCGCTATCATTCTCACCAACACCTGTAATCATTGCCTCTTCCTCACCGATGAAAGGGACGTAAATGACCATTTCGTCATGAACACGTAAAGCCAAATTCACAGCGGCTTCATTGGCTTCTTCTGTTATACCGTTTGCTAAAGCTAATGCATCTTTTACCCTCATTCCTTCTTCCATTTCATAAACGCCCGGTCGGCTCACAGCTCCCTTTACGTCCACAAAAATGTCTACGGATTCCAAGATTTCTTGGTCCGCGTCTTCCATGAAACTTTGGGAAGCTGCCGGTGTATCTAGATTAGCCTCTTCTTCCCAATCTAATGTTGAAGAGGAAGGGTACAATCGAAACAAGATAAAAAACGCAAGAATACTTCCTCCTATAATATAAGGGAGGAAAGGTTTAAGCTTCATAAGGTTCATCATGTCAACCTCCTTCACAATATTATTTTCAAAAGAATTGTTCATAACATAGTAGGCCTTCTCATACAATGAATGGAAAAGACGTGTGAAAAGGAGGGGCTTCGATTGAGGAAGATTGGGTTTATTGGAACCGGGAGCATGGGGCGAATTCTCATTGAGTCAATGTTAGAATCTGAAACAGCGCTGCCTACTCAATTGACCATTCATAATCGCACAATGGAAAAAGCCTGCGAAATAGCAGCTCATCATAAAGGGGTAACCGTTACACCTGGCATAGGGTCAGTAATCAAAAAGTGTGATTGGATTTTTTTATGCGTAAAGCCTTTACAAATGATTCCGATCCTTGAAGAGTATAAAGATGAATTGCACCATGAAAAAACCCTCATCTCCATTACAAGTCCAATCTCTATTGAACAATTAGAGAAGATCGTAAAATGTAAAGTCGTTCGATTTGTACCTAGCATTGTTAACCGTGCGAATAGAGGAGCGTCGTTGCTCACTTACGGCTCTTCCCTTACCTATTTGGAAAAATCAACCTTCCGCGAATTTTTCTCAGGTTTTTCAAGCCCTTTAGAAATTGATGAAGCGATTACTCGGGTGTCTTCGGATATCGCCAGTTGCGGCCCGGCTTTTATAAGTTTTCTTGTTGAAAAGATGATTGATGCGGCAGTCGCCGAAACTGAAATCACAAAGGAAGAAGCTAGGCATTTAGCAGAGCATATGCTAATTGGTTATGGGGCATTGTTACAGGAGAAACTATTTGATCTTACTTCACTGCAAAAAAGAGTGACGGTTCCAGGAGGAGTGACCGGAGAAGGGTTGAAGATACTCCAGAATGAAACAGGTGATATGTTTCATAAGTTGTTTGTTCGTACGCACGAAAAATTTGATGAAGACAAATACTTTATCCAAAAACAAATGGAAAAGGAGCAACGGGAAACATAACCCTTGCTCCTTTTATTTTCGACAATAATTTATTATTTCCTTCTTTTTTTTGCATAAAAGAAAATTCGGTCAGTCTGATGGATAGGAGCTTTTTCACCAAAAGCTGCAGATATTTCTACGATTTCAAACCCACAATCATCTAAAATCGAGGCATAGACCGATGAATCAAATGTCCGCTGTGAATGAGCTTCGTCTACTCTCTCATATATTCCGACTTCATTTTTTATAAAGAACGTTAGCTCGTGTTCAACACTGTTTTCCAATTCCCCGGGCTGAGCGAACCAAATATAGGATACATCTTCATCATTTTCCGCGTAAACTTTATAGTCAAAATCCGTATCCATTTTATAAGGTGAGTGAACGTCAAAAAGTAAAACACCATCATCAGATAATATAGCTGCAATTGCTTCAAATGTTAAACGTACTTGGTCTTCTTCCATTAAATAATTCATCCCGTCACAAAATACAGTAACAGCATCGATATTTTGAAATCCGGATAATTGCTGCATATCTTGTCTGACAAACGTAATATTTTCTTTCGCCTCATCGGCCTTATGTTTTGCAACCGAAAGCATTTCCTCTGAAAGGTCGACCCCCGATATGTTATAGCCTTCTTGTGCCATTTTTAAAGTAAATGTCCCAGTCCCACAAGCAACGTCAACGATTGTCGTTCCTTTAGGTAAACGTTCTTGGGCATAACTCACCCATGATTCATATGGAGCATCGGTCATTAACCGGTCGTAAATATAAGCAAAGTGTTGATACGTCATCCTAATCTCCTTACTATAGCTTCAAAACCGCATCCAGATTAATATCTCGTGCATCAGCCCAAAGTTTTTCAAGGTTATAATAATGTCGGTCTTCTTTATGGAAAACGTGGACGATTACATCATCTAAATCGATAAGTACCCAACGGGACTGGTCTGTCCCTTCCATTCGCTTTACTTCAAGACCAGCCTCTTGGGCTTTATCCCTTACTTCGTGAGCAATTGCTTCTACTTGTTTTTCTGAATTTCCGTGACAAATGACAAAGAAATCTGCCATAAGAGATACCCCTTCCATATCAAGGGCAACAATATTTTCTGCTCGTTTATCATCTACGGCTT
The DNA here is from genome assembly GCF_002352765.1 of Alteribacter populi. Classification (NCBI taxonomy): domain Bacteria; kingdom Bacillati; phylum Bacillota; class Bacilli; order Caryophanales; family Bacillaceae; genus Alteribacter; species Alteribacter populi. The sequence continues at coordinate 83,160 of NZ_KZ293963.1, read as the reverse complement.
GGACCGCTAAGTCTAACAATTCATTTGGCTTCATAAAGGTGTTAATTCCTCCTCTTATTTATTGGAACAAGATCATTGTAGGCGTACAGAGTATCCGGAAAAATTGGCTGATGCTTTTTTGCAAGAAAATGAACCGTATTAGATAAAGCTAAAAAGCAAGCATCATCTAACGAAACTTCAGCTCTTTTTCTTACTTCTTCGATACCTGAGAAACGTCTTCCCGGTTCAATGTAGTCGGCTAAAAAAATGATTTTTTCGATTAGCTTCATTTTTGCACGACCTGTCGTATGATATAAAATCGCAAGCAAAATCTCCTCGTCATCTATACCTAATTCATTTTTTACATAAATCGCCCCTGCTGGAGCATGTAAAACCGCTTCTCCAAATTCCGTCCATTCATCTGTGATCCAGTCCGTATTACGAATCGTTGTCTTCATGCCTTCAGAAGGATGGTATTTAGCGATGTCGTGTAAAATAGCAGCCAATCTCACTTGTTTCACTGGAGCGTGGTACTGTTCAGCTAATTTCTGTGCAGTGTCAACTACTCTGACAGTATGATCAAACCGTGCAGGTTTTAGTTCCTTCTTCACAGCTTCAAATGCAACTGCTTCATTCATATAAGTGCCGCTCCTTGATGTAGGATGCGACTTCTTTGGGTAATAAAAATGAGTTAAGGGTCCTCGTTTTTATTTTTTCTCGAATTAACGTAGATGAAACATTAATCTTCGGACTATCCAGTAAATGGATCATAATATCCAGCTCAGTTTTCGCTTGATAACCCGGACGTTTCATTCCGACAAACGTCACCATCTCCGAAATCTCCTCAATGTTTTTCCACTCTGCTAACGTATCAATGCTGTCACCACCAAGGATAAAAAACAACGAAGTCTCTGGGTGGTTATGTTTCAATTTCTTAATAGTATCCACTGTATAAGAAGGACCTTCTCGTTCCAGCTCTATCGTATTTAGCTCAAAATTCGGGTGTCCTTGACAAAGCCTTCGTACCATTTCCCATCGATCCGTATTTGTAGTTTGGCTCATTTTCTTTTTGTGGGGCGGAATCCGGTTTGGAATCCACCAAATAAGGTCAAGCCCAAGGTTAATCCTTGCTTCCTCAGCGAGAATGGCGTGTCCTATATGCGGGGGATCGAACGTTCCGCCGAGGATGCCAATTCGTTTGTTCATAGCGCACTCCTTATGGTAAGTCGATTGTTTTCTGGTTCTCAGATTCTTTGTATAAAATAATCGTACTTCCAATAACTTGCACAACGTAAGCCCCTGCTCCATTAGAAAGGGCTTCTGCTACGTCATGTTTATCTTCATCACAGTTTTGAAGGATACTTACCTTAATTAGTTCACGCACTTCCAGAGCCTCGCCTACCTGGGTAATTAAGTTTTCGTTGACCCCACCTTTACCTACTTGAAAGATCGGTTTAATGTTATGCGCCTTTGATCGCAAAAAACGCTTCTGACTTCCAGTTAATTCCATATTGATCAATCTCCTCTTTCCTTCATTAATTCTTCCACTACAGCTTTCCTCATAATATCTCTTGGTGCAGACTGACCTGTCCAAAGCTCAAAAGCAAGAGCTCCTTGATTAACAAACATACCCAGTCCATTAATTGTTTTTGCTCCTTTTTTCTCTGCTTCTTGCAACCAGCGTGTCTTTAATGGAGTATAAATTAAGTCACAAACAACCGCGCCCCGCTTTAGGGTTTCAAGTGAAAAAGGCATCCGATCCATATCAGGGTGCATCCCGATTGATGTAGTATTAATAATGATATCAAACCCAGTTAAACCTGCTTGAGCTAACCCCCGAGGATAAACATTTATGGATTGAAACGGTTCACAAATCTTCGCAATCTCAGCTGCTTTCCCAAGCGTCCGATTCGTAATAGCCAATTCTTCTACACCATAGCGGGCTAATGACACTGCAACACTTCGGGCAGCTCCGCCAGCACCTACTAGCAATACTTTTTTATTCTGAATACTTTCATCAGATTCTTGTATGAGTGAATCTAAAAAACCTTGACCATCTGTATTATAACCAACCAATCTTCCGTCCCGGTGAACGACCGTATTGACAGCTGCAATCGCTTTGGCTTCTTCTGAAATTTCATCTAAATAGTCGATTACCGCGACTTTATGAGGGAGTGTTATATTAACTCCGGTAAGCTGTTCGGTGCGGATACTTTTGACAGCCAGTTCCAGATCATTAGGTGCAATCTCAAAAGCTTCATAAGTTGCCTTAATGTTTAAATGTGCATATGCCGCTTTATGCATACAAGGCGACATAGAGTGAGAAACTGGGTGTCCAAACACTCCCATATGTAATTGCACAATATCCCTCCTATACTACATGTTTCAAAGTGAGCATTGAGCTTTGAGCATTCACTTTCCATATACTCAATAAACATAAGCAACATTTCTTAAAATTATAGCCTAATAAAAGGAAGGTCTCGTACCTGCTTGAACTCCTTTTGGCACATAGGCACGGATAATCGTTCCTTTTCCATGGACTGTTACCCAGCCAAGACCAGAAAAGACAATATCCGTTTTATCGTTAGTCAGTTTAAACTCATGCTTCACGAGGGAAGGGAATTTGTCAACATCTTTCAATTTCGGTGGGCTCAAGAGCTCCCCTAAATGATTAGCATAAAGTTCGTCGGCTTTTTCAGTTTTCGTCCGGTGAATATGTAACTCATTTGACATATGGACCACAAATGATTGACTGTCTCCTTTTGCAAAATCCAATCGTGCAAGGCCCCCGAAAAACAATGTTTGTCCCTCATCTAATTGGAAGACCTTTGTTTTAATTTCTTTACGCGGTGTAATCACCTTTAAGTCATCTTTAACAACTAAATGAGCCATTTGATGATGGTTGATAATCCCCGGTGTATCAAATAGCGAACTCCCATCATCCAAAGGTATGTCGATCATGTCTAACGTTGTTCCAGGCACATTGGAGGTAGTAATTAAAAAGTCTTCTTCTCCTCCGAACTCTTTTATCAATCTGTTAATAAACGTCGACTTCCCTACGTTCGTACAACCGACAATATATACGTCTTTACCATCACGATATTGCTCAATGAGGTCAGCTGTCTCCATGACACCTTCACCTGTTGAAGCACTCATCAAATGAACATCTACCGGCTTCAAACCGTTCTCTTTTGCAGATTGCTTCATCCACTGTATAATTTTAGGATGCTTGATCGACCTTGGAAGAACATCCGCTTTATTTCCCACTAATAAGACAGGGCTATTATTTACAAAGCGGTGAAGTCCCGGTAACCAACTCCCATGAAAATCAAAAATATCAACAATTTTGACGATGAGCGCATCTTTTGATCCAATCTCATTGAGTATTTTTAAGAAATCATCATCATTAAGAGGTACATCTTGTACTTCGTTATAATGCTTCAAACGAAAGCAACGTTGACAAATAACCACATCTCGCTCAAGAGCTTGAGACGGGGTATAGCCAAGGGCATTTTTATCTGTCGTTTGAATCGAAATTCCACAGCCGGCACACATCATTCTGCGTTCTTCTTCTCGTTCTCCCATTCTATTAACCCCTTTCGTTCCATCCACCTAAACACAACTCGTTCCATTCTTCGGTTAAATTTTGTAAATACTCCATCAGACTTGGCTACAGGTACAACGAGAATAGTATGAAAGCTACCTCGGTTTCCCCCCAGAATATCCGTTAATAACTGGTCACCTATAACTACAGCTTCATGCTTGTTAATTTTCATAAGCCTGCATGCCGTGTTAAATGCCTTCGTCATCGGTTTTTTTGCACTATGAATGAACGTGAGTTCATGGGGATCGGAAAAGTGTTTCACCCTTTTCTCATTGTTATTCGAGACAACGACAATATCGATGCCATATGATTTTACTTTTTTAAACCATTCAATTAACTCTTCCGTTGCATTTGGACGATCCCATTCCACAAGAGTGTTGTCAAGGTCGGTAATAATGCCTTTAATACCTCGCTCTTTTAATTCCTCAATGGAAATATCGTAAATTGAAGGTACGTATTGGTCAGGTACAAATTGATTTAACAATCAGAGCCCTCCATAATCCTTACCTCTTATAATAAGTGAATGCTCAAAGTTAGTTCACAGACTTTTTGAACATCCTCTACAAGGCGTATTTTAGCTACCCTTCATAATACCCCTTTTAACAACATGATTTCAATCGTTACCTTAAAAAATCTCCAATCAACCATGATATTCTTTTATCTTTCCTAAATTGAACAAAAACATTTCGACATATTTCACAGATAGACGTAACTGTGGAAAACGATATACACATTTTCCATGATGTATTACAAGAGTCGCCAATTGTTATGAACAGATTATCCACAACTTATCCACGGACAATTGTGGATAAGACGAACGGTTGTTCTAGTAAACATTATCTGATAGTATCAAATCAGATTCAGATTTTATCAATAATTAGATGCGGAAATTTTTATACATGGACAAGCTCGGAGTGAACTTATTATGAGGAGGTGAAGCTGCCATGAGGCGGCATGGGGCAATGCGACATCTCTCTGACGACCTTTTACTAGAAACCTACCAGAAAGCACGCGAACTGAAATTGAATGATGATTTTATTTTTCTCATTTCACAAGAACTGGAGCGCCGTTCAATCATTGATCAGCTAGAATCTACACATAAGATTCACCATTAACGAACACCACCGACTTCCCTTCATCGGCGCTCGATCTGGATATATTCTCTCGGATGAAACTTCAAGTCATCGATCAAAAGCTGCCCATCTACTTGATATCCTTCTAGACGCTCTTCGTCAAATGCGTTTATTTGACGACCTACAATATTTTTTGTCACTTCCAAATGCAACGGTATCGAGGCGACACATAGCGCAAAAAATACACCAAACGAAATATAAATTTTCTTTTTCATCAATACCACTCCTATTCCTTACTTTTAGAGTGGTATTTTTTTGTGCCTAATATACCTTAAATGCTTAAAAAAAACGAATTGGTATAGGTGGTTGTCGTCTATGCTGCTTTTTGCTAATTGTTTTTTTATTCTTTTTTTATTCATATAAGCAGTGTTACTAGTACAAACTAAACTGAAGTCCGTCAAATCAACAAAATTAACTTTCACTATCGTTCGTTTATTCTTGTCAAAAAAATAAGAATTTTTCTGTGAGATGATGTGTTTCTTCTTATTTAAGAAAACCAAAAATTCACGATTATCCCGGGTGTACGAAGGATGCAAGGCAACTTGATTTATATTATAATTTTACTTGCGTTTAAATAGCACACCAAAAAAATCCCTTGTCCTAAATTGAAACTTTACTGTCCGCCTAGCCCTAATGGTGGAAGTTTTAGTTGGAAGTACACTTTTATTCTTTACAAAGTTAACCTGCACTAAAAGTGTAACAAAAAAATATGAAAGAGGAGGTCTCTCACTTGTCTTTATTGCATTGGCTTGTTTTATCACCATTTATATTAGCAATCTTTATTCCTTTTCTTTATAAATGGTTTCGGAACATACATACAGGGTGGTTTATCCTACCTTTACCGATCATTTTATTTGCATACTTGATCCAATTCGTAACGGTAGGTCCTGGATTCGAACCGGTTACTCACTCTGTCCCGTGGGTTCCGTCATTAGATATTAACTTCACCATTCACCTGGATGGATTGAGTCTCCTTTTTGCCTTGCTCATAACTGGAATTGGAGCATTAGTCGTTCTATACTCCATCTTCTATATTGCAAACAAAAAGGACGAACCTTTAAATAACTTCTATGTTTATTTGCTTATGTTTATGGGAGCTATGCTTGGTGTCGTTTTATCTGATAACCTAATTGTGATCTATGTTTTCTGGGAATTAACAAGTTTAGCTTCATCTTTGCTCATTGCCTATTGGTTCCATAAAGAAAAGTCTCGATACGGTGCACAGAAATCAATGTTGATTACAGTAACGGGCGGTTTTGCAATGCTCGCTGGTTTCTCACTGCTTTATGTAATAACAGGTACCTTTAGTATTCAAGAAATCATTGCGCAAAGTGATGTTGTCATTAACAGTCCATTGTTAGTCCCAACGGTTGTGCTTGTATTACTTGGAGCATTTACAAAGTCAGCACAATTTCCTTTTCATATCTGGTTACCAGATGCAATGGAAGCACCGACACCTGTCAGTGCGTACCTACACTCAGCAACAATGGTTAAAGCAGGAATCTACCTTGTTGCCAGACTTACACCCGTATTCGGTGGTACAAGTGTCTGGTTCTGGATTATTTCCATTGCAGGGATTATTACCTTGACCTGGGGTTCCATTTCCGCTATTAGACAAAAAGATTTAAAAGGGATATTAGCTTTTTCAACAGTCAGTCAGTTAGGGTTAATCATGTCATTACTTGGGCTTGGCTCAGCAGCTCTCTACTTTGAAGTTGCAGAAGAGGGGATGGTTTATACAGTAGCGATTATGGCAGCTGTTTTCCACCTTATTAATCACGCAACCTTTAAAGGCGGATTATTCATGGCTGTCGGTATCATCGACCACGAAACAGGGACAAGGGACATTAGGCGTCTCGGTGGCTTGATGACAATTATGCCAATAACATTTACGATCAGTTTAATTGGTTTAGCATCTATGGCCGGTTTACCGCCATTTAATGGTTTCTTAAGTAAAGAGATGTTTTTTACAGGTGTGTTAGAAGCATCCACACTTCAAATTTTCCAGGTTGAGAATTTCGGGTTACTTTTCCCGGTCTTAGCATGGATCGCAAGTATTTTTACGTTCTTGTACTGCCTGATTATGTTCTTTAGAACGTTCTTAGGGAAACACCAGCCTGAAAAATTGGAAAAAGAAGCTCACGAGGCACCAATTGGCTTGCTTATTTCTCCAATTATTCTCATCTCTATGGTTGTTATTATCGGGCTTTTCCCAAATATTTTATCTTATACAATCATTGAACCCGTCATGAATTCGATTTTACCTGGATTTGAATTCGCTCCTAACATTTATCACTGGCACGGTTTAAATACAGAACTTTTCATGACCATCGGTGTAATTGTATTTGGTTCTCTCATCTTTATGAACTTAAATAAGTGGCAAGAAACATACTTCTTCTTGCGCGAAAGAGATCCACTTAACCGAGTCTATGACACGGGGTTAGAGAAGCTGGTTACCGGTTCTCAAGCTATTACGGATATTCAAATGACAGGACTTTTGCGTGATTATTTCGTCTACATGACAATATTCATGGTAGGAGCTCTGACGATGACAATGTTTTGGTTTGATGCCTTTACATTTTCAATCGACATGAACAATGTAGCTCCAATCTCGCCTTATATTGCAATTTTAATTGCACTTACCGCAGGAGTTTCCTTAATCTTGCCATTTATTAAACACAGAATTACAGCCATAATCGTTCTCGGTGTTGTCGGCTTCTTAATTGCCTTGCTATTTGTTGTCTTCCGAGCACCTGACTTGGCTTTAACACAGCTCCTTGTAGAAACTGTAATGGTTGTTCTACTCCTGCTCAGCTTTTATCATCTTCCTGAGCTTAAAAAAGAGGGCTTCAAACCTGTATTTAAGTGGTTAAACCTCGTCATTTCAATCTCAGTAGGTTTAATCGTATCTCTCATTGGTTTAAGTACATTAGCTCTTTCAAATTCAGCTCAATTTGAAGGTATTTCTGAATTCTTTAAAGAAAATGCCTATGAACTTGCTGGCGGTAACAATATGGTTAACGTCATCCTTGTAGACTTCCGGGCACTTGATACACTCCTTGAAGTCCTCGTTCTTGGAATTGCTGCACTTGGAGTCGTTGCCTTAATTAAACTTAGACTCAAAGGAGGCGAAGACGTGTGAAGACAAACAATGTGATGCTCCATACTATATCACGAATCGTAGCCTTGATTATCCTTTCGTTTTCGATCTATTTGTTCTTTGCAGGACATAACAATCCAGGAGGAGGCTTCATCGGAGGTCTGATGACAGCATCTGCCCTCCTCCTCCTTTATTTAAGCTTCGACTTAGATCGAATTAAAAAAGTCCTCCCAATCGACTATGAAAAGTTTATTGCGATTGGACTTTTGATTGGTATTGCGACTGGTATTAACAGTATGTTTTTTGGTGATCCGTTTCTCACACAATACTTCGAATACTACACTGTACCAATATTGGGAGAAATCGAATTAACAACAGCACTACCATTTGATTTAGGAATATATCTCGTTGTAGTAGCTGTCGCATTACTTATTATACTGACGATTGCGGGGGATGAAGCATAATGGAAATCTTAATGATCCTTCTAATAGGCATCATCTTTTCTGTAAGCACCTATTTAATTCTTACCAATAGCTTATTGAGAGTTATTTTGGGCATCATCATGCTTTCCCATGGTGCTCATTTACTCCTCTTAACGCTGTCCGGTCTTAAAGAAGGGGCTCCTCCTTTATTAGGGGAAGACGCCGGACTTTATGCAGATCCCCTGCCACAAGCATTAATTTTAACGGCAATTGTCATTAGCTTTGGTGTGACTGCTTTCTTACTTGTGCTTGCGTACCGAACGTACAAATCACACCAGACAGATAAACTGGATAAATTGAGGGGTCATGCAGATGAATAATTTATTACTTGTTCCAATTCTACTTCCATTCATCGTAGGTACCATACTCATCTTTTTTAAAGCGTACCCACGAGTACAACGTTGGATCAGTGCTTTAACTACTCTGGTAATGCTCGTTGTTTCCTTTTATATCACTTACATCATCTATACCGACGGCATTCAAACAATTGAATTAAGCGGCTGGGTTCCTCCGTTTGGTATCGTACTTGTTGGGGACCTTTTTTCAAGTCTGATGGTCATTTTATCAAGTATTGTCGGCGTTGTTTGTTTATTCTTCGCCTTTCAAACTATCAGTCAAGAACGAGAAAAGTTTTACTTCTATCCTCTTTACTTGTTTCTACTAACAGGGGTTCACGGAGCTTTTTTAACAGGTGACTTGTTTAACTTATTCGTATTCTTTGAAGTTATGTTAATCGCTTCTTATGTCCTTATTGTTCACGGAGGAACAAAGTACCAGCTTCGAGAATCGTTTAAATACGTTGTTATTAATGTGTTTGCTTCTATGTTCTTTATCGTAGGTATTGCTTATATTTACGGGATAACTGGCACACTGAATATGGCTGATATTGCTGTAAAAGTGGCTGAACTTGAACAAACCGGTGTATTAAATGCTATCGCCATCTTATTTTTAATCGTTTTTGGAATGAAAGGGGCACTTTTCCCTCTTTATTTCTGGTTACCAAATTCTTATTATGGACCACCGTCTGCCATTGCAGCACTTTTTGGTGGCCTCTTAACAAAAGTCGGCATTTATGCGATTATCCGGACGTTCACTCTAATCTTTGTGCATGACCCTGGTTTTACGCATAACATTATTTTATTTTTAGCTGGCGGAACAATGTTCTTTGGTGTTTTAGGAGCCGTTTCCCAGTTTGATTTCAAACGAATTCTCTCCTATCACATTATAAGTCAGGTAGGTTATATGGCTTTAGGTCTCGGGCTGTTTACACCACTTGCACTTGCTGGTGCGATTTATTATATCGCTCACCACATTATCGTAAAAGCAGCGCTATTCTTATTTTGCGGCGCGACAGAGAAAATTACCGGAACGACAGATTTAAAGAAAATGAGTGGATTGCTAAAATCGTATCCGGCTCTCGGCTGGCTTTTCTTAGTCTCAGCTATCTCATTAGCCGGTATTCCGCCATTAAGTGGATTTTTCAGTAAGTTTGCATTAATCCTTTCCGGGATTCAGGAAGAACGTTACTTTATTATCTTTATCAGCTTAATCGTAGGCCTACTCACCCTCTTTTCCATGATGAAAATCTTCATCTATGTGTTCTGGGGAGAAGAAACATTAAAAGGTGAAGAAAAGAAAAAACCGATTCTTCCACTTTTACTGCCAATTCTACCTTTAGTAGCATTGACAGTTATTCTGGGGATTGCAGCTGAACCGATCTTTTCATTCTCAATGGAGGTTGCTGAACAGTTATTAGACCCATCGATATATATAAATTCTGTTCTTAAGGAGTAGGTAAAATGGCTTTTCAAATACTGATTAATGTTGCACTTGCGTTTATTTGGATGCTCTTAAGAAATGAAACCTCGCTCGTGGAATTCGGAATAGGATATATTGTCGGGCTGTTAATCTTATTTTTCTTAAGACGCTTTCTACAGTTCAGATTTTATTTCACACGCGTCATAGCCACTGTGAAATTAATCTTACTGTTCATCTACAAATTGATTTTGTCAAATATCGATGTTGTTCGAATTATCTTAAGCCCGAAATTAGATGTCGAACCGGGAATCATAGCGGTTCCAACAAAGCTTAAAACTGATTGGGAAGTAACATTACTAGCTACATTAATCTCCCTTACACCAGGTACACTTTCAATGAATTTCTCCCCGGATGGGAGAACGATTTATGTTCACTCGATCCATGTTCCGGACAAAGAGAAAGCCATTGAAGAGATTCATTCATCGTTTGAAAAAGCAATCATGGAGGTGACCCACTAAATGGTTTATACGATAGCTAACATTTGTCTCGTTTTAATGGCTATATCAATCTCTGTCTTGTTTATTAGAGTCGTAATTGGACCAACACTTTCAGACCGGGTTGCCGCCTTAGATACAATCGGAATTAACCTCATTGGATTCATTGGCATTATCATGCTCATCCAAAATACGCTTGCGTATTCTGAAGTTATTCTCGTGATCGCGATTTTGGCATTCATCGGCTCCATCGCCTTGGCCAAATTTATTGAAGGAGGTGTCGTCTTTGATCGAAGTAGTGATTAGTATTTTCCTCCTTCTCGGTGCAGCATTGACAGCGATCGGTTCCATTGGAATTCTAAGATTTCCTGATGTCTATGGACGCCTTCATGCAGCGACAAAAAGTGCGACTTTGGGAGTCATTAGTATCATGATTGGAGTGTTCATCTATTTTCTTGTCGTTCAAGGAATGTTTGTTGGGAAGTTCTTACTTACGATTCTCTTTGTCTTCCTAACCGCCCCCGTAGCTGGATTTATGATCTCTAAATCCGCTTATAATGTCGGCGTTGAGCTCTGGGATAAAAGTATTCAAGACGATTTAGGAAAAGATATCAAGAAGTATAAGCAAAAAGGACAAAACCAATAATAAAAACTGCATATAGTCTTTTATTAGAAATCGTGGAAGCCTTAGATGCACAAAACTTGTAACTCAATTTACCGCTTAAATTCTGATGTTAAATCATCGTTTAAGCGGTATTTTTTTATGTATTTGAAAACCCCTGACATAGCCAGGGGTTTTCAAATATAGACGGAGAGTCTGTCTTTTCCGTCTATTCATTCATTTTATTTTCCTCACCTATTTCTTCTGTATCATTCATATAATAAAATAACAAACCACACTGCCTTCAAAAGGAGGTATCCAAAGAATTCTTTGCTCGCCTAATTAAGCAGTTTTAATTTTGGCTGTTCTGTTTTCGTTGCTATTTAGGGATTGCTGAATAACTCAAGAGCTCAAATACAAAGGTCCTCATTCGCGAAAGGCGTGCTTACTGCGACTCTGCTGCTCCTGCGACTCTGCTGCTCCTGCGGTTCCTCGTCGCAAGAAGACCGTTGTTGCTTTTCCTGCTGGAGCATTCCTGTCGGATAGGTTTTACCCCTATTGATAAAAAAAGGATCCTCCGATATGATGCAAGGTGCAAAAACAAACCAGCAATCACAAAGGAGGAACCCTTCATGAATCGTAGTAGAAATGAACGAATTAATCAAGTCAACGAAAACACTCTAGTTATTGGAATCGATATTGCAAAAAAGAATCACTATGCCTGTGCCGTCGATTTGCGCGGACGCGAATTAACGAAAGTATGGCGCATCCACCAGTCAAAAGATGGTTTCATCCATTTTGAGCAGGCTGTTAGACAACTGATGGAGACACACAACAAATCAAATGTGCTCATCGGTTTTGAAGCAACCGGCCACTACTGGATGAACCTTGCGGCTATGCTGGAGGCTTTCGAATTCCCTTTTGTCATCGTCAATCCAATGCATGTAAAACAATCCAAGGAAATGGACGATAATTCTCAAACGAAGAACGACGCTAAAGATGCACGCGTTATAGCGAAACTTCTTCCTAACGGCTATTTTAGTATACCGCGGAAGATGACAACCGCTGAACATCACATGAGGCATGGATCCGCAATCCGGGAACGATTACGAAAAGATATCTCTTCCGTAAAAAACAGGATACAGCGATGGAAGGATCTTTACTTTCCGGAATTCAATCAAGTCTTCAGTGAATTGGGCCAACAAGCTCTTGCCGTTTTAAAGCTGACACCTCTTCCCCAGGATGTTCCACATTTGTCTGTCGAAGAGATGGTCAGGCAACAGAAGAAAGCTGGCGCCAAGTATGCTGGGAAACCCAAAATGGTGACCCTGATTGAAGTGGCTCGTCACTCTATTGGCGTAACACGCAGTCAGGAAATGTCACGGCTGGAGATTCGCAGCCTTGTTCAACAGCTGGAACTATTGGAATCACAACTTGAAGAGGTGACTTCCCAGATGGTTGAGCAGGCCCAGTCATTAGAAGAGTTTCAGTACCTCGTCTCCATTCCGGGAATCAGCGAGAACACTGTAAGCGAGTTATTGGCTGAAACAGGCTCTATGCGCAATTACAGGCATCCACGCCAACTCATTAAGCTAGCGGGACTTACGTTGCGTGAGAACAGTTCAGGTCAGCATAAAGGCACAAAGAAGATCTCTAAACGCGGAAGAAAACGACTACGAGCCTTACTTTATAAAGCGATCCTTCCGCTCATTCAGAACAATGCAAGCTTTCGTCAACTGTACATGCATTATCACTCACGGGAACAAAATCCACTGACCAAGAAAGAAGCAATGGTTGTGCTATGCAGAAAGCTGCTTCAGGTGTTCCATGGACTTAGCAAGAAACAGGCAATGTTTGACCCTGAGAGAATGTTGATAGACTCTTCCAACTATCCTCAGAACAAGGCAGCGTAAGGCTTCACAGTGCTTTAATGTACCTTTGACAACACAGGCACAGAGATTCGGCAAGACGGAGACTTTAGACGCCCAGTAAAGGGCAGTCCATGCAGGAGTAAGAGTCCGAGATCTGCGTCAGGCAAGACCCAACGAAGGAATGTAGGCACTTGATGCCAGGAGACATGGGAGGGTAAGTCACCTGATTGTAGCAGAGTTTTTCTCGTGTGAATTACACCTATATATGGAAATGTATCCCACATTCCCAACGCAACGCGTAATCTCTAAATACAGTAAATGTATTTACAAGAATTATGTGGACCTTGGCAGTCGGAGGCGAGTACAAAAAATTTTTTTAGGGCCTCAAAATCCGGGCGGACCCCCGCCATATCAACTTTTCCTGAGGGAGTCTCCGCCATTGCAGCAGCACCCCTTGCCTATCACTCAAAAAAACAATACAACAACCGTTATAAAACAGCCTTAATTTTTCATTAATGATTCAGGTATTTTTCCAATAGGAGAGCCATGTTGAACTTTACCATCAGCACGAGATGAGCTATTCAGCTCAATAGAGCCTTTTTCAAATAGTAAGATAACACTTGATCCAAAAGAAAAATAAGCCAACTCTTCCCCTTTATCTAAATGCTCATTTTCCAGCGCCGTACTGGTATGGATACTGTTAACGTTCAATGCTCCGATTTTTACAATACAAACACACTTGTCTTGTTTTGTTTTCATCTCTGTTAGCAACCGGTAATTTTTTGCAAGCACACGGTCACCTAATGCTAGTCCTAATGGATTCACGGGAGAAGAGTGCTTCCCCAGGGCCCATGTCTTCCTGATCCTCCCGTTAACGGGACTGTGAATTCTATGGTAATCAGTTGGGCTTAAATAAAAGAGCATATACGTCCCTCCGAGATATCGGGCGCTTGTCTTTTCTAAACCAACTAACTCACTTACATCATAGGTTTGTCCTTTTATCGTAAATGTAGCATCCGATTGAATTTCTCCCACTTCAGAAAGAGTTCCATCTACGGGGCTAACAATAGATTTCGTAGCAGGATCCACCGTCCGGGCTGAAGGGTCTAGTTTCCGAATAAACAGTGATTGTAGGTTTTCAAAATCTTCTAGGTTTCTAGCCGATTCATCTAAGTTGATGTTATATACTTTCGTAAAAGAACGAACAAGAGGCTTACTCGCCCTCGATCTCGCAAATGTTTTAATTCCCCAAGATTGAAGAGGATTTTTCGTAAGTTCCATTAATGTGCGATATAGTTGTTTCTTCAAGTTGATTCCTCCATAAGTTCATCAATCGTTATTTTTATCAGTTCATGACAATAATTAGTAGTTTCCAAGTTTGATTTATGATAAAATTAATATTTAATTAGAGTTGGCTCTTAAAGAAGATGTTCAAAAAATCTTAGAATCATAGTGTTGCAACGGAAAAGAAGATGCTCCTTCTTCACTTTTTTTATACTCGTCGTAGCACACAATCAATGCCCTCCTTTTTTGAACACACTCTAAAAGTTAGCCAACAGTTTAGAGGAGTGATGTCGTTGACGTTATTACAGTATTTCGTCGACAATACCTTTCGAAAATTCCGCAGTCATACTGCCAATTTTTTAACGATCTTAAATTTAGGTCTAGGTGGCTTTGCAATGTTAGCTGTACTGCAAGGACAATATGGCATGAGTGTCGCGTTTATCTGTTTAGCTGCTATTTTTGACCGCTTGGATGGTAAAGTAGCCAGAAAATTAAACATTACTTCTGATATGGGAAAACAATTGGATTCATTATGTGATATTATATCATTTGGTGTTGCTCCTGCGTTATTAGTTTATCAATCTGTTTTGCATCAATTTTCCGCAGCGGGTATGTTCCTAACTATTCTCTTTATTGCTTGTGGAGCTATTCGCCTTGCAAGATTCAATGTAACAGAGCAGGAAGGCTTTTTTGTCGGATTACCAATTACTGCAGCTGGATGTATTCTGACAGTTAGCTTTTTATTAAAAGATACCATAACCTCCGCTATTTTTATGTTAATCATTCTTACATTGTCGCTATTGATGATAAGTAATTTCCGAGTTCGGAAGATGTGAATTAGAAAAGCGCTCTCTCTTGGGGGGCGTTTTTCTAATGATTCTTTCTTTTTTTTAGCATGAAAGCGATAAAACGGAAACAATAAAGACCAATTGGTGGAACTAATGAGAAAGGGTGGTTTTTTGATGGACGTGATCTTGTCACACACAAATTTAGATTTCGACGGACTTGCTTCTATGATCGCAGCGAAGAAAATTCATTCCTCTGCGAAAGTAGTTCTTCCAGAAAATCTTCAGCCGGCTGTAAAACATTTTATTTCCTTATATAAAGACACCTTCGCCTTTACACCAAAAAAACATATTGATTGGAACAAAGTCGACCATGCGATCCTAGTCGATACAGCCTCAACGGATCGTATCGGTAAAATTGCTTCAAACTTACATAAAGACATACATTTTACAATATATGACCACCACCCACTCAGTCAAAAAAATTCCATAGAGGAGACAGTCATACACCACCGTTATGGTGCTTGTGTTACGATTTTCATTCGTATGTTAAAAGAAAGAGGCATTCCTTTCTCTCCACTTGAAGCAACGGTATTTGCATTAGGGTTATATACGGATACTGGTAATTTCACACATGACACAACGACAGCAGAAGACCTTCTTGCTGGCTATGAACTTATATCCTCTGGAGCCAGTCTGGACATCGTGAACCAATTTCGCGGAACACCTCTTACTTCAAACGAGCAGCAACTATTCCAATCTTTGCTCGATCAGAGCACTTTTACTCATAACCTAGGCATCGAAGTTGGGATAACCTCTTATCATCAAGAACACTATACAGGAAAACTCGCTTCTATTACGAGCCGGCTTCTCGATTTGACTGGAGCTGATGCCTTTTTCTCCATCGTCACAATGGGTGAAAAAACTTTTGTAACAGCCAGATCCAATTCTGATCGTGTAAACGTTCTCCCGGCTATTCAACCTTTAGGAGGCGGTGGTCATCGTAAAGCGGCTTCTGCAATGAGGAAGGATTTAAACGCTACTATTCTTGCCGATGAATTATTATTACAGCTTCCTGCTCTCATTGTTTCAGAGCAAACAGCTGAGCATATGATGAGCTCTCCTGTACGAGTCGTCGCTCCGGATACAACGGTTGCCGACGTTTCCAAGATGCTTTACCGCTACGGTCATACTGGATTTCCTGTAATAGAAAAAGAACGACTTGTTGGGATTATCTCACGAAGAGATATTGACAAAGCTCTCCATCATGACCTTGGACACGCACCAGTGAAAGGATATATGAGTCAAGAGCCTATTTTCATTGATAAAGACATGACATTGCAAGATATTCAGTCTCTCATGATCGAAAAAGACATTGGCAGACTGCCGGTTCTGGATAATAAAAAAGTGATTGGTATCGTATCTCGTACCGATCTCATCCAAGAGATGCACGGAGAAGAAGCTATTCTGTCAAAAACGAGCAAACCAACACCAGACCCTCTTCCTACCGGTCGCCTAGATTACGAGTTGAGTAAACAGCTCACCCCTGAGGTTTACCGGCTCATCGGTAAAATTGGTGAAAAAGCGAATGCGTTAAACATGCATGCTTACCTAGTTGGCGGGATCGTAAGGGACATCCTCCTAAAAAGAAAGAATGAAGATATTGATATCGTTGTCGAAGGAAATGCTATCGTACTCGGAGAAGCTCTCACGGGAGAAATTGGAGGGTCAATTCGTACACACGAAATCTTCAAGACTGCCACCTGGACACATACTAGTGGCCTTAAAATCGATTTAACAAGTGCACGAACAGAATATTACGATTTTCCAGCTGCTCTTCCTATCGTAGAGATGTCTAACATTAAAGAAGACCTGTATCGTCGTGACTTTACAATTAACGCAATGGGAATTTCTCTTGCCCCCAATAACTTTGGGCAATCACTCGACTTCTTTCACAGTTTTGACGATCTAAAAAATGGAACGATACGTGTCCTTTACAACTTAAGTTTTGTAGAAGACCCGACACGAATTTTAAGAGCAATTCGCTTTGAAAATCGGTTTGGTTTTTCTATGAATAATGAAACTGAAAGCTTTGCAAAACAACACGTCCACAACTTGAATTCAGTTTCAAAGCCGAGGATCGCCAATGAGCTGATGCGAATGTTGATTGAAGAAACACCAATGTATTTTGCCAAAAGAAGCAGTGAACTTAATCTTCTACCCTTTCTATTAGAGGAAAGAGAAGATACCATCACCATCATGGGTAGATTTGCACAATTCGAAGAACTTGAACATGCTCTATCTGAAGAGAAAATTAAACTCTTACCTTTTCATTGGATTGGTATTCTTTATTTAATGACTAAAATGACGGATCTGGCTTTTAATGAATGCGCAGCTTTTACCCTAAATAAACAAGACATGCATTTGTTAAAAGAAATAAAAGATATTGACCAAAAAGTACATGCCTTTAAAAAACTTGTTCATAGCCCCTTCTCAAAATGGCATACTCTTTGCTCAACGTGGAGTAATGAAGCATTGACTGTGATTTTATCAAGCTGTGGAGAGAATTCCCCTTCCGTTAAAGAACATGGACTTACTTATCTAATAAGAAGGAAAAAAGTAGCGTCAATTTTCTCAGGAAACGATTTGAAACAGTTAGGGTTAACACCTGGACCTAAGTATCGCGATTGGCTTATAGAAGCAGAGGCGATCATGATCGACAACCCTTCTCTTTCCAAAAACACTGTATTAAACGAGCTTTCAAGTCGAATTACTCTATCACACGAATGAGAATATCGATCATGAATTGAGAATATTATATACCCAAAGCTAATCAACACCTGTCATGCTCACTGCTATAATTATAAGCGGTGAGCATTTTTCTTGAATTCCCTAACCTATAGGGTATAATAAAAACAGCACTTTTATATATAGTAATGATTTAATTAAAATCATTATAAATAAGTGTTGACAATCTTTGTTTTTTTGTTAGAATATAATTTGTATTAAATAATAATAGTTATAAAAAAGGGAGAGGTTATTGTGAGCGACAAGCGCATGGTAGCAAAACAAGCACCACGATTTGAAATGGAGGCTGTACTTGCAAATAAAGAATTCGGGAAAGTTTCTTTAGAAGAAAATATGAAAAACGATAAATGGACGGTTCTTTATTTTTATCCAATGGACTTCACCTTCGTATGTCCAACAGAAATCACATCGTTAAGTGATCGTTATGAAGAATTCGAAGACCTTGATACTGAGGTAATTGGTGTCTCAACAGATACGATCCACACTCACCTAGCATGGATCAATACCGATCGTGATGATAATGGACTAGGTGACTTAAACTACTCATTGGCTGCCGATACAAACCATAACGTGGCTCGTGACTACGGTGTCTTAGTTGAAGATGAAGGTATTGCCCTTCGCGGACTATTTATCATAAGCCCTGAAGGTGAACTTATGTATTCAGTAGTAAATCATAACAACGTCGGTCGTGACGTAGACGAAACATTACGCGTCCTTCAAGCACTTCAAACAGGTGGACTTTGCCCGGCTAACTGGAAACCAGGTCAAACAACACTTTAAGGATTACGCCATCCCAAGTTGGTGGTATATGGAAAGTAATTAAAAATTAATGACGTAACTAAACACATTCAAGGAGTGATTGTATAATGAAACTAAGAGCTGAAATGCCTGAATTAACAGGTGCCACAGAATGGTTAAACGATGAACTAACAAAGAATGAACTAGTAGGAGACAAACCGACTTTATTTCACTTTTGGTCAGTAAGTTGCGGACTATGTAAAGAGGCTATGCCGGACGTTAACGAATTTCGTGATGAATTCGAAGACGAATTGAACGTTGTTGCAGTTCACATGCCTCGTTCTGAAAAAGACTTGGATATGAGTGTGATTAAAGCAATGGCGATGAGCCATGATATAACACAGCCGATCTTTGTCGACAATGATCATAAACTTACTGATGCTTTCGAAAATCAATACGTACCCGCCTATTACGTATTTGATGCGGAAGGTAAGCTCCGTCACTTCCAAGCTGGCGGTGGCGGTATGAAAATGCTGCGAAAGCGTGTTAACCGTGTTCTAGGTAACGAAGAAAAATAAATAATAATAAAGGGTTATCTTCCACCGCATGTTTATAAGTCTCAAGAATGTTTTCCCTTGGACGAGCGATTTGACAGTAGCTGTCACTCTATACTTTTATCCGGTAAGAAACAAACAGACTAGGAAACTACTCCCTAGTCTGTTTTTATGTTGCCTACTTTTGTTTGTTCATCTAACAAAACCTCTTCAATTTGCAGAGAGCGTTCCTACTGCTCCATTCGTCATTCTAACTTGTCGGTTCATATAGCCATTGATGATTTGTTGAACAAAGGGAAAAACAATTCTACCATGTAATTTGCCAGCATAAACTTCATTCACGAGCTCTTTTATAGCTTCAAAAGGAGAAAACTTCTCGCGGTAAACCCGATCTGATGAAATAGCATCGTATGTATCGGCGACGGCTAAGATTTGTGCTTGAAAAGAAGTCGCCTCTTCCGTTTGTCCAAATGGGTACCACCCAGTCCCGTCCAGTCTTTCATGATAGAGATGGGCTCCATTAATAATGTTCTCACTGACACCCTCCACCTGCTCTAATATTTCCTTGCGATAAATGGGATGTTTCTGGACTTCTCGAAATTTTTCTCCGGTTAAGGACTCGTTTTTATTTAAGATATATTGTGAACTTTCATCTTCCCTATGTCATGAATGAAGCCAACCTTTCCCAATTCAACAACTTCAGAGTCAGTGCTCGAAGGCTTTGCCACCTCGACCTAATCCGCTCTTTTTATACTCTTTTTTGAACTCCCACTATAGTTATTCCCAGTCTAAATCATTCACTTCCATAGCCGATCGTATACCTGATTCGATCGCGCCTTCAATCCAGGCATGATGCAATGATGTGTGTTCCCCAGCAAAGTGCACTCTTTGTTCAGGTCTTTGAATGACACTCGGAAACTCAGATGCTTGGAACGGTTTATACATCGCAAAACACCCTCCTGAAAAAGGGTTTTCCCCCCAGCTAAAAGACTGACCTACCATAAACGTTTCATACACCTGATCGCCATGGACGTGTGCTAAATACTTTAACGCTTGTTGTATTCTTTCTTCTTCAGACATTGCTTCCCAAATGGAAGCAGCATCCCCCCAGCTATAGCTTGCTTTTACAACCCCAGGTCCGGGCTCTCCTATGTCTCGGCTCGGATAATAGGTAAACTGATTAGGGTAGTCTGTCACTAAACTGCCTCCTAATAATCCAGCCTCTTCCCAAAACTTATTCGAAAATTCGATGCCGACTTTAACTGAGGTTACATAATGCAAATCACGTATTGTTTTCCACTTTAAGTATGAAAATGAATGATAAGGATCCACATCTATAAACCTAAACATCGAAAAAGGTATAGTTGTTATAACCACATCAGAGGAGAAAGTCTGCACTTGTCCATTCATGTCGTCAGTAGTTACAACATCTATCCCATTATCGTTTTGAACAATCCTTCTTACTTTTTGTCCATACAAAATTTCATCATCCAATTGCGGAAGAAAGGCTTTCGGAAGCCGATCATTGCCACCTACAATCTCGTAATACCTAGTATTTACATCAAATAAAACTCCCACTATATTTAGGTACAAATCAATAAACGATAATTCCGGAAACCCTTCTATACCAAGTAACACCCTAATTTTATGAATAGCTGCAGGTGAGAGCGATCTTCCAATAGGATTTTCCCGCAAATAACTCCCGATTGAATAACGGTCAAAGTGCTGTATTAAATCTTCCTTTTCTTGTTCTGTTGCGTATTCAAAGAGCATAGCAAAGGGACGAATAGCTGACTGAAGAAGTTCTAGAGCGGTCAAATTCACCTCATCACCATATAAAGGAAAGTCTAATATCGCTGGATCCTCTTCATAAATATAGCGCCTTGTTAAAATACCATTGACGTAAATCAGGTCATTTATGGTACTTCCTATAAAGGGTTGAGTCCGAAGCTTAAACTTATTAATATATTCAAAAGCTAATCGATGCTGAATTGGAATTCGCATAGCGCCAGCGTCAAAATAGTTACCTTGTGTAAACGGCTCACGAATGGTATGCACTCTCCCCCCGACCCTTGTATTAGCTTCAAGAATGGTAACCTGGTGACCTGCCTCTTTTAACAAAGATCCTGCAACTAGACCTGCCATTCCTGCTCCTAAAATTGTAACTCTTTTTTTTGTTAACCTTGGTGGAAGTCCATAACGAATCATAGCGATCATTCTGTCAGGGTCAATAGGAGGTGGCAAATCCGGATCTGGACTTACAGTATTCGGCCGCTTTTTGTTCACGATATCGCCCCTTTTTGTAGGTTAATTAATTAAAAGGACTTGTCAGTGACAACCACTTGCTTAAGGTAAGTCGCATCCCATATTCCAAATATTTGAACTCCATCTATAAGATAGTATTCACAAAAAATTAATGTATGTTATTCACCATTACATTTCCACGATTTAACAACAAATGACTTCTCTTTGGATGGAAGTTGACTTTGTCCTTTCCCTTTCGATATGCTAATGGTAAAATAAGTATCGCTTAATAAAATCCGCGTAGTGGCATTTTATAAAAGAGCCTTTAAGAAAAGGACACTTTACATATAGGAGGAGTACAATGAGTGTACATATTGGTGCAAAACAAGGAGAAATTGCTGAATCCATTCTATTACCAGGAGATCCGCTAAGAGCGAAGTATATTGCTGATACGTTCTTAGAAGACGTAACTTGTTACAACGAAGTCCGTGGAATGTTAGGCTACACAGGCACATATAAAGGCAAACGTATTTCTGTACAAGGAACAGGCATGGGTGTACCATCCATTTCAATTTACACCCACGAATTAATCAATGAATATGGTGTTAAAAACTTAATCCGCGTTGGAACATGCGGTGCATTCCAGAAGGACGTAAAAGTAAGAGATGTCATTCTTGCTATGAGTGCCTCCTCTGATTCCGGTGTAAATCGCCGTCATTTTAATCACATCGACTTCGCTCCAACAGCTGATTTTGGTCTGTTGAAAAGTGCATATGACGGTGCTGTTTCCAGTGGATTGAATGTTCGCGTTGGAAACGTATATACGAGTGATGTGTTTTATAATGATGACAAGGAAACTGTTCAGCTCTTAGCCGACCACCAAGTTCTTGCTGTTGAAATGGAATCTTCAGCTCTTTACACAATCGCAGCACGTTTTGGTGTGAATGCTCTTAGCGTATTAACGGTAAGTGACCACCTGATTACAGGAGAAGAAACAAGCTCTCAAGAGCGTCAAGAAACGTTTAATGAGATGGTAGAAGTGGCTCTGACGGCTGCAGTGAAAGCCGAGTAATTTTAGCACACAAAGAAAAGCAGGCTCACCATTGATAATGGTGAGCCTGCTTTTCTTGTAGATAGTGATACTCTACTCATTACTTAGAGGCCGGCCGAACGTTGAAGTCGTTTTGCAATTTCCATGAAATCTTCTTTTGAAATTCCTGGAGCAAATTCTTCGGGTAAATCATCAAGGTCTGGGATAGCTCCTCCTGCAGGTACGCCGTCTACTACTTCAACCCGACTTCCATCATCGGGATGAGTTCCTTTCCAAATTTGTGCAACATCTCTGTATTCTGGCTCACTCCACGTATAGAGTTTTCGATGTATCCCCTGTTCCTCAAATTTTCTTGTTGTCTCAAATGCACTATTATCCAAGTTTGGTATGGGTAACATTTTCGTTACATCTACACCTGTTGCAATTTCAAGTGCTTTGGCATAAGCAACTACGTGTACACCACCACGAACAAGAAGATATCCGATCATCTCTCTTGCAACTGGGTTATCGGTCATTTGATACACCCGCATTTTGTGTGTACGCGCACCGCATTCCAGAAAGAAGTTATGAAGCAAATCAAGAATAAGGTTGCCACTATTAAACACATAGTCAGCACCATTCCACCCTGACCCCATTGAATCAAATGGTTTTGCCGTTTGAGCCGTATCAATATAATGGTATGAATTTCGTTTATCCTTACCGTTTCTAAGGGGTTGAATATCTGGGTCTCTAGAGAAAGTCGTACCTTGAACCATTAAATTAATGGTATTAGTAACTAATTCTACATGACCGAATTCTCAGCAGTAATACTTGCTACCAGTGAATAAAAAGGTTTAAGTTTCTTTTTGTTTCGAAATCCAAATGATTGAAACATATAGTTATTTAACGTGGACATTTCTCCAAATTTTCCGCCCAATAATTCTTGAACAGCCGCAGCAGCATTTGCATCCGGATGCTTGGGTCTCGGAAGATCAATTAGCAACTTATCGATACGTTTAAACAAAGTTAATCCACCTTTCATAGAACCGGTTAAGTTGGTTAACTATTAAGGTTTATAAAAGGAAAAGTTTGTTTCATACCAGGTATGATTTTTTAGTAAGGCTTTATCCAAATCATTTGTTGCATACGTACAAAGAATGAACTACCACTAACATCAACAACGACATGATCGGGCATTACGCTACTAATAACTCCGGTAACACTATCCTTAACCGTTTGTACGACCGCTTTTCCGCCAACAAGTTCCTGTAATTTCTCATATATATAAGGATCCACCACTGTAACCATACTCGGTGTTTCCCGGTCTTCTCCACTATACAGATGATAATAAGTATCCATACTATTTTCACCTTCCCAAGATTTAGTCTATGAAGTAAATCAATATGGGTGAATGTGGAAAGGTTTTTTGAGTGAATTGATTTTTTGGCGATTTTTTTCACGAAAGTAGCAATTTGGGCTACTTTCGTTGTCATATAGGCTGTATTTGTTAAATGATCGACGTTTTCTTTGTGATGTCCTCTGAATTTTTTTAGATATCAGCGGAATTGAAAGACATATCAGCGGAATTGGGGCATATATCGGCGGAACCTAAAGACATATCAGCGAAAATAAGATATATATCGAGAATTCGACAAAAACCGCAATTTCACACTAGTTTTCTTAATACAAAAAGACGCCCTACCAGGCGCCTTCTTTCGTTCATTAGTATACAAGCTCGACAATCTCTTCTTTCGTAATCGGTCCGAAGTAATGTTTAATGGTAAGCTCACTTAAAGTTTTACCAATGGCTTCACGTTCATATTTCGTTCCAATTAACGCTTCCTCTACATCAACGATATCGCCAACACCGAAGAAATCTCCAAAGATCTTGCAGTCTAAAATCGTCCCTTTGCTTACATTCAAGCGAACATCTACCGTTCCTGCATCAAATCGCTTTGATTGTATTAAATCAAACTTTGGTGAACGCCCATAATTCCAGTCCCAATTTTGATATCTCTCTTCAGAAATGCGGTGGATTCCTTTCCAGTCGTCTTCACTCAAATCATAGGTTGGTACTTCTTGCCCATCAAATATATAGCGTAATAATAGAGCCTTAAATTCCTCCATTGACAAACGACTGTCCAAAAACTCATTAATGTTTGCTACACGACTACGAATCGACTTAATCCCTTTCGAGCGGATTTTTTCTTCATTAACATTTAAGGCATCTACTACATTCTCCATTTCTGATTCAAGCAGTAATGTGCCGTGGCTAAACATACGCCCCTTGGTCGTGTACTGCGCATTTCCAGAAATTTTCCTTTTTCCTACTTGCAGGTCATTTCTTCCGGTCAATTTTGCATTTACACCTAATTTTTGCAAGGCATCAACGACAGGTTGGGTAAACTTTTGGAAGTTGTGAAAGCTCTCTCCATCATCTTTAGTAATAAAACTGAAATTCAAGTTTCCGGTATCATGATAGACAGCCCCTCCACCTGAAAGCCGACGTACGACATGGATTCCTTTGGATTCCACGTAATCCTTATTGATTTCTTCAACAGTATTTTGGTTTTTCCCAATAATAATAGAAGGCTCATTCACATAAAACAAAAGGTATGTATTTTCTTGATCCAAGTGCTTAAGTGCATACTCTTCAATCGCTAAGTTAATACTCGGATCGGTCATGTTTTCATTATTAATAAATCGCATGATGTTACCCTCCTAAAGTCTATATTTCTAAGAGTAGTTTACCACACCTTCATCTCTCCTTATAAATAGAAGCTCAACTTCCCCCATTCTAACTGTCCATGTATATTTTACCCCCAGATCGAGAGACATTAAAGGTATAAATGAGGATGGAGGTATTTGTGTGAGTCTCTTTAATATATTTAATAAAAATAACAAACGAAAAGAACAAAACCAACAAATGATCGAACCTCCTGATATTCCTACCTTTCCGGTATCCATTAACATGGAGGAAAACCGAAAATATATAAAAGAAACCTTTCATTATACAGAAGATCTTATAGAGAAAAAACTAACCACCCAATCAGGCAAAACTCTTTATTTAATTTATTTTGATTCGTCAACAGATAAAAAGAAACTAGAGAGCAGCGTATTCAACCGAATATATGAATTAAAGAAAGACCAAAGTCTAGATCGCGCCTTTGAAGAGCTCGATTCAGTAAAACTATTTGTACTTTCAGATGGAATTGATGAACTTCTGGCTGGGAAAAGTCTGCTCCTTATTCAAGATACAGGTTATTGCTATGCCGTAGGTACTACTGAACTCATCCAAAGGGAAATTTCAGAGCCAGAGAACGAGAAAGTTATTCGTGGTAATCATGACGGGTTCATAGAGCATTTATCAACGAATATTCAACTCGTCCGAGAGATTATCAATCACCCTTCTCTTGTCGTTAGATACAACACAATAGGTGAAGTTACAAAAACAAAAACGGCGATTCTTTATATGGAAGGACGTTGTGATCCTCAAGTTATTGAAGAAGTTCAAAGAAGGTTATCAAAGATTAAAGTAGATAAAATGATAACCCCTGGCATTATAGAAGAATATCTCGAAGACAATATCTACTCTATGTTTCCTCAATTTATTAGCACAGAGCGAGCCGATCGTTCAGCAATTAACTTAATCGACGGCCGTATTATTGTACTGGTAGACGGAGATCCTACGGCACTTTTGTTACCTATTACCTTTTTCTCTTTTTTTCAGTCCGGTGATGACTATAACACCCGCTGGCTCGCAGGAAACTTTTATAGGATGATCAGGGTGATTAGCTTCCTATTAGCGGTAACCTTACCAGGAGTCTATATTTCGGTGATTACCTTTCACTATGAAATTATTCCTTTTGGAATGACTTTTGTCATAAAAGATGCAGTAGAACACATCCCTTATCCCCCCTTGTTAGAAGCATTTTTCATGGAACTTACACTTGAGTTGATTCGTGAAGCAGGGATTCGTTTGCCTGCTCCTATAGGGCAAACAATCGGTATCGTAGGGGGACTTGTCATTGGGGATGCTGTGGTGAATGCGGGATTCGTCTCGAGCATTATGATCATTGTCGTCGCCTTAACAGCCATAGCATCTTTTGTCGTTCCAATTCATGAAATGAGCGTGGCGATTCGGATTCTTCGTTTTCCAGTTATGATCATGGCCGCACTCCTTGGTTTTGTCGGCATCGTTTTTTGCTTAACGATCTACTTGATCCACCTATGTAAATTAACAAGCATTGGACAACCTTATTTTTATCCATTTGCCCCATTTAGTTTTAAAGGGCTTTTAAATCGGTTTATCCGTATTCCACATACCATTGAGATTAAAGATTCCGAAAAGGATAATCAAAACAAGAAAAGTTCATCGAGTTAAAGGAGTATTTTGACATGAATGACAACTTAAAAATTACGAAAGGCCAGCTTTTCTTTTTTATCGTTCAAACACAAATTGGGATAGGTATACTCGGTCTTCCCTTTAATGTATTTGAAGAAGCCCAGTGGGACGGCTGGATGAGTGTTTTAATCTCCGGCTTAGCCATTCAAGTTGTCATCTTTATCACCTATGGGTTAGCATCTCGTTTTCCTGATGAATTGTTCTTTCAATATATCCATAAATTAGTTGGACGTTTCTTCGGAAAAGTCATTACACTCATTTACACTTTTTATTTTACAGCTGTTTGTATACTGATTTTAGTTCTTTACGACCAAATGATAGACATCTGGCTTTTTCCAAATACTCCTAACTGGGTGATTATGCTTTTACTCATTACCGCGGCACTATACCTAACTCGTGAAAAGTTACACATTATCACTCGCTTTTATGTTTTCGTGAGTATTCTCTTAGTACTCGTCATAATCATCCTGCTTATTTCATTAACCACTATTAATCCGTTGTATATTTTACCGATTGGTTATAATGGTATACCCGCCATCCTAAAAGGGGTGCTGGCCGCGATGCAAGCTATGATTGGATATGGTGTATTTCTCTATATCTTTCCTTATGTAGCATTCAAAAAGAAAACCGAAGTGTTACTGACCGTAACTTATGCCAATATCCTTGTAACGGGCATTTACACATTCACAGTAGCGATTACCTTTATGTTTTTTAGTCCACAGGAAATAAAGCTCGTACCGCAACCGCTTTTATATATGTTAAAAACCTTCACTTCCCCTATTGTGGACAGGCTGGACTTGTTGTTTTTAGCGATCTGGATTGTAAGTGTAACCACCTCTCTTATGACCTATTTATATTTAGCATCTTTATCGTCAGCCCAATTACTGAAAGGCGTGCCCAGAAAAAAACTTGTAACGTTTCTCGCTTTTTTCGTCTATTTTATTGCACTTGGTCCTGAAAATGACTTAACGATTCAAAACCTTGCAGATGGAGTGGATAACGCAAATCTTATCGCTACAATATTAATTCCGTTCATTCTCTATTTGATTGCAATATTTAGGGGTAAACCGAACAAAGGAGCAGTCTCAAATGAAAAGGTCCGTTCTTCTTAGTTTAATCTTATTAATCATTCTCACAGGCTGTTGGGATAGCAGACTCCTTCGAGATATTACCATTGTAAAATCTGCAGGCATCGACCTTTTAGAAGATGGTACCTTCCAATCGACGGTTGCATCTCCCATTCCTGATGTACATGAAGCAGACGAAAGAACCCAGATCATCACAGGTACTGGCAATACTATTCTTGACGCCCGGATGTCGATTGACAACCAAACAGCTGAAAGAGTCGATATCGCAAAACTCCATGTTTTAATACTAGGAGAAGAGTTAGTTCGAAAACGTATTTATCCCGCACTTGATATTATATTCCGTGATCCTCGGTCTTCGTTGGGGTCTAAGGTTGCTGTTTTTGATGGTAAAGCTGGGGAGTTAATTTCAAGGAGGCTAGAGGACAAACCAAGAAAAAGTGATTTTCTCGCCGACCTTTTAGAAACAGCAGAAAATAGCAGTATTGTAGAAACACTGAATGTTCAACTCATCTGCCCAATCTTATTTGACCCAGGTGAAGACATTGTCCTACCCTACTTGTCTATGGGTGAAGATGATCAACCTTATTTAAAAGGGACAGCGTTATTTAATGGTGAAACAATGGCAGGAACGCTTGATACCTCTGATTCCACAATGTTGATGCTCATGAAAGGGGAAATGGGTCCTAATGTATTATTAACAGAACAAGTATATGACAACCAAGACATGGATGTACAAAATTATGTAACAATCAAAGTTAAAGAATCGGTCCCTACCCTAGACTTAGAGGTTAAATCAAGTTCCAAAAGTGTAAATGCCAAATTCAATCATGTGTTAAAAGTTGAAGTTATAGAATTTCCCCATGATCAAATGCAAAGTGAGGAGGTCATTGTCGATTTAAACGAAAAATTAAGCAAGCAATTGACAAACAAGGCAGAGACTATTTTTTCTAAACTTCAGGAAACCAACTGTGACGCATTAGGAATTGGCCGAAAATTATTCGGCTTTCACCACCCTTATTGGGAAGAAGTTAATTGGCAAGATGAATACCCAAACATCACCTTTACCTCAGATGTAAACGTTGAAATCATCCATCACGGGATTATTAACTAAAGAGGATAAATCAAAGGTTGGTTTTTAACCTTTGATTTATCCTCGAAGCAATGAACGAAGACACTGCATTTTTTGAAATCTTACTCCTCATCTAACACGAGTTTTTTTGCGACCGATCCAAGCCAGAATCCCATTAAGCTAAGAACAGAATTAAAAAGAGCGTACCCGAATAGGGAAGGTTCAAAACTCATCCTTTGTACAGTAACCATAATTACCATACTAAATACGTAGACCGCTAAAAAGGTCACCACCGCGTTTGCATTGACTTTTTTTCCAAATATCCCAGAGACTATTCCTAATAGAATTGCGAAGAATGGATTCACGACATAAAGCAATACCACTGGTGGCGAATACGGAAGTAATGTGATCGATAGTACCATCTTTCCCTTCCCCCTCTTCCTAAATTTTGCATGTGATTCCGGTTATGCGGGAAGGAATTTTCCCACCTCACTAACATATAAATAACATTGTTTTTGATTATAATATTATCACAGTTTCAAAGGTTCATAAAAAACACCCTGTCTGCGTTCATACTATTCAAAAATAATCAATAAAATACACCGGAGATTCGTAGAGCCTATGTTTCAAGAATATAGTACAAAGTAAAAATCACCACCCGGAATAACCTAGTGGTGATTTTGTGTACTATTTTTTTCTACATGATGTAAACAACCAGTCAAAACCTTATCTTGCTTTAAACGCTTGTTTGCCAAGCGAAGAAATGATGATGTCATCTGAGGGAGGGTTATGTAATCCCGCTCTTACATCTCTAAAATGTCGTTGTAGAGGATTCGTTTGGGACAAACTCCTTGCGCCTACAATTCGCATCGCCAAGTCAACGACGTTATTTGCACTATTCGTGACGATATGTTTAACTGCTGCTAGATCTGAGCGCATATTTTTTCTTTGTTCAGGTTGATCCATCCACTTTCTTGCCACTCCAAACAGTAACTCCCTTGCCTTAAACAGCTCCAACTCGATTTCACCTACTTTTCTTTGGATTTCCGGAGTATCTTTGATAGGACTTGGAAGTGTTGTTGGCGTAAATTCACCCGCAAACTCAATAGCATAATCTCTAGCCGAAGTCGCAATACCAAGATACACCGCTGGTATTTGTAAATACCATGCTTCGGGTAACGGGTTTGCTTTATGTTCAAACAACAGTGCTTGCTCATCAATGAAAACATCATTTAAAACTAAATCGTCACTCTTCGTTCCTCGCATCGCGATACTATCCCATGTTTCTTCTACTTCAACCCCAGGAAGTGAATGGTCGATTAAGAACGTTCCCTTTTTTTCTGTCCCTTCAATTCGAGCAGTTACCACAGAATAGTCAAGAGCGACAGCCATGGAAGTAAAGGATTTAGTACCATTAATGATCCAGCAGTTCCTCTCCTTAACTGCTACCGTTGTTGGCAGCCCTCCTCGGGAAGGGCTGCCTGTCGCTCGTTCTGTTGCTGCCTGGTTAATTAAAACTTGTTGATTCACGATCTTTTTGCATAACGTAAAAAAAGAATCTCCCTGCCAATTTTCTTTTTCTGCTGCTTCTAAAATAACACCTAAGTGCCAGCCGAGAGATAAAGCGGTTGGGGCATCTCCTTGAGATAGCTTTACTTGAATCTCAAGAAATTCAACTAAGTTAAGTCCTGCTCCACCAAATTTTTTAGGAATCGTAAGCGAAAGGAAGTCTTCTTCTTTGAGCTCCTCAAAATTTTCAAAAGGAAACATGCCTCTTTGGTCATATTCATCCGCTCTCAGGCGAAAATTTTCAGTTAATCTCTCTGCCTTTTCTAAATAGCGCCTTTTATATGACACTGTCACTGGTTGGTATCTCCTTCCTGACTATCTTCATTACTCTTCAGCCATCCAGCCTGGCTTTTTGAAACCTTGAAAGTCATTATCGATCACTTTCTCAAATTCTCCTGACCGGATTACTTCTTTAATATCGTTTACAAATTGTTCGTCTAGATCTTCTGTATTTACGACAACCTGATTTTGAATTTCAGGGGGCAAATTATCTAATGCAAGAGCCTTAGTCAAATCCATACCAGCAGCAATCGCAAAATTTCCATTTACTGCTGCCAAGTCCAAAGATTCAAGGGAACGTGGTAACTGCCCTGCCTCAATTTCATGGAATTGAAGATTTTTTGGATTATCGGTAATATCAGCAGTAGAAGCTCGTATAGGATCGGCATCATCACTAATTTCAATTAAACCCGCGTCCCTCAAAACCGTTAAACCACGTGAAAGATTCGTTGGATCATTTGCAATCCCAACTGAACTGCCGTCTTCAATATCAGTTAATGATTCATATTTATTTGAATAAATACCAATGGGAGCAGTAGGCACTGGAATTACTAATGATAAATCAAGATTCGCTTCTTCAGAAAAAGCCGTTAAGTATACTTCATGTTGAAAGAGATTTGCATCTAGTGAGCCTTCATCTAAGGCATTGTTCGGTTGGACGTAATCACTAAATTCCATAACAGTGACATCGTATCCTTTTTCCTCAAGAGATGGCTTCACCGCCCATTCCAGCATCTCAGTATACGGAACGGTTGCTCCAAAGACAATTTCTTTTTCCTCAGGTGCATCCCCTGCAGAACTACTTTCATTACAAGCAGTCAATAAAATGAACAACAAAGTTATCACAGACAATAAACCTTGTCTTTTTTCCATACTCAACTCCCTTTCCGATAATTTTTTTATTTTTTTAGAAGATGGCGTTCCGGCTTTTTATATAAATATCCAGGATGATCTTCGGGAAGTAGACTTCCTTGATCAAACAGTTTTTTCCTGAGCGTTCCTTGTTTATATTCTTTTTTATAAAGGCCTCTCGCCTGAAGCTCCGGGATCACCAAGTCAATGAAATCCTCTAAGTCAGCGGGTGTGACTAGGTGATTAAGGTTGAATCCATCAACTCCTGAAGCTTCAAACTGGTACTGTATCCCATCAGCAACTTCCGCCGGATTCCCGACTATATAAGTTTCTCGATCGATGCTAGTAAAGCGGCCTAACACCTCACCAATATTAGGTTTGTTTTGCGCATCTCTGTCAACAGTCGCCGCCTTATAATGGGCATGTTCGGTCTTCTTAAAATCAAAAGGAAGCTCCGCGTTCAGTTTTTCATATTCTTCCAAGTCATACCCACTTGCACCCGCGAACTGCGCTTTGGCTGCGTCCTCACTCCAAAGGTCGGCGTACTCTTTAAATTTCTTCTCGGCTTCTTCTGATGTTTTCGCCACCACCACATTTAAAAACGAAAAGATTTTAATGTGGTCTGGATTACGTCCGTGAGCCCGAGCACGCTGTTTAATATCTTCCGCGTAATACCTTATTTTTT
The DNA here is from genome assembly GCF_002352765.1 of Alteribacter populi. Classification (NCBI taxonomy): domain Bacteria; kingdom Bacillati; phylum Bacillota; class Bacilli; order Caryophanales; family Bacillaceae; genus Alteribacter; species Alteribacter populi. The sequence goes on along the minus strand of NZ_KZ293963.1, from coordinate 50,748 downwards.
CAGCAGTCGGTCCACCGACAAATACACACTCAGCATGCTTAGCTGCAAATTCTCTTCCTTTTTCAGACGTTCCAGCTTGATAAATAACAGGTGTTCGCTGCACAGAAGGTTCACTTAAATGCGGGCCGGTTACGTTAAAGAATTCTCCTTCGTGGTTGATTTCATGGACTTTAGATGGCTCAACCAACGTTTTATTTTCAACATCTTCAACGACTGCGCCGTCCTCCCAACTTGATTCCCATAATTTATAAGAGACATCTAAAAACTCATCTGCGATATTGTAGCGCTGATCATGCTTAATCATATCCGTTAACCCGTAGTTTCTCGCAGCGTTTGGTAAATAGGATGTCACAACATTCCAGCCGATGCGTCCGTTCGTTAAATGATCTAATGTGGAAAAACGCCTCGCATTCCCAAATGGCTGTTCATATGTCGTACTAACTGTAATTGCAAACGATAAATGCTCGGTCACACTTGCCATTGCTGGAACTATATAAGAAGCATCATTGGCAGGTACCTGTAAACCATCTTTAATCGAAGGCTCCTGACTTTGCCGATACGTATCATAAATTCCTAATACTTCTGCAAAAAAGACCGCATCAAACTTCCCTTTTTCCAATAACCTAGCCAATTCGATCCAATAATGAATGTCTTTATACTGACGGTGTCTTTTACTTTTTCGATGCTTCCATAAACCATGAGAATTGTGCATCGCGCTTGTCATCTCGAATGCATTTAAAATGATTTGTTTTGGCATACTCGTTCCCCTTTTCTGCGGATAGTTTTTGTAGCTACCGACCCTTCCTCATATAAATAGCTTCAACCCATACAACCTAAAAGTAATAATTCGCATCTGAACAATTGGTTTAAAATGTGAAAACCTTCAGTGAAACCTGAAAGATAACAATCATCTTTCTAACTTTCGCAATTAAAATAACCCCCTTCAGAAAAGAAGAGGGTATACAAATACATAAAGTTTAGATCCCCTTCTTATCTTTCAAAGCACCTTTGTGCTCTGATGGAATTAACACCTTTCAATCAAATGATTGCGGTTGTTGAGGTTTCACAGGGCCATATCCCTCCACCTCTCTGGATAAAAAGTTATCAATATGAAGTTGTTAGAGCCATTTATTATTTGTGTAAGTATATCAACTGAATTCTAATTATTCAATATTTTTATTACATAAAGTAAAAGTTAGTTCTTATTACCTAATAATGGTATTAGCAAAAAATATTCGCGAAAACAATGTTACCCACAAACTAAAAGAGAACCCTACTCGACAATTAAATGGGGTTCTCAAATTTTTTTCTATTTACTGTACAAAATATCTGTATAAATGATAGTTGCCCTCTCTACTCTTACTAGATTCAACCATATCTTGAACCTTCTCGATTGCTTCACATTTATTGAAGATTGTCTTGTTCTGTCCTTGCACTTTCCTGGGCTTGCTGTACTTGATGTTGTGCCTGTTTTACTTGTTGTTGCTCTTGACTAACCTGTTTCTGTTCTTGTTTAACTTGTTGTTGTGCCTGATAAAGCTGCATTTGTGCATCCTGTAATCGCTGTTGTGATTGTTGTAAATGGAAGTTTTCCGTTTGTAACTTTGCCTGTGCTTGATGTACAGCTTGATATGCTTGTTGTGCCTTTTGGTTAGGTATTGGAGTTCCGGCCTGCTGAATAACTTGCTGAACATGTTGAACAGCTTGTTCAGCTTGTTGAATTGCCTGTTCCTGTTGGATTGCCTGTCCGTTCTGAATTGCTTGTTGGGCTTGTTGGATTGCTTGTTCTTCTACCACAGCCTTTTCGTTTTGAATCGCTTGGTCCGCCTGTTGAATTGCTTGTTCTTCTACCACAGCCTGTTCATTTTGAATCGCTTGTTCCGCCTGTTGGATTGCTTGTTCTTCTACCACAGCCTGTTCATTTTGAATCGCTTGTTCCGCCTGTTGGATTGCTTGTCCCTCTTGTCCTACAGCCTGGTCTTGTTCAGCTTGCTGCACAGCATATCGCACATCCTGTTCTTTTTGCTTGGCCATTTCACTACGTTTTGCCTGTTCTACTTGTTGGATCGCCTGCTCCCCTTGCTGGATAGCTTGTTCTCCTTGTTGGATTGCTTGTTTTTCTTCTTGTATAGTATGGTTCTTTTGTTTAGCTTGTTCCTTCTGTTGGTTATGCTGTTCCATAAATCAAATCCTCCAATAACATTATTTGTGTATTTTAAAGACCTACCATTAATGTGCTCCATATTGCTTTTTCTATGCTATAAGTGAGCGCTCAATCAAGAGAAACAATAATTTACTCCAGTGAGCTTATTCTAAATGGAGTGGAAATTTAAAATTTCAAATATTTTTTCAAAAGCGTTGTATATTCGATTTGCCTGGTGTATGATAACACATAACCTTAACAATAAGAAAAGTCGTAAAGCGGTCTTTTACTAACGAAAATCAGCTACGAAGAGGACACAGATTATTTTCACCGTTTCCAGAGAGGGAAGGATTTGCTGTAACCTTCCTAACGCAAGAAATAATTTACCACCTCTGAGCTGTATTGGGGAACTTAAGTAACCAATACCGTTTAAGCTACGTTACAGCTTCTTGAGCCACGGTATTTTTAATCCGTGGGAACTTGGGTGGAACCACGGGTATCAACACTCGTCCCTTTGCGAGGGATGAGTGTTTTTTTGTTTATAAAGAGTAAAACGATGACGAGGACATGAATCATTTTTAACGGTTTTCAGAGAGGGAAGAATTTGCTGTGATCTTCCTAACGCAGAAAAATGATTTACCACCTTCGAGTTGTATCGGTGAACCAAAGTATCCGATACCGTTTAAGCTACGTTACCAGCTCCTTGAGCCACGGGCTTTATAGTCTTGTGGGAACTTGGGTGGAACCACGGATAACAACGCATTCGTCCCTTTTTACCGGGATGGATGTGTTTTTTTTAATTGAATGCTTTTTCTAAACAAAACAGACTTTTTTCTACACATCAGTAAATTTACTCCATCCAAAATTGATTCTTTTCAACAAAAAATTCATTAATTCTACAAACAGCATCATCTAAAAATAACCAATGGAGTTGATAGTATGAATGAAAAACGAATGAACGTTCAATTTCCGGATGGTCAAAAGAAGGATTATCCAAAAGGCATTACAATAGAAGAAATCGCTGCATCGATTAGTTCAAGTTTGAAAAAGAGTGCAGTTGCAGGAAAAATAAACGGAGACCTAGTGGATTTACGTCAACCTTTATGTCAAGATTGCGACCTCACAATTTTAACGCTAGATTCTGAGGAGGGTCTAGAGATCCTCAGACACTCCACAGCTCATATTTTGGCGCAAGCGGTTAAACGATTGTACAAAAATGTCCAATTGGGGATTGGTCCGGGAATTGAAAACGGATTTTATTATGACATCAAACTTCCCGACAACCTTAATGTTGAGGAATTACATGATATCGAAAAAGAAATGGCAAACATCATCAAAGAAAATTTAGCCATCAAGAGAATCGAGACGACTTATGAAGAGGCTGCTGTACTTTTTGAGAAAAGAAATGAGCCCTTAAAGCTTGAATTATTAAAAGACATCTCTAAAGATAAAAAAATCACTCTTTATGAGCAAGGAGAGTTCATTGATCTTTGCCGCGGTCCGCATCTCCCATCAACTGGTTTGATAAAATCGTTCAAGCTGTCTCGTGTATCAGGCGCTTATTGGCGCGGTGACAGTGAGAACCAAGTCCTTCAACGAGTATATGGTTATGCATTTAAGAAGGAAAAAGAGCTGAACGAACATCTTGAATTTTTAGAGAAAGCCGCAAAACGAGATCATCGTAAATTAGGTAAAGAGTTAGGATTGTTTATGTTCTCGGAAGAAGCACCAGGAATGCCTTTTTATTTACCTAAAGGACAGATTGTCAGAACGGAATTAGAAAACTTCTTGCGTGAGCTTCAAAACTTAGCCGATTACACAGAGGTTCGTACACCGCTGCTGATGAATCAACGGATGTGGGAGCAATCAGGCCATTGGGACTATTATAAGGAAAACATGTACTTTTCCGAAGTTGACAAAACAAATTTCGCGTTGAAACCTATGAACTGCCCGGGACACATGCTTATATATAAGGACTATCTACACTCATATCGCGACCTCCCTATCCGTATGGCAGAATTTGGCCAGGTTCATCGCCATGAATTCAGCGGTGCGTTAAACGGAATGGTCCGTGTTCGTACGTTTTGTCAAGATGATGCCCACATTTTCGTACGAGAAGATCAAATCGAAAGTGAAATTATACATGTGTTTAAACTTATAGATAGAGTTTATCGTACGTTTAACTTTGACTACACAGTGGAGCTTTCCACACGTCCTGAAGATTCATTAGGTAATGACGAGATGTGGAACGTTTCAGAAAAAGCCCTACAAAACGTACTGGAAGATTTAGAAATAAATTATCAGTTAAACGAAGGCGATGGTGCATTTTATGGCCCGAAGATTGATTTTCATATTAAAGACGCGCTAAACCGAAATCATCAATGCGCAACTATTCAACTCGATTTTCAAATGCCTGAGAAATTTGATTTAACATATGTAAATGAAAACAACGAAAAAGTACGGCCCGTTGTCATCCATCGCGCCATCTTCGGATCCATTGATCGCTTCTTCGGAATTCTTATCGAACACTTTGCTGGTGCTTTTCCAGTATGGTTAGCTCCGGTACATGTAGAGATTATTCCTGTTGCAAGTGTTCATTTAGATTATGCATTAAAGGTACAGTCAGAGTTAATGACGCACGGCATTCGAGTAAAAGTTGATGATAGAAATGAAAAGTTGGGCTATAAAATAAGAGAATCTCAAATGCAAAAAGTTCCTTACATTTTGGTCCTAGGTGACAACGAAATAAATGAAAGCAGTGTCAATGTTCGCCAATATGGGGCTAAAAAATCTGAGCGCATGCCTATCGAAGAGTTTAAAAGGAAAATTGTCCAACAAATAAATGAGCGAGAACGCTAATAATGACAGTAGAGCACCTGCTTTGATAGAGGTGCTCTCCTTTTGATCCTTATTCATTCTTCATTAAGAGCTTCTCCCAATCCTTTAAACTCAGTTTATCCGTGATCGTTTTTAATTTTTCTGGAACCTCCACATGACACATCAACTCCAAGCTATTGCCATCTGGATCTTCGAAATACACTGATGCATTTCCTTGGTACGGTCTGACAAACGGTGCAACCGATGTTCGGCTACCAAATGAAACAACCGGCACTCCTCTTGCCTCTAACCACGATACGGACTTTTTTAAATCCTCATAGGATACATGGAAAGCGATGTGCTTTAGCGACGGATGATAAGGGGTCTCATATTCTTTTCCTTCCCAAAGTCCCAGCCAGCTTTCACCTTCTTTGATCCAGAAAAAAGCAGTATTCCCGCTCCTCAAAGCAAATTTCAAGCCTACCTTTTCGTAAAAATGAATGGAATTTTCTAAATCTTTCACTGGTAAATGTGCTTCAAACAAGCCTTTAATCATCTTAACAACCTCCATTTTCATTACTACCTAAATTTAACCATATACAATACGATCAGAGAATGAACTGAGGTCTGGAAAAAAATCAGATTAAAGTCTTAGTTTCAGAGGTTGGATTCTATTGAGCTTTATCTGGATGTCTTCAAAGTTAGGCTTCTTCAAGGGCTGATTCCTTACAAACTTTATTTTATTGGAACCCCAGACACGATATGCCAATGAAAATGTTTGGAATCTTGATATTCACCTAAATTAGTAATCACCCTGCAGGCTCCGTTGTCTGAATTTACGTTGGCAGCCACCTTCTTAATAACTCCTAACAATTCAAGTAGTAGATCGTTATCACTTTCCTCAATTGTTACGAGAGATGGAATGTGCTTCTTTTTCATGTCTTAGAACCGTTGAACTGCCTGGGCTCAGACCAAGTGTAAACTGTTGTTTTTAAAGTATATTATAAGACTCTCTCATTCACTTCCAAAGCTGCTCGGATTCCTGACTCTACAGCTCCTTCAATCCAGCCATGAAGTTCTGATGTGTGTTCCCCGGCAAAATGCATTAATCCCTCAGGCCTCTTTATAATTTCAGGATAATTAGCTGCCTGATAAGGAACATACATTGCAAAGCACCCTGCAGAAAAGGGGTTATGGTCCCAACTAAACGTTGCACCGCCCAAATAGAGGTCTAATACTTCTTCTCCATGAATAGCGGATAAATAGTTCAGTGTCTGCCTAATCCTCTCTTCTTCTGTTCGAGATTCCCACAGTCTGGCGTTATCTCCCCAACTGTAGCTGGCATGGAGAACTCCTGGTCCTGGTTTACCAATATCATGACTAGGATAGTAAAGAAACTGAATGGGAAGATCGGTCGTCAGGTTTCCTCCACGCATCCCATCCTTCTCCCAAAACTTCTCCTTAAACTCAAGTCCAATCTTTACTGAAGGGACATAGTGGAGGGTTTGAATCACTTTCCATTTTAAATAAGATAAAGAGTCACGAGGCTCCACTTCGATAAATTGAAAAGCCGTAAATGGAATTGTCGTAATGACCATATCTCCCGAAAACTCGTACTCTTTACCATCTCCACTTTTTGTAACGACATCGACATGATCAGGGTATTGGATGATTCGCTCCACCGTTTGGTCAAGGTAGATATCTTCATCCAACAGGGACAAAAAAGACTTGGGCAATTGATCATTCCCACCTTCTATTTCAAGGAATTCCACATCTTCTTCAAAAATGGTACTAATGATGTTTAGATAAGTATCAATAAACGAACCTTCAGGAAATCCTTCAATACCTAACAAAACTTGGATCATATGAATCGCTTCAGCGGATAATGGACGACCTAGTGGATTTTCTCTAAGAAATGTACCCATAGAATACCTATCAAATTGTTCAACAAGCCGCTCCTGCTCTTCTATTGAAGCATTTTCGTACAGGTCGATAAACGGTTGTAGGGCAGACTCAAGCAGTTCGATCTCTGTTTTTCCGATTTCATATCCGGCTAAGGGATACCTTAAAAGACTTGGGTTATTTTCATATTGATATCTTCTAACAAGTTGGCCGTTTACATAAATCAAGTCATTGTCCGTACTACTAATAAATGGATTTAATGACAAGCCAAACTTCTGAGCAAGTTCCAAAGTTAAAAGGTGGTAGTTTGGAATACGCATGGCTCCTGCATCAAAATAATTCCCTTTCGTAAATCGATCACGAATCGTATATATACGTCCACCGACCCTATTATTCCCTTCAATAATGACTACAGTATGACCTGCTTGTTTTAGTAAATACGCCGCGACAAGCCCTGCCATCCCTGCACCTAATATTAGGATTCTTTTAGGAGCGGCCGGCTTTGGCAGGCCTTCCTTTAAAATGTCTATCTGTTCATCAATTGAGGGTCTGTCAGCATTTTTTTGAGATACAATCCTCTTTTTTCTCCCTCTCATGCATGCCACCCTTTTTTTTGTATTCATATCCCAGTTTATATATATGCTAAAAATTCCCATGTTAATATTGAACCTATTCAAAAAAAAATGAAAAATTACATACATGAATGAATTTCATAAGTATCGGCCCCTATGGACCAAGGGTTTCAAGGCATAAAAAAAAGGAGTACCTCCCCAAATGCCGAAATTAGTAAGTGACCAAACAAATTCGAAGGAGGGAAGACTCCTATGTCTATTGTACGACAAGAGAGCCTTTTTAGGCCCCTACGTAGCTACATACAGTTACTCTAATTTTAACACCAAGCAACAACACAAAAACTACGACAAAAGCCAGAAACTAGCAAGGGAACGATTCATTCGCAATAAAACGAGTTTGAGACCGTAGCCAAGCTGAATTGTGTTTAAAAGATCTCTAAAAAAAAGACCTTCTGCGCAGTTGGCCGTAATCAGCGAGACTCCTGAGGAAAAACGGGCCAGCCGAGACCCCGCAGGGCGCTTTTCCCAAGGAGGATTGGCGGTTCGTCCACGGAAAGCGAGCAGATGCAGGCCGACGAAGCTGCAAAAAGATACGCTTTTTTCATTCCCACTTGAAGTCGCATATAGCTCATTCCCTATATAAAATGCAAATTAAAAGAATACCGATTTAATGATAAAAGGGAGCGTAAAATGATTAAGGACTTCGGATAGTCGGAAGTCCTTAACCACTTTTTATTGAATTGACCAGATTTCTAATTCTTCGTCACTTATAATCCACACAGCTTTGTAATTTGATGTTGTATATGTGATTTCATAAGGACCCTTTCCAGTAGCTACAAAATAAAGAGGTCCATGTGTTTCTTCTCCTGCCTCCACGGTTTCACTAAGACGATCATCAAAAGGATAAAGATCCAACTCATTTCCCCATGAGTCTTTTACAGAAAAAAGTCGAGTCGAAGCATAGGTACCATTCGTTCCCGTATTTTCAAATAATATGCCAAGCCTTACAACAATATTCGGTGAATACACTTCATCATTTAATCTTCGAGTAACGGTTGTTCCTCCTGTAATAGTTATAACATCGTTCCCCACTGTAATAGGATCCCTCATCGTAAATGTCCCTAGATCATCGCGTTTTTCTTCCTCTTCTTTTTCCCTTTCTACTCTTCTCTGTTCTGATGATTGATCATACTCAACAATTAATTCGTCCTCTGAATTTAGAAAACGCATAGTTGGCTCTGTCTGATTTTGATAATAAGTAGACGCTTTGTAAGCTTCACGGATGTGGGAATCCGCTATTCTTGCAGCAGAGTCCTCGAAATCTGCATACTCTCCTAAATCTTTCAATGTCGCTTCTACCACTTCATGATCTATCATCCGAATGTGGTCAATATCGTAAATATCATTTTCAGTGAACCAATTTATGTATTGATGAAATTCGTCCTTCGTTAACCTGATTTGTTTTTCTTCCCAATCAAATAAGCTAATCGAAGACCAGTCCCTTTCTGTTGCTCTCCGGCTCACCTCTGGTGAAAGATTTAATTTTACGTTCTTAGCTTCTTCTGTATAAATACTAATATCATAAGTTCCTTTACTTCCTTCGAATTCAATACTCCCTACTGTTGATGGAGATACTTCCTTCTCCCAGACAATGCCATCTGAATCGTCAACAGTTAATACAAGAGTACCTTCTTCAACGGTTGCTTCATAAGGGATGGCTACTTTCCCTTCAGGTTCTTGGTCGAGTGTTAACGTTTTAACATCGTATTCCCCTTTTAAAGATCCAATCGAGAGCTGAACGTTCCCGTCTTTTGTGTTTTTGCTAGTATTTACAGCTACATTCTCACTAAGAAGGAAAATAGTTGTAAAAATACTAACCATTATAACAATCCCAAAGATAATAAAAAAGCGATTCTTATTTCTCAAAGCTATCCTTTCCTCCAATTATTTTTTGTGTGTTCGCATTTCCTAGTAAACTATTTTTTTACTGAATTGTTACTCAAATGCTCATGAATCAATTTCCATTCTCCATTTTCATTTGTTTTGAAAACATTAGTTGCTCTGCCGCTTCCTGTAACAAATTCTCCTTTATAAAACCCCTCATATTTATAAGTGTATGTACAAGTCGCAGAATGATCATCAATTGTCACCCATCTCACATCACTAGCAGTATAAACTTCCTCATGAATAGTATCCCAAGCAGTTTCAAAGTAGTGTTTTATTTCTGCTAGTGATGTGCATGTTTTATCTGTAAACCAATACACAGCACCTGGCTCGATCACACTTTTAACATTGTTAAAATTATGTGTATTTGTAGCATCGATGTAATCTTGAAGTGCTTTTCTATAACCCATTTTAATCACCTCTTCAGTTCCTAGCTTCATGTATTCTATTTTTCTAAACATATATATGGCATTATATTATCATTCCTCCATTCATTTTAACATGTCAATTGGTTATTTATGTCTAAATTGATTAAGCGATTGTAATATAATGGTATATCAGCTTTTGTAGTCCCCACCAATCCTTCTTTCGTTTTCCAAAGACCGAGCCAGCTCTAACCTCTTTCAATCCATATAAAAGCCAAACGATCTTCAACCTTGTGGTCAAACTCCAATCCCAATCCTATATAAAATGCAATAGCCTCCTCTAAATCACTCACCGGTAAATGTGCTTCGTATAATCCTTTTATCATGTTAAAACCTCCTTAAGTAAAAGAGTAATCCTTGTTAAGGTCTCTTCATCACAACACAGTTTGAAGTTTTCTAAGACTATTAGTGGAGAGTGCGCAAAAAATAAGCGAACACTATTAATGTAAGTAGTTCCACTTTTGTAAAGAAAACCTAAGAAACAAACCAATTAATACCATAACTGGCATATGGACATCACATAGCAATTAGTACAGAAAAAAGCTTGAGGATATAGACTACCCTCAAGCTTTAAAGTTATTGTTGTTGTTGTTTCCCCAACGGACTTCCGTTAAGTTAAATTACTCGTTAATTTTAAATACCCTCTCTTTGTTCTTTTCTCAATACTTAATATTTGTTTTAGGAAGTTTTGATACTCATTATTCATTTGCATACCCCTCTGGAATCCGCTGCCTTTTTCCATATCATTCAGCACATTAATTGAACTTCGCTCAGAACATTGTAATCGTTGGATACGCATGTTCTTGCTCTTTTGTATGGTATTCTTTTTCATTATTACCCCTTCATGTCCTTATCGAGCTTTTGTACCCGTTTTTGAACCTGCTGCGGTTTTACTTTCTGTTGTTGAATGTCATCCGACAGGTGTGTTAATTCCCGGTGAATTTTCCAATCCGTTGAAACGCGTATCGTATAATTGGGAAACCGTCCGCTTAAGCTGTCAAACGTTTGTTGACGCAAGGATTTTAAACGAAATCGGTGCCAATGCTCCGCTTCCAAGGTAACAAATAGATCCTGGTCAATCGCCACTGCCTCCGCTCCCGTCACCCCATCCATTGATGTCGCCATTTGTTTAGCGTTTTTTGCTACTGTAGGATGTAGTCTAGGAGATGCCTGCGACTGAGCTTGAGACTTGGACTGGTTCTGAGACCGGCCTTTCTGCCCTTGGGATTGGTCCTTTACTCCTCCCCCTTTGTTGATTGGTTCCGGCGAAGTAGTTAGTAATCGCAGCACATATTCTTTCAAATCCACTATTCTGCTATTCATCGGTTTTTGGTCCGTTCCGGCAATGACCATGGCTACAAGGGTGTCGTTTTTGTGCAACCCACCATGTTCTCCCCCGTCCGGGTGAATCGCAATGCTTTCCGCTTTAAAGGAATGTCCCGGTTTGGCTTCTAGAATGAGGTTATCAACATCATGGCTTTGTATTGCCGTCTCCAATTGATGGAGGACATCCGGATAATCCACATACGAAATATGTTGCTGATCTGAATCGGGATCAAGCGTTAAAATGTCCTTGTTTCCCTCGATCGACCAAGTTTGGTCATATCGATCGGTCCATTCTCCGTCGACATCGGATTGAAATCGTACATATCCCTCGTGATCGGGGCTAACCACATGTACCCAATCGTCCTCACGCCATGCCGCCAGGTCGATACGCTCGTCTTGCATGGCTCGTTCAGCCAAAACCGAAAGTATGTCGGCCTCATGAACATCGTATATATAGGCCATTCGCTGGCTGACCCCAAAGGCAACCTCTCCATGGCTAACCGGTTCGGCCAAGTCCGGAATGGCAAAGTCCGCATACAATTCGTTTAAGTCGATGGCTAAATGATCCTCACCTTCGACCAACTTATCCTGTCCATGATCTCCCAATACAATAAAGATATTTTCCTCCAAAGCCGCTTCCCAACTGTCGTAGGCACTGAGAATTCCCTGGATATATTGGTCCGCCTGTTCCAACCCTTTCCGGTAATGAGGGCTATGATCATGAGTTTCTTTATCATTTTCCGGTAAAAAAACCATTAGAAAATCCGGTTGATGGTCTTGTTCAATTAATTTTTGTGTCACTTCCATGGAATATTGGTCTTGCAACCCTAAGCGGTTAAACACACCATCGGTAAAGTTGGCATCTTGAATGATTGCTGGCTTGGCCAACCGCCCAAAAGCCAATACATTAGGCCCTTTGGTCTTAATTGTTTCTGGTAGATCGGTTAGTTCATCTGTCAACTCGGGTAAGGACAGTTGATGATCTTGATTTCCACGATAAACCAGTGCATTCACCGACCCGGATGTAAGCCCTTGTTCATCTAAATCTTCAAAAATCGTACGCACATCGGGGCTCAAATGTTCATTGTTCAATTGAAATAACGTATCATAAACCCCTTGGGAGAAGCCGTTTTTCATCCACATTTTAAAGGTAGATCCATAATTAACAATCCGATCTTCCTGCGGGTCATACCAGGATAAACCCGGAATCCGGTGCTCGTCTGCCATTTTCCCTGTGAGCAATGTACTTTTAATCGTCACCGACATACTGGGAAAAGGAGAGACAACTTGTTGATCATAATGGCCGTGGTCAATGAGGAACTGGAGAGCAGGAACATCTCCTTCTTCCAAACTCTTGTCCAAGGAGGACCCCATCATGGAATCCAGAATGATCATGACTACCTTTTTATCTGTAAAAGAACTGTCCACTTGCTCTTTAAAGGGTTGCACCTCTCCCTCGGGAGAACAGGCGGTTATGGCAATTACAAGAGCTAAGATTAGGATCTTTTTCAACGTCATCCACCTTCCCTATCTATCATAAAATTATATTTGTGTATATCGTTCCTCGAATAGTCAGGATCATGCATGACGGAAGATTCCCGCTCTCCGACTCATCCACCCGTAGACAGGAAAGAACATCTACATTCCCAGATAAAAAATAGCCAAATCTAGAAGTTAGAGTTTTTTAAATAAACGTATAATGACAGAGGTTATAAAAAAAAATCAAAGTTACAATGGGAGTAAAATACTAATCGTCGCACAAAAAAATACTATTTTAGTTACTTTATCAAATGGTGAGTTAGGATCAAGGAAAAGCTAGATTATTAAATGTTGTATCAACAATTTACAGTTTCATCAGAAATAATGGAAAGCATGAGATTACAAAACAATTTTTCACTTTTCCCAGTATACATTGTTAATGGAATAGTATAACGAGCTGGCTCAAATATCGGGTGCCGTTACTTAGAAATGCTTTTCCTGTTTCCAATTACCCTACAATGAATTATTATTAATCCAATAGTTCAAATATCAAACGTTCAAATCGGCTTGAAATGCATTATAAAAATGCCACCCAGACATTAGTCTGAGTGGCAAATGTTTTATTTTACCCACTATTTTCCGGATCCTGCTTCATCGCATTCTTCTGGTGACGGTAAAACTCATGAAACAGCTTCATGAGCGCTCGTTTTTCAATGCGCGAGACATAGCTTCTCGATATCCCAAGCTCTTTTGCAATTTCACGCTGTGTTTTTTCCTTCTTTAAATCAAGACCAAAGCGGCCAACAATCACTTCTTTTTCCCTTCCATCTAATACATGGATGAACTGATAAATTTGTTTCTTTTCCATATTAAGCTGGATAGCATCCACTACGTCAACTGTTTCTGCTTGCAACACGTCAATAAGGGTAATTTCGTTACCTTCTTTATCAGTTCCAATCGGATCGTGAAGCGATACATCTTTTTTCACTTTTTTTAGTGCGCGCAGGTGCATGAGGATTTCTATTCTAAAGTCAAAGGTGGGGCGTGAAAAAGCTTGTTCATCCTAATATTACTTAATGATGCAGGTTTAATCAATCACCTAACTCCCTAATTAAAATGGGTTATCCATTCACTACCTGTTCCCAATGCCAACCACGTAGTGGACTTTCTCCACCTAGCTGCCAGACATTCCGGGCACATCCGTAAAAAAGACAATCCGCCCTCCGGCAAATTGTCTTTTCTATCAGCGTTATAAGTACTTCATTTTTTCCAAAGTTTTGCCTTATTCCTATAATAACCAGTGTGAAAGGCCGAGATCAAAATCCTGTCTAGTCCAGATATTTTACTAAAACCTCTTAAAGATGTATATCTTTATCTTGGATATAATTCATTGCACTTCCTAAAAAAGCAAATTCACTTTACACTAATGTTGTATAGTTCACTGCTGAATAAAGGGCCGACTTAAGAGAATCTTCTTTAGCTATATTTTTTCCTGCAATATCAAAAGCTGTGCCGTGGTCTACACTGGTACGAATTATTGGAAGCCCTACAGTAATGTTTACCCCATCTTCTATCCCTAATACTTTAATTGGTCCGTGACCTTGATCGTGATATTGGGCAACAACTATATCAAAATCCCCGCGGCGAGCCCGGAAAAACAAGGTATCTGCGGGTAAAGGCCCCTCCACGTTAATGCCTGCCTGTTTTGCTTTTTCTATGGCTGGAATTATCTTTTCTTCCTCTTCTCCAGATCCGAATAGTCCATTTTCTCCCGCATGAGGGTTGATTCCACACACCCCAATACGCGGATTCTCAATACCAGCCCTCTTTAAAGTATCATGAGCCAGACCGATCACTGTCTCCTGCCGTGCAGGATTTATTTTTTCAATTGCATCAATTAGACCAACATGTGTTGTAACATGGATCACTCTTAACCCTGGAGCTGTCAGCATCATCGCATAATTAGTCGTATCGGTGAGCTTTGCTAATATTTCTGTATGGCCTGGATAGATATGACCAGCCTTATGCAGGGCTTCTTTGTTTAAGGGTGCAGTACAAATCCCTTGTATTTCGTTGTTATTTGCAAGTTCGATTGCTGCCTTTAGATAGTCAAACGCTGCTCTCCCCGCTTCAGCAGTTACCTTCCCCCATTCAACCGAATCGGGGACATTATTCAAATCCAAAATAGAGAGCGTTCCATGTTCAACAGTTGTTTCATTAATTGAATCTATTACTCGAATATCGACTTCGGAGTTCGTCACATGTTTCGCTTTTTCTAGTACCTGCTTGTCTCCAACAACGATTGGGTGGCACATTTCGTATAATTTTGGATCTGACAGACTCTTTACAATGATTTCAGGCCCTATCCCAGAAGGATCTCCCATTGTAATTGCAATAACAGGCTTTTTCATGATTTATGTCTCCTTTTCTTTCAAAAACAAATTAATTCATTAATAAGTTGGGTAAAAACGTTACAATACCTGGGAAGAAAATAATTACCAAAATGGAGATAAGATAGATAAAGACAAAAATTAAAATATGCTTCATCATCTTTATTACATTAGTTCCTGCAATCTTGGAAGCCAATAAACTGGACAATCCATAAGGTGGTGTCACTGTACCCAAACGAATAGCCATAACTGTTACTATCCCCGCGACGACAGGGTCTACTCCCAGGGCATTCATAACTGGAAGCAAGAGCGGAACAAAAATCAGCATAGCCGAGTTAGGTTCCATAAATGTACCTAAAATAACATATAACAGAGTCAATATAAGCAAAAATACGGTAGGAGAAAAGTCATTTTCCAACAATACTTGAATTACAGGATCCATTGCCTGGTAGTAAGAAAGTACCCAGGAAAGCAAAGCTGCTGCTGCAATCAAAATATAGATGGTCGCTGAATCTATAGTTGCACGCTTTGTAACATCATAATATTTCTTCCAATTACGCTGTTTTTTAATAAAAAATGCAACAAAGAGAACGTATATAACTGCAATAGCTGCTGCTTCAGTCGCAGTAAAAATCCCACCCATAATTCCTCCGATAACAACCATAAACAAGCTGATAGGAAAAATACTTTTCTGAAGAGCAACAGTTTTAGATAATTCCTCCCCTTCCTCTAAACCTATTAGTTTGTTATCAATTTCGCCTACTTTATTTTTTGCCGCATAAAAATATGCGTACACCATTTGAGTCAGTCCAATGAGGATGCCTGGAATAATCCCTGCCATAAAGAGTGCAGCCACTGATGTTTGAGCTAACGCTCCATATACGATCAGCAGAATACTAGGAGGGATAATCGAGCCTATCGTAGAGGAAGCCGCTGTAACCGTAGCTGCAAACTCCCTGCTGTACCCCGCTTTAACCATAGCGGGAATAAGGAGCCTACCCATTGACGCAACATCTGCTACTGAAGAACCGGATATTGCACCAAAAAATATACTTGTTGTAATATTCATATGGGCAAGACTTCCTTTAACTTTCCCAACAAGTGCTTTTGAAATGTAAATCAAGTCGTCCGTTACACCAGTTAAGTTCATTAGAGCTCCACATAATATAAATAGTGGAATGGCAAGTAAAGTAAAACTCGAGAAAGATTGAATCATAATCGAGCTAGCCTGTGTTAAACTTACTAATGGCTCTAATAATAATGGAATAGAAGAGGCAATGATAATACTAAAAACGACAGGCACACCGAGAAATAAGCAGATAAGGAAGATTGATACAATTGTGAGTAGAATCATTTGTTGTTCACCTCGAATGTGCCTTTATTAAATAACTGTTTAACATTAAATACATGAAAATAAAGCATAAAAATTGTTCCTACTAGAAAGGCGGAGTAATAGTAAGTTAACGATGGTCGAAATGGTAAAAACCGAATTGGAACTAGTTCTGTCCTGTTCATGCCTGCCTCGAATGCCGCAATGCCAATAAACAATAAAATGACTACTGCTGCTAATGTCAGTATATAGACGATAATCTCTTTGATCTTTGCTAACCGTTGACTTAAATACTCTGTGAAAATATCAATCTCTAAATGTTGTTTATCCTTGATTGCCAGAGCAGAGCCCATAAAAACTAGCCACATAATACAGAATTTTCGTATAGCCTCTATCTCGGGTATTGAAGCAAAAAATATATACCTTGCCAGTACTCCAACAAAGAGAGCAATAGACAATAAAAGAATCGCAATTACACTAGTAATCTCCGCTATTGTTACCAAGCTTTTATTCAACCGTTTTATTAGCATGATTCTCTCATCCATTCATCGTTTAAAATAACAGTGTTATAATCAACCCGGAACATAAGAGGGATACATCCCCCACTCTACAAACTGTATATAATATGTTTTCAGGAGACTTCTTACTTAATCAAAAATATCTACGACAATATCTTCAATTCCAAGTTCCTCTGCTGTTTCCATCATTTGATCTCTAGATATTCTGATAAATTCTTCTTTGTCTGGTTCTGTAAACGTGACACCAAATTCTGTCTCTAATGTCTCTGCATATTGTTCTGCTTCTTCAAACGCAAGCTCTGTATACTCAGGTTGTATACGCTCTGAAGCTGCTGCGATAGCCTCTTTATGCTCGTCTGATAAACTATCAAATTTCTCTCCATTCATGACAACGAAACCCAACGTTAAAATATGTTGTGTTCTTGCGACATAATCGCCAACTTCAGCGAACCGATTCTCAATCATAGAATCTAAACTATTTTGCGTCCCTTCTACGACTCCTGTTTGGAGTGCAGAGTATACCTCACTGAAGTCAATATTTTGAGGGCTTGCTCCCAATAGCTGCCACCATTCCATCTCCACTGCAGAGCCGCCACTTCTCATACTTTTTCCATTTAAATCTTCTATAGATTCAATTGGGAAGGTGCTCAAAATATTTCTCTCCAATCCTCCGATGTACATTACAGTTTCCAAACCTGGATTATCACGAATTAGGCCTTCAAAATAGTCTAATCTATCACTCTCATTAACGATGTCATTAAAATGCTCCTGATCTCGGAACAGATAATTACTTGCCAATATATCAAAAGCTGGCTCATGCTCAGAAAACCATCCTGTATCTGAGTAAATAATATCGATGTCTCCAGAGATAACAGATTGATAGATACTAGAGGCATCTCCTACTTGCCCTCCTGTATGAGCTGTGACGGATATTTCTCCGTTACTCTCTTCCTCCACAGCTTCCGCAAACGCTATAAAGGCTTCTCCTATTAGAGTTTCAGATGGATTAATTGTAGCAGCCACCAATTCAACTTGTCCTTCATTATCATTTGCATTTGAATTGTTATCAACATCCGCTCCTGCATCCTCGTTACCATTACAAGCGACTAACACCCCTGCCAAACCTATAGTTGTTGCTATAGAATATAGCTTCTTACTCATCATAATTCCTCCTTTTTCTTTTGGATTACTTTAGCTTCCAAACTGTATGTTGAATGTGTTGGCGTAAAAAAGTAAAGGTTGTATGCAAAAGCTTATCCTCACTCTCAAGAATTGATGGATAAGAAAATTCCGGGTAATCAATATTGGATGAAACGGAATTCTCGTCCGCCACAAGCGCTATTTCCTCCCAGGAAGTTCCACCATCTGTAGATTTTGCAATTTTAAGCGGGCTTCTTACCACCCCCCATATTGCACTTTTAAGCATCGCCTCATCAAGGTTCAAACTATCCATATCCTCTTTTTCAAACCAGGGCGGTCTATTCTCCTTTGGAGGTGCAATCTCTGCATTTACATGGTTGTAAATGAGGAATATATTCCCATCCCCTGATGAAACTGCTTGAATCGAGGCGTTGTTGTTCGGTAAGTCGATTCTTTCGGGATTGGTCCATGTTTTTCCTTGATTAGATGATGTTGATTTATATACTGCATCCGCTTTTCTGCTTCGGAAAAATGCAACAAGCTCGTTGTTACCGCTTACAATCGACATATGCACAAGTCCTTTGCTTTCTGGAACCTCATACTCTAACCAAGTTTCGCCATTATCTTCACTTACCTTAACTACACTATAATCGTCCCCTAAAAAGCCATTTGATGACTTCTTGCTATAGTATGCAGGCAGAATGAGAGCTCCATCATTTAGAACCAGTGGAGGGTTTCGTACAAATGATCCTGGAGTATCAAATAAAACAGAGGGTTCACTCCAAGTTGCCCCGTTATCAGTTGACTTACGAACGTAAACTATAGCAGAATCTTGATGAATGTCATTTTGTGCTGTATAAATTAGCCATAGCTCGTTTTTGGGTGAAACAAAAAGAATTGGATTTTGTTCGGAACGTGTAGAATCCCCTTTAAATACAATAGGATCCTCCCACTCCTGCTTACCTTTTGGTAATCTTGAACATAAGATGGAAATATCTGCTTTTCCCTCCCTGCTTCCACCAAACCAGCAACACAATAAATCTCCATTGTTTAACTGAATTAAATTTGATGCGTGATTATGAGAAAACGGGGTTGGTATTTTTGTCGATGATACCTGTGTTACAGTCATTATTGGCCACCTCTCTACACTTCATTTAGTTAATTCATATATGTCCCGCCGTTGACATTAAGTGTTTCTCCAGTTACATAGTCTGATAATGACGATGAGAAAAATAAGATGGTACTTGCAATTTCTTGTGGTGTTCCGATTCTCTTTAATGGCATACCAGCCAAAACATTCTCTCGGTATCCCTCACTCCATTGCTTAGTCATATCTGTTTCTACAGGCCCTGGACAAACGGCATTTACATAAATATTGTATTTTGCATATTCAGCTGCCAAATGCATTGTTAAATAATTTACTCCCGCTTTCGCTGCTCCATACGATGGAGCAGCGTTTTTGTGCGGTGTTTTTGATGCTTTGGAGCTTACGTTTACGATCTTGCCTTTTTCTTGTGCAACCATGTAAGGAAGAACCTCTTTGCAAAAGGAAAACACTCCATTCAAATTCACATCCACTACCTGCTTCCAATCCTCTAAAGATGTCTCGTGCGTTAAGCTACGGCTGTTCATACCAGCATTATTTACTAGAATATCAATCCGTCCGAAGGATTTTATCGCCGCCTGGACCACACCTTTAGCAGTAGCTGGATCTGAAGCATCTCCTGTCACTACTATCGCCCTGACTCCAAATTCTTCGTTAATTAATTCCTTTACTGCCAGTAAACGCTCTTCATCCCTTCCGCTTAATACAACGGAAGCTCCTGCACCAGCCAATGTGTAGGCGGTTTGTTCTCCAATCCCTCGAGAGGCTCCAGTAATAAACGCTGTTTGATGAGTTAAAAGACCGTCTATCGTCCCTTTTACATTCAAATGTCACCCCACCTGCCTATAAGTTGTTAAGAACTTTCACCATTATTTCCTCTGACCCAAAGTTTCCCGCCTTTGTAACAACCCTCATATCTTCATTAGACTCTATACCGCAAACAGGGACACCTTTCTCCAGTTCATCCAGGAGGAGTAACCGATTGATGCCAATTTTCTTCAATACTTTTTGTGCGGTTTCCCCACCTGTGAGAAACAATGTTTCAATAGAGAATTTGTTCAAAATACGATGTGTATGTGTGCCTAAATTTTCTGCAATAAGTTCTCCTACCTCCGCCATCGTTCTCCCATGTTCTTCACTAAACGTTTTACTTTTTTGCCGATCCGCAGATGAATATAGAACAATATGTTTTTCTTTTGCAAGCCCCTCTGAAACTTCCGATACAATCCAGTCTTCCTCAGCCTGTTCCTTCGAAAAAAAGTCAATTTCGATTGCTTTCACGCCGGCTTCTTGAACAAGTTTATCAAGTTGCCTGCGACCTAGCTGACTCATACTTCCAATGACAAAAAGCTTTGGTATGTTTGTTTTTTTAAGCTTTGGAAGCTGTGGCTGCTTGTTATATCCAAATTCTTTAGGCAGATGACCGAGTAAGCCCGCAGACCCTACGCAAAAATAAGTATAAGGCTGTTTCTTGATCAGTCTTGCGATTTTTTCTAAATCATTCTCACAAACACAGTCAAAGGTTACATAGGCGATTCTATCTCTTTTTAACTCCTTCAGTTTCGCAATAAACTCGGCGTCTCCAATATCCAGGTCTTCTGCATAAAAATGATGGATAGTCTGTTGAGATTGGGATGATATTAGCTCTTTTATATTCGAGGTTCTAATTGGATGAGTTGGATCTTCCGATAGTTCAGTATCCTGTAAAATCCTCCGATTAAGCATATGGTAACCGTTAATGATTTGCCGACCATTTGCCGGGTGCCCAGGGACGATAAATACGAAATCAGGAATGATATAATCATAAATTGCATCAATTTCGGTCCCTATGTTTCCACGCATTGTAGAATCTATTTTTTTGTAAATGAGAGTGTTGCGCTCCATTAACTTACTAGATCTCAGAAAGTCCGATAATTGTTGATACGCAATTTCCGAATCTAATAAACGTGTATCAGTGTTAATAACAACATTTTCCTGAGCGGATATGGTGGATATAGGCTCCATCATAACAGAGGGTTGCATTGCGTATGGCACGAGTTGGAACCCTGTATCACAGGCTCCTGTTAAGTCATCTGCTATGATTGTGAAATTCATGTTGACCAACCTGCCTCAAAGTAATTTTTTATATAAAGATTCGATTTCTTCTACAGATAATTGTTTAGGATTATTATTTAAAAGCCTTGTAACCTTGCTCGCAGCTTCCGCTAAATGTCTAATATCCTCACGCGACACACCAAATTCCTTCAAATCCTGGGGAATATTTAAGAGATGTATCCATTCCTCAATTTGTGCGATTACTTTATCCGCTGTCTGGTCAAGAGTGTCTCCCTCCCGATAAATCGACATTGCTTTTGCTACTGCCGGCAGTCTCTCCTTCATTGAATCAAGATTAAAGGAAGTTACATGAGGCAACAACATTGAATTAGCTACACCATGAGGTATATTAAACTTTCCTCCAAGAGGGTATGCCAAGGCATGTACCGCTGCTGTACCTGCACTAGTTAGAGCCATACCTCCATACATAGAGCCCATGAGCATTTTTTCCCGTGCTTCAATGGAAGTTCCATTCTCATACGATTCAACAATACTCTCACTTATTAATCGAATTGATTCTAACGCAAACACGTCACTAAACATATTAGCTTTATTTGAAATGTACGACTCAAAGGCATGAGTAAAGGCGTCCATTCCCGTAGCAGCTGTATATGGCTTGGGCAGCCCGGTTGTCAGCGAAGGGTCTATTATGACAAGAGATGGTAAGAAAAATCTGCTCACTATACCAACTTTAAGCTCCTGCTCCGGAATTGTTACAATTGCATTTGGAGTTACTTCGGATCCTGTTCCTGCAGTTGTAGGAACCATTGCGGTTGGTATACCTTCCTTTTTTACTTGTTCTCCATTTAAAAGTTCTTGGACGGTAACTTCGTTTGTATGAAGTACCGATAGGAGCTTAGCTGCATCAAGAACACTTCCCCCACCTACTGCAACAATATAATCAAATTTTTCGGATGCATACTCATTTGCCAATGTTTGAATACTTTCTACTGTAGGTTCAGGTGTTATAGACGAAATCGTTGTTGTACGGATTTCCTCCCTCTCGAACTGTGCGTAGACAGAGTCAATTAATCCTAGCTTAATGAGCCCTTCTTGGGTCACAATTAGAACAGAAGAAAGATTCTCTGTTCTGTTTTTTAACATGTCCAGAACACTATCTAGCGATTTGTCTCCCGCTACTAAATAGTCCGCTGTCTGAAAATGATACAATGCACTCATACTCCCCAACCTCTCTTCTCGTATTGTTTTAACAATTCTTCGATCTCCCTTGTCAATAATTCGTCAGCCTCCATAACAGGTGCTCTTGGTGGTCCTGCCGGAATGCCACGGTATTCTAACATTTTTTTATAAGCAGCAGGGACTGTGGCTTTTGCTGAAAGCGCTCTTATATCACGCAACGCCTCCTGCGCCTCCTGGGCCTTTACATAATCTCCGTTCTTCCAATTGTTATAAATCGATAATGCTATATCAGGGAATATGTTTGCAGTTGCAGCAACTGCACCGTCTCCCCCCGCAAGCAGAGTCCAATAAATTAACGAATCTGTTCCAGATAAAACAGTAAAATCTTCATCTGTCCTTTCGATATATTGGAGGATGTTATCAAAATTTCCGCTACTATCTTTAATCCCTTTTATGGTTGGTACCTTGGACAATTGTTCAACCGTATCTGGTGAGAGCGATACTCCTGTACGGGAAGGCATGTTATACAAAATAATTGGCAGTGTTGTTGCATTAGCAATGTTTTCAAAGTGAGCAATGAGCTCATTCTGCGAGGGTGGATCAAAATATGGTGTAATAATTGAAAGTACATCCGCACCTACATCCTCCATCCGTTTAGAAAGCTCAACAACCTCCTTTGTGCTATTTCCTCCCGTTCCTACTGCAACTGGAATTTGCCCGTTTACTTCTTCTACAATAATTGAGGCTAACCTGACCTTTTCATCTTGTTGTAGAGTAAAAAACTCTCCGTTGGTACCAAGAGTAAATAATCCGTGCACTCCCCTGTCGATGAGTCGTCGAACGAGTTGGCGAGTAACATTTTCGTTAATTTCGTGCTTTTCAGTTAGTGGAGTTAATAATGCTGGTACAATTCCACTTAGCATAGTGTCACCCCTTAAGCGTTTACATTTTCTTTGTTGATTGTAATTATAGGGAGGATAGATTCAATTTACAACTATTTTTTAGAAAATAATTTATATTTAAAAATTTGTGTTTAATTATTAAACATACTGTTTTTACTTTTATTATAACTAAGCTTTTTTACTCAACAAACCTAAGCACCTGTATATAATTTAAAGGGTGTCCCACTTTGGAACACCCTCGGTATAAGCTCTAAACTTGGTTAAGTTTTCGCCAAAGTGTAGAACGAGTAATACCCAATCGATTTGCCGTTCTTGTTTGATTTCCATTCTCTTGTTCTAACACCATTTTAATAATATCAATTTCTATTTGAGCTAATGGCTGATTTAAATGGATTGATGCGTTATCAAGTGTTTTACACTGAAGACACCCATCAACTTCTTCGATAAATTGCCCTTCTGTCCGATGAACCAATTCTTTAACCGTTTCTCTTAGCTCAATAAAATTTCTCTCCCACGGATGATGACACAGCTTTTTTAATGCCTGCTCTTTAACACCCACAATTTGTTTTCCATATTTTTCATTATAATACAAAATAAAGGTATTAATCGCCTTCTCTAAAGAAACCGGGCGATCCCTTAACGGATCAAAAATAATCTGCGGTGATGTTAAAGCACTCGCAAGGCTTGGATCGATAAAATTATCATTCTTTAACTTGTAGCTTGAGTCGCCAGGAAATGAAATGAATAGTTGGGCCTTTAATTCCTTCATAACTGTTTTTAGTTTTTTCTGCTGACTATTTGTGATTGTTTGAATCCCTTTTAAATGGATAAACGAATGAGCCGACTCTTTTTTTATTAGTTCTATAAGACGATTAAATGTGGCTATTGATGGGCGAGATAATTCCACTTCCAGAATAGTACCATCCTTTTCCATATCCTCAAAACCATGAAATAAATAATGTACAAACATTCGTTTTCCAGTTCCTTCCTCCCCAATTAACAAAATCGGCTTCTTCTCTTTAAGGAGGGAGGTTGCAACGTCACGACCTTTCCTAAACACTTCATCTTCTAACAAGTAATATGGAGTTGAATCCATTAGTCCACGTGAATACGTACAAACGATACCATTATCGTTGAACTTCCGCTCTTTACCCACCTCGACATAAATAAGTGGATGGCTATTTTCTGTACTGATCCTTCCCGTATCCAGAGAAAGAACTTCATCAAATTGTGTTATTCCTAACTGAAAGTGCAAAGGGCTATTCGACTCCAATTCTTCAACAACTGTTTTTAAATACGGAACTTGTTGATACGTATTACTCCCTTGCTTCATTGTAAGCTTACTCATCTTACTAAACATACTATTATTAAAGACTAGCGTTCCATCTTCCTCTATAAGGCAAACCCCTGCCTTTACGCGGTTTAAAAGGTGCTCAAACAGAATATTTTTCGATCGAAACATCATAATTTCCTTATTCATACTTTCAATCTTTTCAAATGCTTCGAGAACAGATTCCCTTCCTGAAGTTATTAATACCCCCTGCATCCCCATGCTGTTTGCAAGCCGGACGGTGACAGCGTCTCCTACTACAATACGTATTCCTTCTTCTGAGAGGCGTACTAGCGTCCGCTCCACCTCCTCTTCCTTTTCGATTGTGTGATAGCTCATTTCTACCTGGATTACAGATGCAACAGTTTCAAAGCTATTAATTATACTCTCGAAGCCTACCATGCCGATTTTTGTATTATAACTTTTTAGTAAGGCTAAGATCCTTAAAATATCATACCCTGAGATATTTATTTCAATTACTGGTGAATCAACATACTTTCTAAGCAACTTAGCGGTACCACCTCTACTTACAATATAATCAAAGTTAACTCCTTTTCGTTCATATTCATCAATAATAGCCAAGCTTTCCTTTAAATCGGCCTGATGTACTGTAACCTTAAAAGGAACAAGCTCCTTTTTAATTTCTTTTGTAAGAATTGCTAACCCTCGATATGGGGCAACTACTAACACGTTTATTGCCATACTTCTATTTACCTCCTTCTGATATATTAAGAAAACAAGTAGTTTGCGAGATAAATTGTTCCTGTTACCGTAAGGGAACTAAAAACAGTTGTGTATAATACAGTCTCTGACGAAAATGCTGCCTCACTTTGATATTCTTGTGCCAGGACTGCACTATTGACAGACGTAGGCATGGAAGCAGCAATAAGCATTACTTTAGCTATCACGCCATCAAAGCCAAAGACAAATATGATAATCAACGCCAACATCGGTCCAACGAGCAGCCGAATAGCCACACTCATCAAGAGAATGAGATTCCAACTAGTCCGGGCGAGTGAACCAACTTGTGCCCCTAAAGTCAAGAGCGCAATTGTTACCATCCCATTTGCAATGTAGGTGGAGGGAACTAATATTACATCTGGCAAGCTAAAAGAATATATATTAAATAAAGCGCCCAAAATTAGTGCATACAGAATCGGCATTTTCAAAAAACCATATAGTGCCTCTTTTATATTGTTTTCAGCTGACTTTAATGTAACAATTCCATAGGTGAACATCAGCATATTCTGGAGTGCAACAAACACTACCTGAATTGACATTGCCATTCCGTCCCCTTTAAACACTAAGTCATTGACTGGGATCCCATAGTTACCTGCGTTGTAAAAAAGTGCTCCATTAGTTATAGCTGTTTTTTTTCCTGCTGGTATAGAAAGCGCTTTCGAGAATAGTCTTACAAAAAGGAAAATTGCAACTGCATAACTCAAAAAGAATACTACAATTGAGATAACGATTTCTGAAGAAAACGCTGTTGAATATATTGTTACAAAAATAAACGCTGGGACAAAGACATACACGTTCAATTTCGTTAACACCCTGACATCCGAGTAAACCTTTCGCTGGAATATAAACCCAACACCAATTAACACAAAAATTGGCAAAATTACCTGGCCAACAATAAATACCAAATAATTCAAAGAGTACACCCCCTCTACCCTTATTAACTCATCATATCGTTATCTTAGCAAAGAGGTGGTATATTTTGAAACAAATATTTATAAATAACAATCAATTTATTTAAATTGTTAAATTATTAAACTAACTCACTCCAACATCTATCTTCAAGATTTTCAGAAAGTGAAGTTACAAGGAAATATAGGATCTTAACCAGAAACGTTCTAATGGGTTGGGTCGAGCTTTATAATGGTCATTAAGCGCTTAAAGATGACAGGCCAAGGGAAACCACAGATGAAAAAGCGACATAAACAAAAACAGGCCCATGACGGCCTGTTTTTAATTTGGTTATCCCGAAATGTAAATCTAAGCCATATTTTGCTGAGTAGTGTTTAAATGTTATCACGTTCACTAACGGCATCAGCTGTAGCTGATCGATAATAAGAGAGACAAAAGGTTGTTTTTGTTTAAAAGTTAGTCTGATACTTAAAGTACAAAAGATAGTAATCTTCTATACAAAATCCTTAACCTGGTTATCTGCATGAAAATGTTCCCAAAAAATCTTCCAGAAGATATTTTAATAAGTATTTTAGATGAAAGCTCTGATTATTTCACACTAGCGACGATCTCTTATTACATGAGCTCAAATAACAGAAAATATAAATACAAAAATTTAAAAAAACAAATAAATAAAATTTTATTAAAGAAACTTAATGAAATTGAAGAATTTATTAAACATAATAGTCTAAAGGATTTTTTACTTAGTAAAGACTTTTACTTTGTCCACGATTTTGCCTCTTCAACATTATTATTTAAAGAAACGAAGGAAAAGCTTAAAGAAATTCAAGATCAAATAAACGCAGCCCACATTAATTTTGAAGAAAATGGATTGTATAATTTCTTCTTAGATTTTATTAAAGAGCATCCTGAACCATTTATGAGATGGAATGCAGATGAAAAAACAATCGCAAGAGAATTCTTTACTAATTCATTAGTGCAAAGTTCAGGTTATTAGTTGTTTTCAGCTAACCATCATTAATTTCTCAAAGACCAATTTAATAAGTAAAACCAGCTACAAGTTCTTTGTAGCTGGTTTGCTTTATTGTATTAAGCACTTTCTTTAAAACTTCTAAGATTTATTGTACTGAAAATATTACAATGTTATTATTTCAACATTGTAATTGCAATCTACTCTTATTTCTTTAACTATACTTCTAATAATATCCCTCTTATTTACAATATTTAATCTATCAGTACCATGTGATAAATAATAAGTGGTTGCTTTTTCTAAGAGTTTCGTATTAATTATGCCTTTTCCTTGTTCTTCTTTTAACTTTGTTTCTATTTCTTTTTTATCTTTTAATAAGTTAACTTCTTTTTCTTTCAACTCTTTTAATTTGTCACGTACATCAACTTCTTGAAAAAATTCATCACTTGTTAATAAATTTATCAACCTGTTTCGTCCAGTTTTAATTCTATTTAATTCTATCCCTATTCGTTCTAGAACCATCTTTTCATAAGAATGTTGACTGTCTTTAAAATCATTTAGTGATTCTATTAGTTCCTCTGGATTATTTAACCATCTAATTAACTCATTCCACACTTCATCATCCAACTTTTCACAATTAACCCTATTTCCACAGCCTTTATTTTTAGCTCCTGCTGTATTTTTCACATCCGTGTATTCTCTATGATAGGATCCCCAGTTTTTTGCTCTTCTGCCTGTCATGGTATTTCCGCATTCTTCGCATCTAACCAGGCCGCTTAATAAGTATTCGTGCTTGCTGGTCCCTCTCCAGCGTCTTCTAGATTCTTTTAATATTGCTTGAGTATGTTCATACTGTTCTATTTCAATTATTTTAGGGCAGGGAACCTGAATCCAATCCTCTTGAGGTCTTGCTGTCATTTTTACTTTGTCACTAGATCCATACTTATTAGCAAGCATTCCCTCGGTATTCCAGCGATTCTGGAAAAATTCCCCTACATATGCTTTATTCATTAAAATTTGCCTGACAACCTGCCTATGCCACTGCTTCGCATTCCTCTTAGTTGGAATCCCCTGATTAGTTAAGTATCTAGCTATCCCATTAATTCCTTGAACATCACTTTTAGGAGATGTAAACAGTTCAAAGATCGTACGAACAACACTCGCTTCATAACTATTAATAACTAGCTGCTCTTTTTCCTTGTCGTAGTCATAACCGTAGATTTGATAATCACGTATTACTTTTCCTTGTCTAGCCTTCTGGATACGTCCACGACTCATACGTTCCGTAATTTTTTTCTTTTCAAATTCCGCTATAGCCCCTCGAAGCTGATAAAAAAGCATCCCTTCTGGAGTCCTTTGGTATTCACCGTTAACAAATACCAGTTCCACTTTCTTTTCAATTTCTTCGGATACTATAAGCTGATTCATGAGCTTTCTGGAAAGCCGGTCAGGATCCAGACAAACAACTTTGCTTAAAATCCCTTCCCGTAAATCCTGGCGGAGCTTGTTTAACGCAGGACGATCGAGGAACTCTCCTGAGAGCCCCCGATCCACGTATTCTATTACCTCACTAGTCTGTGCTTTCTCCCTGCAGGCCCTCAGCTGTTGCTCCAGGCTGTACCCGCTTCTCACCTGTTCCTCCGTCGATACTCGAGCGTAAATTCCGATTGTCATGATGTTCTGGTTGCTCCTTCCTGTAAAGTTCTTTCAAATAGTGGTAAACATTTGAACGAGCTTTTTTCGAAAGATCCCCTTCTATGATGCGTATGTTCACGGACTTTTCCCTCCTCGCACTAACCTATGTAGTGAGGGAATTGTCCCATGCGCTCTTTTGACATTAGAACTTCATTTTCAATACACCGTGCTGCGTACGTAGCCAATTTTGTTCCCTTTCCAGCTGAGTAGCTTTCGATGGCTTTAATAAGCCCAATGGTTCCGATGGAGATCAAGTCTTCGGTGTCTTCACGGGTATTTTCAAACTTTTTAACAATGTGAGCCACTAGGCGCAGGTTGTGTTCAATAAGCCGGTTTCGCGCGTCTGCGTCTCCTTCTTTCATGAGATTTAAGTATTTCCGTTCTTCTTCTTCTTTTAATGGTTGCGGGAAGGCATTGTTTTTTACAAAAGAAACAAAGACGAACAGTTCTTTGATGAGGTATGTGATGGCTGCTAAAAATCCGGACATCGATTAACCTCCTTATGGGCATCTTGTTCTTACTTATATGCCCAAGAGAGAATGTCTGTGTCTGTACATCGAAATTCTTGACTACAAATGTAAAAATCATCTTATTTCTTACAATCTGCCTCGAATGTTCCAGTGTCGCAGTATTTGTTCTTTTTAGTTAGATGTTTTCTAAAAGGTAGTTTCTATTTGTTTTTTGAGACGAGTGGCGTGAAGGTAGCTGTCCTCTTATAACTTTCAAAAAAGCCCTAGTCACAGACTAGAGCCTAAGAAAAACTTTCAACTAATAGTGTTGTGGTATCCCTTATACTACTGCTAATTTATCGTATCTACATTAAACAATTCTTCAAACTCTTCGATCTTTATATCAATATTTGCATCTTCAATTAATTTCGCGATTTTTTCTTGTGCTTCATTCACTTCAATTCTTTCGTCTATGAGGGTTTGACGAATTTCTCCTTTCATATTCTCAAATGGCTCAATGTCCACATTTGTTTCTTGCTTGTCTAATAATTTTATAATATGATAACCAAATTGGGTAGCAACGGGTTCACTAGTTTCTCCTACTTCCAAATCATATGCAGCACTTTCAAATTCAGGCACCATCGTCCCAACGGAGAAATAACCTAGTTCACCACCATCCTCCGCATTCGAACTATCTATTGAGTAGCCTTTTGCCAGTTCAGCAAAATCAGTACCATCATCAAGTTTCTGTTTTACTTCTAAGGCTGTTTCTTCCTCTTCCACTAATATGTGTTGTGCGCTAATTTCGGTTCTTAATTGGTCGTACTTTTGTTTCATTTCTTCTTCACTTATATTTAACCCATCGGCCTTTGCTTCTTCTTGTAAAAGACTAAGGTATACTCTTTTACGAAATGATTCTTCGTCTCCAAGATTCTGGTGCTGCAGCCACATTTCAAATTGATCACCTAATTCGTCTTTAAGGATTTGCACTTCATGATCTATGGCTTCTTCGCTTACGTCATATTTATCCTGTAAAACTTCGATCGTCACCATTTCCTGTAGTACAGCTTTTCCGTACCGTCCCTTTAATTCTTCGTAAAAATCTTCTTTTGTTATACTGCCTGCCATTGTTTCTACGACTATTTCAGAATCTACTGCTTCCGAATTAACATTGCTGGAACTACAAGCTGTCAATCCTAGTACACCAATGATGATTAAAACAAACAAGACTTGTCTTTTCAATTTATCAACACTCCTAATCTAAGTATCATCTATAGTAAAGGAAGGAGAACGAACCGACAGGTCCGCTCTCCGAATAGCGAAAATTATTTTATCTACCATTCCCATTTCCAGGACCGACTCGACGAACCGTTGTAGCTGTTTGCTCGGAGTCCGTTTCCGATGTTGCAGTAAAGGTTAGGTCGTTCGGAATAGGATTTTGACCTCTTCCTGCTTCAGGAATCTCAACGTAAACTGGGACATCCACGGTTTCACCAGCTTCTACTTCCACAATATTGTTCGGTAGCATGTATTCCCATTCAGATTCAGTGGAAGCATCAAGTCGGAAAATGTCTGTTTCTTCTCCTGTATTTGTAACACTAAAGTTGTATTCAGCTATTCTGCCTGGTGCAGCGTGCTCCACAGAGCTATTGTCAACATCGACGCCTCGCTCATACGGTCCGGCACCATCCATGTGACGAACGGCAACTCGGTAGGAAAGTGCTTCGTCTTCGGCAACTAATTTATCAAGAATATAAAAGTGGAGGCGGTTATGCTCGTCCACGTATTCATTGACAACCCCTTCTGCTGTACCTGCTTTAAATAGGGCGTCAGCTAATTGCTGATAGTCACCTAGTGAAAGCATTTCTTCTGTACCATCTGGTCGAACGAAGTCTACTTCACTAATGTCTTCGGGGTGAGAATCAATAACCCAGATGTTTGGCCACGCCTCAGAATTTCTTGTTTTAGCAAGTAATACCCCGGCATCCATTTGGAAAGAGTCAAAGCCGACGCGGTCAACTACCTCTAGCGTATAGTTGTTATACCATTCTTCTCCTCGTTGCATATCCGCGCGCCAGTCATCCTCTAAACTATTTCGTGGAGTGTGATCCACCATTTCAACATTAATTCCATAAATACCTTCACGTCCAAATTCTTCTCCAGACGGGACGGCCCGGGTTAATACATCTGCAAACACCGGTCCAGTTTCTTCGAGTTCTTCTCGGTCTACATTAATATATTGGTCTTCCGACAGATAACCTTGCTTAATTTTATTACGTAACATATGGTGAGAAGGTGTAGATGCACCTTCATAGGATGGAATTGTCCAACGAGTATGGTTGCCGCCTGGTCCGTTGAATGCACCACGGCTCATCAATTCCCAAGGTCCCGAGTATGTTCTGGAAACAGGATTTGCATATGGATTGTTGTAGTTATCGAGCAGTTCCATAATATGGCCGAATTCATGGGCGAAAACAGCCATTCCACTACTTTCTCCTTGGATCGAAATCCCTTGACTAATGTTCGCTCTCGCCCAAAGACTTGACGCAGCTAGCCAGGATGTCCAAGGTACATAACGAGTATTCGCCCAGTTGTCTACTATATCTCTGTATTCCTCTGGGGGCCCGAATTCATCGGTTACATCTTCAGGGCTTTCAAACATCATTTCACCAAACTGCTGCCAAACATCAGATTCATTGTAACCGGCATGGACAATAAACGTGAAGTCGTAGTCAACACCAGACGCCTCTATGTCTGCTTCAGCTGCAGCTAAAGCATCTGTCATCACGTTGTATGTTTCGTATCCTGGTGGCATGTCCGCTTGTTGGCCCCATTCTCCCATACCGTATTGAAACATATTATGTTCCATTTCATAAACGCCGTACGCATCAAGATCAACTGACCATTTTCCGAAGGAGTTCTCTCTCCAAAACTCATCAATTGTCCGGTAATTGTTCAGCTCTGACGGCGCGTTTAAGTAATCCAGCCACCACTGTGGAAGTTCATCCCGGGGAATGTCACCGATCCCTACCGGATTGCCTGCCGGGTCTGATCCCTCCGGCTGGCTTAAGATAAACTCTTGATCAGGAAAATCCACGAGAATAATGGCACCCTTAATATCTAGTTCAGCCTCGATATGGTCGGCATCATTCCAATCGATACCAGGAACAGACCGGTAATCGTCCCAAGTCATATCTCTCGGAAGGACCCATGACTCTTCGTCAATTGGATCTGGAAAATCAGATAATCCTGGAGGGCCTGCTAAAGCTGTTGTAGATGAAAGTGAAACGAAAAAGCACAGGAATAAAATCATCAATTTTTTTCTGAGTTTCATAGATTAACCTCCATTTTTTGTTAAAATAGTCTCAAATTATTGGTCATAACATATACGTATACATTGTTATGAAATCCTTCCCCATCTTTTCGACCATAAGATATTTACATCTCCTCCTTATCACCAAGTGATAAGAGAAAATTTTATCACCTCTCTATGTAATTATTTCTATTCTCGTAATAAATGTATCATAATATTCTGATTTTTCTACATGTTAAAACACAAATTAAGTAAATAGTCATTGGTTTTAAACAACAATCAAATACTGTAATTCTTAAATTTTTATTACTATAGTATATTTATGGGAAGGACTTGGTTTATAAGAAGTATTTAATGCGTATTCAAGAAGGGTACATAGTAGAGTCGAGTGGTCGAGAAGGTTGAAGCTCCTAATAGCGAAGAACATTCAACAGATATTTTAGCCGAGTTTTTGAACACCCTCTTATGGAGAATGATCGATTACATATAACCAAAAAAATATAGCTAATACACTTTTCTATTAATTTATAAGAATAATGATGAAATTATTAAAAGATACAATACAGGCCTTTTCACCTGGGTAAAAACGTATTGCTGAAATATATTATTCAATAATCTAGTGTTCAAAATAGAGGAAAAAAGAGTGGAGAAAACGCGTGATCAGCTAAATGCCGGGAGACAGCTATGTTCACTGGCTTTTTGAACACCTTTATGTTTATAAATTCCTTAAGATATAGCAGCTTCACAATACGCCTTTTTCAAGCATTTTAAAGTAATAATAGATTAAAAGCACAATCCTTGACTAAACAAAGAATTCCCCTATACTAGTAACAGTATAATTCATATTGCAATACTCGGATTAAAGGATTGAACAGTAAAAGGAGTGAATCATTTGAAATTATTATCGGGAAAATATCTAGAAACGCCTCTCATTTGGAAAATCTCGATTGCTTTAATTCTCGGTGTTATCGTTGGTTTTACTTTTGGTGAAAATGCTGCGGTTATTGCACCCTTAGGCGATATTCTCTTAAATTTATTAATGGCTTTGATCATTCCGCTGTTAATGCTTACATTAATTGTCGGGATCAACCAAGGTCCGGCAGAAGGGCTTGGCCGCATGGGTGGAAAAATGATTGGTTATTATTTTGTAACCTCTGCCTTTGCATTAACGGTCGGGCTGATTATAGCATTACTCATTCGACCTGGTGAAGGGTTAAGTTTACCAGGAAATGCGGAGGTAAACGTACCCGAAGCTCCTGGTTTCATGGATGTCATCGTCGACATTTTCCCGTCTAACATCGTAGAAGCCTTATTAGAACTAGACATCCTCAGTATGATATTTATTGCGATTGTAATTGGTCTTGCTATTTCTATTATGCGTCGCTCTGGGAATGAGCAGCACGAAAAGTGGGGAGATCACCTTGTTGAATTATCTCGTGCTGGATCTGAAGTTTCGTTTAAGATTATGGGGTGGATTTTGCAGTATGCACCAATCGGTATTTTTGCTATTGTTGCTTCAACGATCGGACAACAAGGATGGAACACACTGACATCGCTAGGTTCTCTTGTAGGAACAGTCTATGTGAGTATTTTGATTCAATTCCTTGTATATGCGTTGCTTATTAAGTTGATTGGCCAATCCCCTCTGCGTTTCTTTAAAGAGGCAAGAGATGCAACTGCTACGGCTTTCACTACACAAAGTTCAATGGGAACTCTTCCGGTGACAATGGGTGTTGCTAAGCGGTTAAACTTACGGGAAAAACTGTACGGCTTTTCACTTCCATTAGGAGCAACAATGAACATGGACGGGGCCGCCATTCGTGTCGGAGCTTCGGTTATTTTTGCTGCTAACATTATTGGAGAAGATTTAGGATTGGCAACGATTATCGGCATCATTCTAGCAGGGACACTCGCTTCTGTCGGAACAGCTGGTGTACCCGGTGCTGGGTTGATCACATTGTCTGTTGTTTTGACGCAGGCAGGTCTTCCAATTGAAGTCGTCGCGTTAGTCGCTTCAGTGGATGCCTTACTAGGAATGGCAGCAACAGCTTGTAACGTCACTGGTGACTTGGTCGGAACATCTGTCGTAGATAAAAGCGAAAAAAAAAGGGAAATAAAATCGTCGTAATGAAATAAAGCAGATGAGTCTACTATATTACTCATCTGCTTTATTTAAGTTTAAGGCGCCTTGAGCTCGACACAGAAACGTAGAGTTTTTTCATTTATTAACTTTTAATAAATGAAACCCGCCAATCACTATGAGGGCGTTTTTATAAAAGAGCCAGGCATCTTTACTTTCTCTGGCTTTTTATTCGGATAAGATATAACTGCAATTTTTGGTGCGTATTAAAATAACACGATACCTAACTATTCCTTTAACCCTTCCACAAACAGTTCTGCATTATGTCGAATCATATCAATGTAAGAGTTGGCGCCTGATCCTTCATCACCGATCGCGTCTGTATATACTTCACCTGCAATTGGCACTCCAGAGTTGTCAGAAACGGTTTCCATGTATCGTTTGTCTACTGTACTTTCAACAAAGACAGCTGGGACTTTTCTTTCCTGGACGATATCAATAACACGGTTCATTTGTTGTGTCGTTCCTTCTTCGTGAGAGTTCATTTCCCAAATCCCTTCTGTTTCAAAGCCATAATCGGCACCGAAGTATTTAAAGGCATTTTCACTGACAACGATCACACGCTTTTCATCCGGAATATCAGTAACTGCTTCTTCAATCCATTTATCTAATGCTTCTAACTCCTCAATGTACGCTTCTGCATTTTCACGGTAAACGTCCTCACCTTCAGGGTCTCGTTCGATTAGGTCTTCCACCAGATTCTCAACATAAATAATCCCATTTCTCGGGCTTAACCATCCGTGTGGGTCGGCGTCTTCGCTGTCTTCTAGATTAATGATGTCTACACCCGTGGAGAGTTCAACGATTTCAGTTTCTGTTGCGTTAGAAACGATACGTTCAAGCCACTCTTCCAGATCAAGACCATTGACGTAAAACACATCCGAATCGCTTACCTCTTTAAAATTACTCGGAACAGGTTCATATTCGTGAGGCTCTTCGCCGATTGGCACGATGTAATTGACCTCTCCTCTGTCACCGATGACTTCGCCAATCATGTCTCCAAGGACAGAGAAGCTTGTCGTAATGGATAATCCGTCACCTTGAGCACCATTGTCTTCATTGCTTTCTCCTTCTGAATTCTCTGTTCCGCAGGCCGTTAAGATAAAGCTTAAAAAAAGGATTAATGACGCGGTTATTTTCTTTTTAAACATCTTTCCCTCTCCCTTCATTTTCACAAAAACACTATATGTAGGTGCATTTGAAAAGGTGCACTATTAAAACTAATTTTCCCGCATGTTATTATTTTACCTCAATCTATAAAAGTTTACCTAAGGAAACTTTTTGAGTGTTAACATTATTATAATTGTAACGAAGCATGTCTGTCTACCCTTTTGTTTTATTTTAAGGCTCTTTTCTAAAAGATTGTTGTTTTTGGAGAAGTTAAGACTGTCGCCCAAATTTTGCTACAGGCGCATACTACCGGGGGCGTAAGGTACTATCGCTCTATATTTTTTCTCGCAAAAAAATACGGCTGGATGTAAGAATCCAACCGTATCATGAATTAGTCCCAATATTTAGGTTTTCCGTAATGCTTAAACACTCTTTCTTCCATCTCACGGTTGATTGGCTCATCATCAATAAGTTCTGGAGCGTTTTCCACCTGATCCTTTGTCAGATTCACACTTAAAATTGACTGGTGCCAATTAACGTCATCTATCCAATCCGTTGAGATAAGAACCTCTTTTCCACCAGGAAGCCAGTGATTTGTATCAACGATGAAATAGCGAATTTTAAAAGAGTCTTCTTCAACAAGAACGTCCTTTACTTTTCCGAAGCTTTCGTCACGCGTAGCAATTTCATATCCGATCACAACGTTTACACTCATCGCATGGCTTTCCTCTTCCTGATAATCAACCACCGAACCATCTATTTTTTCTTGCGCAAGGTCCCTTGCAATCATACCCGATCCCCATAATCCCGGCCCCATCCAGTAAGGATTGAGTCCGTAATACTGTGAAAACTGGCTTTCGAACTTCCTTGTAACTGGCTCCTCTTCTGGGGAAGGACTTTTTTTGCTTCCTCTTTATTAATGTTGGCGTACAAACTCTCATTTTCTAGCGTAAACTCTGAAATCGATGCGGGTGAAACAAAGAGCTTTTTCCCAGGTAACCAGCGATTGGAGTTCACCACTACATAACGACCCGTCCACTTTTCATCATCAAAGTATAGGTCGTCTACAGTACCAAGCTCTCCATCTTGTCCAAACACGGTAAATGGCTTGAGCATCCTTTTATAAGAAAAGATCATGTTATCATCCTTTCTAAATGAGTTAAGTACTGTTTTCCCTCGTTAAGATTGTAATAAACAATAAAGAAATCATGATACTACTTATTGTAAAAAGCGTATCTTTATGTAGCTCCGTTGGCCTGCATCTGCTCGCTTTCCGCGGACGAACCGCCAAGCCTCCTCGGGAAATGCGCCCTGTGGGGTCTTGGCTGGTCCGTTTTTCCGCGGGAGTCTCGCAGATTCCGGCCTACTACGCAGAAGATCTTTTTTTATTTAGAGACCTTTTAAACACAATTCAACTTGGCTACGGTATCCAACTTGCTTGGTGTTAAATTAAGGGATGACTTTATGTAGCTCCGTTGGCCTCCATCTGCTCGCTTTCCGCGGACGAACCGCCAAGCCTCCTCGGGAAATGCGCCCTGCGGGGTCTCGGCTGGTCCGTTTTTCCGCAGGAGTCTCGCAGATTCCGGTCAACTACGCAGAAGATCTTTTTTATTAAGAGACCTTTTAAACACAATTCAGCTTGGCTACGTTCTCCAACTTGCTTGGTGTTAATTACGAGTAGCTTTATGTAGCTCCGTTGGCCTGCATCTGCTCGCTTTCCGCGGACGAACCGCCAAGCCTCCTCGGGAAAAGCGCCCTGCGGGGTCTCGACTGGTCCGTTTTTCCGCAGGAGCATTCCTGTCGGATAGGTTTTACCCCTATTGATAAAAAAAGGATCCTCCGATATGATGCAAGGTGCAAAAACAAACCAGCAATCACAAAGGAGGAACCCTTC
Organism: Alteribacter populi; assembly: GCF_002352765.1. Taxonomy (NCBI): domain Bacteria; kingdom Bacillati; phylum Bacillota; class Bacilli; order Caryophanales; family Bacillaceae; genus Alteribacter; species Alteribacter populi. Next base: position 12,970 of record NZ_KZ293963.1, on the reverse strand, counting down.
ATGAATCGTAGTAGAAATGAACGAATTAATCAAGTCAACGAAAACACTCTAGTTATTGGAATCGATATTGCAAAAAAGAATCACTATGCCTGTGCCGTCGATTTGCGCGGACGCGAATTAACGAAAGTATGGCGCATCCACCAGTCAAAAGATGGTTTCATCCATTTTGAGCAGGCTGTTAGACAACTGATGGAGACACACAACAAATCAAATGTGCTCATCGGTTTTGAAGCAACCGGCCACTACTGGATGAACCTTGCGGCTATGCTGGAGGCTTTCGAATTCCCTTTTGTCATCGTCAATCCAATGCATGTAAAACAATCCAAGGAAATGGACGATAATTCTCAAACGAAGAACGACGCTAAAGATGCACGCGTTATAGCGAAACTTCTTCCTAACGGCTATTTTAGTATACCGCGGAAGATGACAACCGCTGAACATCACATGAGGCATGGATCCGCAATCCGGGAACGATTACGAAAAGATATCTCTTCCGTAAAAAACAGGATACAGCGATGGAAGGATCTTTACTTTCCGGAATTCAATCAAGTCTTCAGTGAATTGGGCCAACAAGCTCTTGCCGTTTTAAAGCTGACACCTCTTCCCCAGGATGTTCCACATTTGTCTGTCGAAGAGATGGTCAGGCAACAGAAGAAAGCTGGCGCCAAGTATGCTGGGAAACCCAAAATGGTGACCCTGATTGAAGTGGCTCGTCACTCTATTGGCGTAACACGCAGTCAGGAAATGTCACGGCTGGAGATTCGCAGCCTTGTTCAACAGCTGGAACTATTGGAATCACAACTTGAAGAGGTGACTTCCCAGATGGTTGAGCAGGCCCAGTCATTAGAAGAGTTTCAGTACCTCGTCTCCATTCCGGGAATCAGCGAGAACACTGTAAGCGAGTTATTGGCTGAAACAGGCTCTATGCGCAATTACAGGCATCCACGCCAACTCATTAAGCTAGCGGGACTTACGTTGCGTGAGAACAGTTCAGGTCAGCATAAAGGCACAAAGAAGATCTCTAAACGCGGAAGAAAACGACTACGAGCCTTACTTTATAAAGCGATCCTTCCGCTCATTCAGAACAATGCAAGCTTTCGTCAACTGTACATGCATTATCACTCACGGGAACAAAATCCACTGACCAAGAAAGAAGCAATGGTTGTGCTATGCAGAAAGCTGCTTCAGGTGTTCCATGGACTTAGCAAGAAACAGGCAATGTTTGACCCTGAGAGAATGTTGATAGACTCTTCCAACTATCCTCAGAACAAGGCAGCGTAAGGCTTCACAGTGCTTTAATGTACCTTTGACAACACAGGCACAGAGATTCGGCAAGACGGAGACTTTAGACGCCCAGTAAAGGGCAGTCCATGCAGGAGTAAGAGTCCGAGATCTGCGTCAGGCAAGACCCAACGAAGGAATGTAGGCACTTGATGCCAGGAGACATGGGAGGGTAAGTCACCTGATTGTAGCAGAGTTTTTCTCGTGTGAATTACACCTATATATGGAAATGTATCCCACATTCCCAACGCAACGCGTAATCTCTAAATACAGTAAATGTATTTACAAGAATTATGTGGACCTTGGCAGTCGGAGGCGAGTACAAAAAAATTTTTTAGGGCCTCAAAATCCGGGCGGACCCCCGCCATATCAACTTTTCCTGAGGGAGTCTCACAGATTCCGGCCTACTACGCAGAAGATCTTTTTTTATTAAGAGACCTTTTAAACACGATTCAGCTTGGCTACGGTCTCCAATTTTCTTGGTGTTAAAATTAGAGTAACTTTATGTAGCTCCGTAGGGGGCTAAAAAGACTCTCTTGTCGTACTTTAGACATGAGGGGTTTCCTCCCATTTCATTTCGTTTGTATGGTCACTTACTTAATTCGACATTTGGGGAGGTACTCCTTTTTTCATGTCTTAGAACCGTTGAGCTGCCTGGGCGCAGAATTATGAAATTTATTCAACTGTGATGTCCTATTCTTTTATTTTATAAACAATCGCTTCGTATGGCTTTAGGTCGAAGCTTTCACTAAGCTCGACAGTTTTTTCGCCGGTTTTGTAGTTTCCGATCAGAATGTCTGCCTTTTTCCCTTGATAACGATCAGGAAATTCAAACCTTGTTTCATTTTCATAGAAGTTACAAATGACAAGAAGGGTCTCGTTTTCAAGTACTCTTTGATAAGCAAAAATCTCCTCGTCGTTTTCAGCTAACAAATCATAATTACCGTACACAATGACATCGTGGTTATGACGTAAATCAATGAGTTTTTTATAGTAATGGAAAATAGAGTTCGGATCTTGAACCGCTTGTTCAGCATTGATTTCCGTGTAATTAGGATTTACTTGAAGCCATGGGGTTCCTGTCGTAAAACCGCCGTGTGCTTCATCATTCCATTGAACAGGCGTACGAGCATTGTCTCTACCTTTAACGTAAATTCCTTGCATAACCTCTTCGTGCGGAACGCCTTGTTCACGCTTTTCTTTGTACATGTTTAGTGTTTCAATATCTTCATAGTCATCGATTGAGTCAAAGCGCACATTCGTCATGCCGATTTCTTCACCTTGGTAAATGTAAGGCGTACCTTTCATCATATGAAGAAGTGTCGCGAGCATTTTCGCTGATTCTACGCGGTACTTACTATCATCACCAAAACGAGAGACCATCCGTGGCTGGTCGTGATTGTTCATATATAAACTGTTCCAACCTTTATACTCCAAGGCTTTTTGCCATTTTGTCAGGTTGTCTTTTAAATCTTGAAGCTTTAAAGGACGAAGATCCCATTTGCCTCCTGGCCCTGAATCGAGATCCACGTGTTCAAATTGGAACACCATATTCACTTCTTCACGTTCTTCATCTGTATATTTCTGAGCAATCTCCGGTCTTACACCTGGCATTTCCCCAACCGTCATCGCATCATAGCCTTTAATGGCTTGTTGATTCATTTCATGTAAAAATTCATGAATCCGTGGTCCATTTGCAAAATACTTTCCACCAGGTGCATATTGTTTTCCTTTCTCAACCTCGCCATCTGGAAGATCTGGTACTTTCGAAATAAAGTTAACAACATCCATCCGAAAACCGTCGATACCTTTATCAAGCCACCAGCGCATCATTTTGTACACTTCTTCTCGTAAAGTAGGGTTTTCCCAATTTAAATCTGGCTGTTTTTTTGAGAAAAGATGCAGAAAGTATTCACCTGTTTGTTCATCATACTGCCAGGCAGATCCACTAAAAGCCGATTCCCAATTGTTTGGCTCAGACCCGTCTGCTCTTCCAGATCGCCAAATATAGTAGTTGCGGTATGGATTATCCTTTGATTTGCGCGATTCAACGAACCACTGGTGCTCGTCTGACGAGTGATTTACGACAAGATCCATAATCAAACGCATTCCTTGTTTATGCGTTTCAGCTAAAAGTTCTTCCCAATCATCCATCGTTCCAAATTCGTTCATAATACCTTGATAATCTCGAATATCGTAGCCGTTATCATCGTTTGGCGAATCGTAGACAGGAGAAAGCCAGATCACATCGATACCTAATTCCTTTAAGTAGTCTAATTTTTCAGTAATCCCTTTTAAGTCACCAATCCCGTCTCCGTTACTATCATTAAAGCTACGAGGATATATTTGATAGACAATACTTTCTTTCCACCATTGCTTACTCATTTGAAAATTCCTCCAATATCGTTACTTATCTAGTTCGTTTCATCTTTTATTTTTACTTGATAGCACCTTTCGTCACACCACTGATAATCCAGCGTTGTGCAATGACATAAACAATGATCATCGGCAATAACGCCATCAAGTATGAAGCAAAAGCTAAGTTGTAGTTGGTTGAAAACTGAGACTGGAACACAAACTGTACTAGAGGTAGTGTCATATCACTTCGGTCACTTAATATTACAAGCGGTAGTAAGAAGTCATTCCAAGCCCATAGTGCTGTTAAAATTCCGACTGTTGCATTCATTGGTGCAAGCAGCGGGAAAATAATACGCCAGAAAACACCCCACCTACTACACCCATCAACAATTGCTGCCTCCTCAAGCTCTTTTGGAATAGACTTAATATAACCAACGTAGAGAAAGACATTAAACGCTAAACCATAAACAATATAAAGCATGACAAGCCCTGTTGGATTCATTAAACCAAGACCACTCATCTGCTTTACTAAAGGAAGCATAATGATTGGAAACGGCACGAACATTGCACTTACAAAATAATAAAATAAGATTTTAAAGGAACGTTTATGAAGATTTCGGGCAATGGCATAAGCGACCATTGAATTTGTCAGTAGCGTAAATACAACTGTCAGCACTGTAATATAGAAGCTATTCCCAAAAGCATTAAAGAAGTTGGTCATTTCAATTGCTTGTATAAAGTTATCGAACCGAAAGCTGGAAGGTAAAGCCAAAATAGATTCCGCTGTTTCCTGAGGCGTTTTAAAGGCATTGACGACTGTTAAATATAATGGAAATAGGATAACAACGGATCCTAATATTAATAATAGAGTGATCGTCCAATTGTGTTTATTATTTCTCATTACATATCAACCTCTCGTTTCTGTAAGTAGCGAATTTGTATCACGGAAATCGTCACAATGATAATAAAATAAATCACAGCATTGGCCGATTGATATGCAAACTCGCCTCCTTGGAAACCTCCACGGTAGATTAATAAGGATATAGATTCGGTCGCTCGTCCAGGTCCCCCACCAGTTAATGCCATAATGTGGTCAAATACCATCAGGAAGTTTTTCATCGCCAAAACCATATTAATCGTAAAGAAAGGTGCTATTAACGGGAAGGTAATCTTCCAGAATTCCTGCCATTTGTTCGCCCCATCTAAACTAGATGCTTCATATAAATCCTGTGAAATCGTTGCTAACCCTGCCAAATATAAGATTGTATTAAAAGCGGCCGCCTGCCAGACAGCAACGATGACAATCCCAATCCAAGCAAGATCAGGATTTCCTAAAATGTTTGTTGCCAACGTCGTTAATCCTAGGCTTTCAGCAATCAATGGTACAAAAATAGCAAAGATATAGTTAAAGATAAAACCAACAATTAAAATACTTAAAATATTTGGCATAAAATATACCGCGCGTAATGTCTTCATAAATTTAATTTTTGCATTCAGGCCTAATGCAATAATTAAACTTATGATATTTACAAGAATCGTTGAAATAATTGCGAATTGAAAAGTGAAAAAGTAAGCGTCACGCGCTCTTCCGTCTTGAAATACGCTTATATAATTACTAAAGCCGACAAAATCCCAATCGCCATACCCGCGCCAGTTTGTAAAGCTATAAAAAACACCTTGCAGCATGGGATATGTGTGAAATGAAAAAAAGATAATAAAAGCGGGTAATACCATGAGTACATAAGGATTGATTTTCTTACTCATTTTCTTCTCTCCTTTAGCTGCAAAAGTAATAATGGAGGGCTGCCTGCAATTCACAGGCAAGCCCGTACATTATTATCTTGACGTCACTTTATCCCATTCTTCATCAAGCACCTGTAAGAATTCATCTACGTCACCATTAATTAAGAATTCTTGTACTAGGTTTTCAATTTGCATTCCAGACGGATAGTAGTGATCAGGGAAACTTGTAATCGAACCTTCTTCAAAGTGAACACTCAAGTCTTCAACAGTTGGATCTTCTTGAAGAACACCTTCTACAGCTGAAAACTGCTTTTCAGCGTCAATGTAGTATTGTGCGTTTTCTTCCTCAAGTAAAAATTCAATAAACATTAGCGCTTCTTCTTTGTGTTCTGAACTACCTGAAATCGTTAGTACAGTGTCGACACCTGATACTAAACGGTTTTGATCAACGTCATTTGTAGCAGGAAGCGCAAAGGCTCCAACATTGATATCAGGGTTGGCTTCTGTAATCTGACCAATTGCCCAGTTACCTTGAATATACATAACAGAACCACCCTCGGCAAAAGCTGCATTTCCTCGGTCATAATCAGTGCCAAAGACATCATTATCAGCCATATCGCGAAGCTCTATCATTTTTTCAGCGACTTCCGGGTGACGTTCCGCAAACGTTGTGTCTTCTGCTAGCCTCTCCTCTGCAAAATCGTCTCCTTCGATATTAGCTGCTAATGCATTAAAGGCAACCATTGCTGTCCAAGCATCTCCATAAGTATGGAAGAAAGGTGTTTCATCATGTTCTTCAATGGTCTCTACAACATCGAGGAATTCATCCCATGTACGAGGGATTTCTAAATTCATCTCAGCAAACTTGTCCTTGTTATATAAAACCGTATTAGCGTTTGTAGCATATGGCACACCATTTGGAGTGTCTTTTCCGGCCAACTGATTAATCATGTCCACGTAAGAGTCTTGAACATTAGTTATTAAATCATCTTCAGAGAAATCGTGAAGAGTTCCTGAATCTGCAAGGTCCCCATAAGTAGCGTCACCGTTAATTCCCATAATGTCTGGAACATCATCTTGAGTTAATCTTGAACGAAGCGCTGTATCTGCTTCTGGAACATGGTTTTGTTCGATTTGAAATTCAAGATCCGGATTTTCTTCATGAAACTTTTCAATAAGAGCGTCAAAAGTGTCTACAGCTTCAGACTTATTTTGAAAAAATTCTATTTTCCCGTCATCCGATCCTCCGCAACCCGTAAGTACACCAACTAAAACGGTAGTAGCAATCGCTGTTGATAACTTTTTTCTCATTACAATCCCCTCCCAAAATTTGAAATATTAGTATTGCATAATGGAAAAATATTAGATGAAACTTTATTTTTATTTTGGCAGTCACTCGCACCTCCTACATATAGTAAACGTTTAACCTATTATAGTTAAATAGTTTTAGTCGTAATGAATATAATAACTGTCAAGTATTTGAGTAAACGTTTACTTAAAAGCTGAAAGAAAAAAATACCTTGTTTATCTTGGTATTTTTTCATTTAGTCCGTGATTTTACTGACTCTCTTTCTACAATTGAATGAGGCATAATGTTGCTTTGAGCTTTTTTGCCAGTTTCCAGCATTGTAAGAATCATCTCTACTGCCTTGTTCCCCATTTGTTTTAAAGGTTGGGCAACTGTAGTCAGTGGGGGAATACTCATTTCTGCGTATCGTGTATTATCATATCCAACAAATGAAATGTCTTCTGGGATATTTATCTTATTTTGATGAGCTACAGACATTGCACCTAATGCCATTTCTTCACTTGTTGAGAATACGGCTGAAAATGGTTGATCTGTTTGTATCAGTCTAGTCATGCACTCCTTACCTGACTCAAAGCCAAAGTCCCCATAAGTGATTAGCTCCTGCCTTACTTCGATTCTATGATCCCGTAAGGCCTGACAATAACCCTCTACCCTCGGAATACCAGCTAGTACATCATCAATATCCCCGCTAATTAAAGCAATATCTTTATGCCCCTTTTCAATTAAATATGTAACAGCTTGATAGGAAGCATGCTTATCATCGACTTTAATGTAAGGTACTTGATATTTATAAGACATACTAGAAACGAGAACAAATGGAATATTTAGATGTTGAATGGCTTGATAATATTCAGATGTTAATGCTTCACTTATAAAAATTAACCCGTCTACTTTTTTCTCCCCGAGTACTTTCAAATAATCTAATGTGCGCCTGCCATTACGGTCTGTATTACAGATGATCACACTATATTCGTTTTCATGGGCAGCTTGCTCAATGCCATCCAATACTTCTGAAGAGAACATATTTGAGACATTCGGCAGTAAAACACCGAGCGTTTTTGTCTTTTTGCTTACAAGCCCTCGGGCAATCGCATTAGGATGGTAACCTAATTCAGCAATGACTCCCATGACATGCTCTTTAGTAGTTTGGGAATAACCTGCTTGTTTATTTAATATCCTCGACACAGTCGCAATTGAAACATTCGCGGCATTCGCGACATCTTTTATTGTTGGCTTCATAAATCGGTCTCCTTTGCAAACGTAAACGCTTACGTTGTTTAAAATCTATCACGACTAATAATTAAAATCAATATTTTTATGAAAACGCTTTATTTTAAATCGTTTGAATATTCCTATATCGTACTTTATACTTTAGAAAGATAGATTTGAAAGGAGTCCATTATGACAACTAAACGTCCAATCAAAGTAAAAGATCTCAAAGAAATCAATGTTTTAAATGAACCTCAGTTTGCACCAAATGGAGAATCGTTCTCCTACATAAAACAAACGATAAACGACGAGGATGAATACGTTTCTCATTTGTATGTGCAAGGGATTCAAGATACAGAGGCTGTACAATGGACCTTTGGACATGAAAGAGTCAGTTCTCCCCGCTTTTCACCAAATGGAAAATGGCTTGTTTTCGTTTCAAATCGTAAAGAAAAGTCTCAGCTCTTTCTGTTCTCTACTTCAGGTGGAGAAGCAAAACAAATTACTACGCTAAAAAATGGAGCTAGTCAACCTGTCTGGTCACCGGATAGTAAAAAGCTTTTGTTTACGACCTCATTAGCCAAAGACGAAAATATTCACAGCAAAGAAGACGACGAGAAAACGTCAGATGAAAAAAAGGATGAGCCATTGGTCGTTACGAGGCTAAAATATAAATCTGACGCTACTGGTTTTTTAGATGATAAATACAAACAACTAGCCTTTTATGACATCGAAAGTGAAGAGATCACGCAAATCACATCTGGTGAGTTTCATCATGAGCCTGGTGAATGGTCCCCTGACAGTCATTCCGTAAGTTTTGTTTCCAATAAAAAGGAAGATCAAGATTATCACCTTATTTCAGATGTTTATGTAGTAAATGTAGTTACAAAAGAAGAAACTTGTCTCACAGAGGGTAATGGCATATACGCTTATCCCGTTTTTAACGATGATGGTACAAAATTAGCCTGTTACGGACACCGGAAAGAGTTTTCCGGAGCCACACATTTGAAGCTTTGGACCATTGATATTGATTCAAAGGAAGCTACTTGTTTGACAGAAAACTGGGATGTGCACCTTAGTGACTCCGCGATTGGTGATGTTCGTTCCGGTCATCCAATTCCGGGACCTGTGTGGGATCACGACAATCAAAATATTTATGTCACTGCAAGTGTCTACGGTAATACAAACTTATACCGTGTCAGCCTTGATCATAAAGTCGAAGAAATCGTCACAGGCCAGCATCAAATCTACGGATACCATTTTTCACCAGATAAACAACAAGCTCTTATAGCGATCAGTACTCCTACTAACCCCGGTGACGTGGTACTAGTAGATCTGACATCTGGCGAACAAAAGCAGGTTACTCATGTGAACGAACGTTTTTCTAAAGAGGTTCACATTCAAGAGCCTGAAGAAGTAAATTTTAAAGCCGCTGATGGCGGGAACATCCATGGGTGGATTTTAAAACCATATGGATTTGAACAGGGGAAAAAGTATCCGACAATCCTTGAAATTCACGGCGGGCCTCACGCGATGTACGCAAACACGTTTTTCCATGAGCTGCAACTACTAGCTGCCAATGGCTATGTCGTCCTTTATACAAACCCGAGAGGTGGCCATGGGTACGGACAAACTTTTGTCGACGCTTGCCGAGGAGATTACGGCGGGAAAGACTATGAAGATTTGATGAGTGCAACCGATCAAGCGGTTGAACAATTTGACTACATTGATGCTGAGCGCCTTGGGGTTACAGGAGGAAGCTACGGCGGCTTCATGACGAACTGGATCGTCTCCCATACCGATCGCTTTAAGGCTGCGGCTACCCTTCGTTCCATTTCAAACTGGATCAGCTTCTACGGTGTGAGTGATATTGGCTACTTCTTTACCGACTGGGAGATTGGGGCAGACCTTTTGAGTGATCCGAATAAAATGTGGGAGCACTCGCCATTGAAGTACGTCAAGAACATTGAGACACCTCTGTTAATTTTACACGGGGAAAAGGATTTCAGATGCCCTGTAGAACAAGCAGAACAATTATACATTGCACTTAAACATCAAAAGAAAGAAACGAGGTTTGTCCGCTTTCCGAATGCAAACCATGAGCTATCCAGAAGCGGTCCGCCTAAACTACGTTTTGCAAGATTAGAGGAGCTGCAAGCTTGGTTTGATTCTTATTTGAAATAACGAAAACTCAAAGGAGCATCACGCTATTGTGATGCTCCTTTGAGTTGTTTATGCTTTCGTGAATAAATCTGTTTGAACGATTTCTTCAATGAAATTTTCTTCCGTTTCCCCTTCAAAAGTCACTTCAACTTCTTGCTCCGGCTGTAGTGATAAAGCTAGAACTCCTAACAAACTTTTTGCATCAACAACCCAGTGGTCTTTCTTAAGCAAGATTGTGGCTGGATACTTTGAGGCCGTATTTACAAGGACACTAGCTGACTCTGCAAAGATTGGCTTCTTTACTAAGAGTTTCATACTTTCCATCCCCTTCCTCATTTCGCGTATAATTATTATAATCATACTTTTAACAGATAACAATATTGATTATTCTAACTGAGTGCTTTCGTCCTTCTCTGTTTTGCCTTTTATCTGGTACACTAAACGTAAATTGAGCGATGTTAAAAAAGGGGACTATTCAATGAAACCAACAAACCACTCTGTATACGATTTTTTTCTTAATCGTGAAGCTGGCCTGCTAGACCGCGAACACTATCGATCTTTTGCCATTTTTGTACCAATCATCTACAAACAAAACGAACCTCATCTTCTTTTTCAAGTACGTGGTGAAAATATTAAACAGCCTGGAGAAATCTGCTTTCCTGGCGGGAAAGTCGACCAAGAAGATGCTTCACCCAAAGCTGCAGCTATAAGAGAGCTCATCGAAGAAATAGGCGTTTCGCATTCCGAAGTGACTTGTTACGGTCCGTTAGACTATATGATCACACCCTACCGCTTCACTCTATACCCATTTATCGGAGAAATCGCAGCTAATGCTACATTTAACTTAAACCCTGATGAAGTTCAGGAAGTTTTCACAGTTCCTATAAAGGTTTTAAAAAATATGGAACCTAAAACGTATAATATTTATTTAGAAGTACAGCCTGAAGACGCCTTTCCCTATCATTTAATCCCCAACGGAGAAGAGTATAACTGGCGTACCGGTGTTGTTCACGAACATTTTTATGAATATAATGGTCGAGTCATCTGGGGATTAACTGCCCGTATTTTGAAACATGTCCTTTACTTGCTTCCTTAATTTGATTCATTTGTTTCACTCTTTGGCAATGACACTATCAGAAAAATACTTAGTAATGCCATCGCAAATACACCGATATATACACTATTAAGGGCAAAGGCAATCCCTCCTGACAACACGTCAACCTCCTCTGATGTAAAACGGTTCCGCTGTACAGGATCCAAAAGCAAATTGGCTACATCTAACGTTTGCGGTAAATCAACAGCGGTTCCTACTTCCTCCATATAAGTAGCTAATCGGTTGTTCAAAACACCACCGAGGAAGGCTACACCAAGAGCGCTTCCTAATAAGCGCATAAACATATTTGAGGCTGTCGCGACACCCCTTAACCGCCACGAAACCTGACTTTGTATCGAAACGATAAATGTCGTTGTTGTAAATCCCATTCCGCCTCCGATAAAGAAACTCGCAACACCTGCCCAAACAGGGTGTTGTAGGTAAGATAAGGCTACGAACATACTGGCCCCGATCATTAAACTAGCAGCCCCAATCATCGCGGTTTTTCGAGAACCTAGTGGAACGAGCCACCTTCCTGCTAATGTGGAAGAAATCGGCCAGCCTACACTCATCATTGTTAAGGTGAATCCAGCGACCATCGCAGATTCTCCCAATACAATTTGAACATATGTTGGAAGGTAACTCGAGACACCGATGAGGACAGCTCCTAATGTTAATGAAGCAAGATTCGCTGTAGCAATAAGTTTATCCTTCCATATCGTTAAAGACATCACAGGATCCTCAGCTCGTCGTTCTTGCCAAATAAACAGCATTAAACTAGCTGCAAATAAAAAAAGTAAGCTAAGAATGGGTGTCGATGTCCACGGCCAAACCGTCCCTCCCTGAATAAATACGAGCATAAGGGACGTGACCCCAAGAAGTAAAATGGCTGTGCCCCCATAGTCAATAGGCTTCGATTGTTTTTCAACATCTTCTTTTAAAAATACGAACACCCCGGCAACTGCTAGAATGCCAACCGGAATGTTAATCCAAAACACCCATTGCCAGTGAGCAAACTGCAAGATTAAACCACCGAGTACCGGCCCAAGAACTGCGGAAATGCCCCACACGCTTGCCAAATACCCTTGAATTTTGGCCCGTTCTTCCTTTGTATACATGTCTCCTACGATCGTCGTAGCAATGGGTTGCACAGCACCTGCTCCTAATCCTTGAATGACCCGACTAGCAATCAGCCACTCAATTGAAGGGGCAAAGCCACACATAATCGAGCCTATTAAGAAGACACTCACTCCAAATGTGAACACAAGCTTTCGTCCAAACATATCTGAAAGCTTACCATAAATCGGAATAGTGACGACTTGCATTAATAAATATGTAGAAAAAATCCAACTAAATAATGAAAAACCACCTAAGTCAGCGACAATACTTGGCATTGCCGTTGAGACAATGGTCGCTTCAACAGCAGCCATAAACATGCCAAGCATCACAGCAGCTAATACGAATGGACGTTTTGTCTGTCGAACAATGACCCCTCCTCCCACTTTTATGGTTATTATATCATTTCGGTCTATTTAGGGATTGCTGAATAAATCTAGAACTCAAATACAAAGGGTGCCGCTTCCATGGCTTCGCTTTCCGCAGGCAACGCATCAGCCTCCTCATTCGCGAAAGGCGTGCTCACTGCGGGGTCTTCTGCTGCTCCTGCGGTTCCTCGTCGCAAGAAGACCATTGTTGCTTTTCCTGCAGGAGCATTCCTGTCGGATAGGTTTTACCCCTATTGATAAAAAAAGGATCCTCCGATATGATGCAAGGTGCAAAAACAAACCAGCAATCACAAAGGAGGAACCCTTCAT